>JAGODE010000212.1 GCA_017998385.1 Chitinophagaceae bacterium | reverse complement strand
GTCATTACCTGCACAAAAGACATCATCAAAGATGCCCCAGAAGCGGGCAGTCTCGTAGGGACCACCGGTGCAGCCAAGTTGCGGGTAGGCTGCGAGGGCTGCCAGTGCATGGCCCGGCATTTCAATCTCGGGAATGATGGTAATACCCCGTTGCTGCGCATAGGCTACCATATCTTTTATTTCATCCTGCGTATAATAACCGCCATATCGTATATCATCAAAGCGATGGGGCAATTCTTTTTTATGTCCTGTAAGTGTGCCGCTGCGCCAGGCAGCCACTTCCTGCAGGCGTGGCAATGATTTGATCTCAATCCGCCAGCCCTGATCATCTGTGAGGTGCCAGTGAAACGTATTGAACTTATACAATGCCAGCAGATCGATATACTGTCGAATAAAAGAAACCGGAAAAAAATGACGGCTTACATCCAGCGCCATTCCCCTGTAAGCAAAGCGAGGTTCATCCTGCAGCTGCAATGCCGGCAACCAGTAACCTTCAGATGAAGGTTGCCATAACTGCCGCAATGTTTGTACACCCCAGCCAAGCCCCCTCAGGTCACGCCCTTCGATAACCAGTTCATGCGCTCCTGCATCGATAGAATAGGCTTCAGCCGAATTGCCCAGTGTTGTATTGATCCGAAGAGATATAATCGTATTGGATGCACTGGCAGTCGCATTCTTCCGGCCTTGCAGCTCAGCCAGGTATTGCCGCAACAGGGTGGCGACTGGCTGCAGGGAATCGTGCTGTATGGCTATACGGGTATCTGCTTCCAACCAGCATTTGCCAGCTGATGCCTGCCATTGCACGGGTGCGGGAATGACTGGTAATATCCGGTTATCCTGCGCCCGTGCCATCATACAAAAGAGCTGGCATACGGCAAAAACCAGTACAATTTTTCGGAATAAGCAATACATGCCTACACGTGTTGAATAAAGGCAAACTGTAATGCCGGCCATCAATCTTTTACCGCCACCAGTATCATGGTGGTAAGCGGATAATCAACGGGCATGAGTTGTCCGTTGACAAGTGTGCTGATCGCGCTGCAGTTCTTCCAGCGGTTTTCGGTAATCCATTCATTACGGAAGGCGCAGGAACCGGGATGAATCCGGAATCCTGCATTCTGCAACTCCTGTTTCCATTCTTCAAAATCCCAGAAACAAAAGGTTTCGTGCATTTCGCTCTCCCAGTTATCTGCATAATCTTTCCGGCTTAAAAATTCAGCCGCATCGGCCAGCCGCAGTACATGATACAGTTTACCATCTATTATTTCGTTGCGGTAAGGCAATACATATCCCTCTCCTTTTCTGAAATCGCGGGCAAACCGGTAAAAGCGTGCGCGGGTAGACAAACGGCGGATTTTTTCGGGGAGCGTATATCCCGCTAAAACAGTTTCGTCATTTTCACCGTCATCTTCACGCAGCCAGAGGTATACTTCTTTTTCTTTGTCAAACGGTGCCACTACATCGCGGTTGATCCAGCAACCGCCATGCACCAGTTCTTCAAAACGGTTGCGTATAAACTGAAGCAGGTCGGCCCGTCCGCCATACGATTCAATTTCATGGGTAAGCGAAGAAGTATGAATCGTATTCATGGAAAGGCGTGGAAAAACGAGTCCCGTCACCGCATTCTTCTGCGAAAAGAAAACAAAAGGATTTTTGAAATCGCCATTGAGCTTGCGCTGCTGGCAAAGCTCAAATAAAAACCGGGAGACTTCGATGCCATAAAAATCCGATTCACGCAATGCCGGCTGCGCACAGGCCATACGTATCCAGGACCCCACCGCACAACCGATATCGCCGATGCGACCGGGTTGAATGAAAGGAGCCGTGTCCTCAAATTTGAGTCCGGCAATTTCATCCATTTGCCGTACATACACATTGTAGTCGCGGGTACTGGTCAGATCGCCATCGCTGCCGATCATTTTATCGGAAAACAGCATCCTGATCTTTTGCGATAACTGGTATTGCTGCCATAGCTGCTGTGCAGCAGGATGAATCAGCGACATCAGTTGCCGATCATCGTCCCGGTCTTTATTATCCGCAATCTGCTCCACCAGTTGCCAGGGCATAGCGGTATGATAAGACCAGGAGGATTCATCGCTCAGTTCGGCGGGCAAAATACGATACCCCAGGTCGCGATACATCTGCAAAACAGGGGTGGAACAAATCACCTGCGTATTGCCCGGGTGCAGGTCCAGTAAACCTTCACTTTCATTCACAATCCGTTTGATGGTGTAATCGGCAAAATCGGGTGTGTGGCCCAAATCATCAATTCCATAAACGTAACAGGGTATGCCGAGCGAAGCAGAAAACCGGGCCAGCATCATAGCACGCAAATAAAAAGGCAGCGGATTGCGGCGGGTATTGCTGTGATTGGCCGATGTAACAGCAAATACAACGGCTGCCGGCTGTATCCGTTCTCCATTCATTTCACATCCTTCACGGATCAGTTGCTGCAGGTAATCATATTGAAATTGAGTAACCAGGTGATGACGGCCGGGAAACAACAGGTACATAGTAGCAGATTATTGGTTAAAGATAATTGCTTTGGCTTTTTTACCTTCGGTCATTGAGTTGAATTATCTTGCGCTTATGTCTGCCACACCCGGTGCCATAAAAGTAGCTGTTGATGCCATCGTATTTGGATATTCCAAAACCGATGGCGTATCTGTACTGCTCATACAGCGGCGTTATGAACCTTATAAAAGCAGCTGGGCATTGCCGGGAGGATTCGTACTGGAGCATGAATCGCTGGAAGAAGCCGTAAAAAGAGAATTAAAAGAAGAAACCGGCGCTACGGTCAACTACCTCGAGCAACTGTACACTTTTGGTGAGCCGCAACGTGATCCCCGCCAACGGATCATTGCAGTGGCTTATTTTGCCCTGGTAAAATCGGCTAAATACCAGGAGCTGAAAGCTACTACCGATGCAGAAAATGCCCAATGGTTTCCGATCGGTCAGCTGCCGCGTCTCGCTTTTGATCACAAAGAGATCGTACGGGTGGCTATTGAGCGGGTGCGTACCAAGATTCGCTATCAACCCATCGGATTTGAATTGCTGGATAAAAAATTTCCTTTTTCTGACCTGGAAAAACTATATACCGTATTACTCGACCGGCCCATTGACCGGCGCAATTTTGCCAAGAAAATAATGGCCCTGGGTATTCTCGATGAAACCAATGAACTGGCCAAAACCGACGGCAAGGGCAGACCCAGCAAGATGTACCAGTTCAACCGGCAACGTTACCAGCAATTACTAAAAGAAGGTATCCATTTCGAAATATAGGCTAGCCGCAATCCCAGGTATACATTACACGGCTGAAGTCAAGACGTGCCAGGTCATCCGGATGGATAAAGAAATTGGCTACCCCCACATCACCCCACATAATATGATCATCTGAATCTATCTGCAGCAGAAGTACATAATCTTCTATCTCCGGATTATTGGTTCTCGGATCTTCCTGGGTAAAATAGGCATATCCTCCTGCTTTGTGGCCACTTCCGCTTAGGGTATCATACATATACTCATTGAGCTCGTCATCATACGCGGGGTATTTCTGCACCAGCTGGTCAAGCATCGGCCGCAACTGCTTGCTGAAGCGGTAATCCAGCATACTTCCGCGATCAGTTCCTGATTCAAAGCTAAGCGCATGGGGTCCATAGACCGGACTTTCATTAAACGTGATCACTTGCTGCAGAAAGGAAAAGTCGGTCTGATACTCCCTCACCTCCTCTTCCGTAAAATAATGTACGCGGAAATCCTTTTGCTCCCGCAGGTTATCAAAGTTGATTCCGTATAAATCGTTGGTAGAAATATAAAACTGCAGATAGCCGCTGGCCGGATAGCCTGGCAGCGCCGGTAAATCGCTGCAATTAAGTTGAGCAAGCGGATACATAAACTTCCCTTCACTGTCTTTGGGATAATTGAATCCGGCTGGAATACAGGGATAATTACCAAAACTGCTTTGATGCAAAGAGATGTCATCCTGCTTTTGGGCGGTAATTTTCACATAGGGCACACTCAATTCTCTGGCTTTCCGGAATACATCCAGTAATACCGCAGGTACGGTAAGTCCGGGCTCAAGCTCTGCCGGTGTCATATCGGGCGTATTGCCGCTGTCTGCTGCTACCACCGATACCCCGGGTGGTTGGGAAGACTTACGCTTCAGAAAATCAAAGAGTCCCATTCTTTTTAAGCCAATATAGGGCCATTCCAGCAGTTTTATTGATTTTTATTTAGCGTATTTTTTACGCAAAATATTTGGCAGAAGAACGATGACGTATTATATTTGTGTAATAATTACGCAAAATGAAATCAATCGCCGTCATAGTAGCCCGTTTTCAGACTCCTTACCTGCATGAGGGACATCAGCAATTATTAAAACAGGTAAGTGAGGAATCTGGCCGTCTTGTAATTGTGCTGGGTGTTTCGCCGCTACGGTGCACACAGCGCAACCCGTTTGATTTTTTCACCCGTGAGCGCATGCTGCGCGCCTGGAATCCGGCACTCACCATACTGCCCCTGCCCGATCATCCGGATGATGTGCAGTGGAGCCGCCATCTTGATCAGCTACTGCTGAGCGCCCTGCCCGGGGAGCAGTTTCTGTTGTATGGCAGCCGCGACAGCTTTATCAGCGCCTATTCCGGCTCCTTACCGGTAAAAGAGTTACCGGCGGTGCCTGGCCATTCTGCAACAACTGTGCGCGAGACAGCAGCTTCGCAGATTGCCGACTCCGAAGAGTTCCGGATGGGCATCAACTATGCCTGTCAGCATCGTTATGCAGCTGTATTTCCCACGGTAGATATTGCTGTATTCAGCAAAGACGGCAGCCAGTTGCTGCTGGGTCGCAAACCGCAGCGCCCGCAGTGGCGCCTGCCGGGTGGATTTGCCGATACGGCTGATCTTTGTTATGAAGATGCGGCCCGGCGCGAGTTGCAGGAAGAATGCGGTGAATTACAGACTGGCCCGATGTATTATGCCGGTTCACGCCGCATCGATGACTGGCGTTACCGGCAGGAAGCAGATAAGATCACTACACTGTTATTTTATACGCACCTGCAAAGTGGTGAAGCCAAAGCCCAGGACGATCTGGAGGCCGTTGCCTGGTTTCCTTTGCAGGCATTACCTGCCATGATGCATAATGGCGGGATAAATGCCGAGCATGTGCCACTGATCGAATTATTATTATCGCGGGTGCAGCAGGATGTTTTTATTGACCCTATTAAAAATGAAAAAAATGAACAAAGATCATAATCTTGTACTGATGGCAGATGCCTATAAGTACTCACATCATAAGCTCTATTATCCCGGCACCACACGCATTTATTCATATCTCGAAAGCCGCGGCGGTGAATTTGATGCTACCGTATTTTTTGGTTTGCAGTATATCCTGAAAAAATGGCTGGCCGGCCAGGTTATTACAAGGCAAAAACTGGATGAGGCAGATGAAGTGCTGCCTGCGGTTTTTGGTCGCACAGACATTTATGACCGCAGTCGGTTTGAATACCTGCTGCAGCAGCACAACGGTCAGTTGCCTGTTCGCATCCGCGCTGTTGCGGAAGGTTCACGTGTCGATACCCACCAGGTTCTGATGACCATCGAAAATACCGATCCGTCCTGTGCCTGGGTCACCAATTTTTTGGAAACGATCCTCATGCAGGTCTGGTACCCCACTACGGTAGCTACCGTATCGGGTCATGTACGCGATGTGGTCAGCGATTATTTTCAGCAAACAGCCAGTACGGGCGCCGAAGCAGGAATTGATTATGTATTGAATGATTTCGGCTTCCGCGGAGCGAGTTCAGCTGAGACTGCTGCTATTGGCGGCGCCGCACACCTGATTCACTTCAGTGGCAGTGATACCATCCCCGCCAATCAGCTTATCAGACATTACTACAACAGCAGCGCCATTTATGGCCGGTCTGTTCCAGCCACGGAGCATTCCATTTGTACATTGCTCGGTGAAGAAGGCGAACTGGAGGTTTTCCGTCATATTCTCAATACTGTGCCTGCGGGTATTGTAGCCTGTGTTAGCGACTCCTACAACATTCTTCGTGCCTGCCGCGATTACTGGGGTGGTGCGCTCCGGCAGCAGATACTCGACAGAGACGGCACATTGGTCATAAGGCCTGATAGTGGTGACCCGGTGATCACACTGCTCAGGGTATTTGAGATACTGATGGACCGTTTTGGTTATACAATCAATGATAAAGGATACCGCGTATTGCCGCCACAGGTGCGGGTATTGCAGGGAGACGGAGTAAATATAGATTCCATCCGCGCCATCTACGGAGCGCTTACGCTGAATGGCATAAGCGCAGAAAACCTGTTATTGGGCATGGGCGGAGCCTTATTGCAGAAAGTGGATCGCGATACACAAAAATTTGCCCTCAAGTGTTCCTATGCCGAAATAAACGGGCAGTCCGTTGATATTCGCAAATACCCCATGGAACTGGATGGCAGTGGAATATATCAGCCTTCCTTTAAACAAAGTAAGGCCGGCCGTTTAAAACTGATCAGGCAGGATGGTATTTATAAAACAGTAGGTGAACAGGATCAGCCCGGCACTAAAGACCAGTTAAAAACAGTTTTTGAAAACGGGCAACTCATCAACGAAACCAGCTTTGACCAAATCAGGGCGAGAGCTTTACAGACCATGAATCAGGGTCAGTTGGCTTAAAACTATAGCTTAAATGAAAATACGTACGTTATACCGGCCAATGGGACAGGCTGAATGGGAATTGGTAGTGGCATCAGGCATGAAATCTTTTCCGCCCCGTTTATACTGGCAGCCTATCTTTTACCCTGTATTGAACCTTGCATATGCTGAGCAGATAGCCAGGGAATGGAATGTGCATGATGAAGCAGGTGGCTATATAGGATATGTGGTCGCTTTTGATCTGCCTGAAACATATATCGCCCAGTTTCCGGTACAGCAGGTAGGTGGAGATTTCCATCTCGAGCTATGGATACCTGCAGAGCAACTGGACGAATTCAACAACCGGATCATTGGCCCTATACGACATATTTCCACATTTCACGGAGACAAACACAAAAAAAATGGATAATCCCAAACATAAAAAACATATCAGCAAACTCATGAGCCTGGCGCTTCGTCACCGGCCTGAGGTAATCGGCCTCCGTCTCGACAGACAGGGCTGGGCCGTTGTAGACGAACTAATCAAAGGCATTGCTGAAAAAGGACTGGCGGTAGACCGCCAGCTCCTGCAGGAGATCGTTGCCGGAAACGACAAACAACGTTTTTCCTTCAACGAAGATCAGACAATGATCAGAGCCAACCAGGGACACAGCATTGATGTTGACCTGCAGCTTAGCCCGGCAGAACCGCCCGCCATACTCTATCATGGTACGGCCATTGATCATTTGCCTGCCATCCGCGAGCATGGGCTTCAACGGCAATCGCGCCAGCATGTACACCTCAGCGATAAACCGGAAACAGCCCGCGAGGTAGGCATGCGTCATGGAAAGGTAGTGGTCCTTACTATTGAAGCCGGAAAACTTCATGAACAGGGACACCTGTTTTATCTTTCTGCCAATAAAGTATGGCTCACCGATGCTATACCGGTTGAATTTATTACCTTACCCGATACTGTAGAATAAACCGAACAAATGCAGCTGAGCGTTTTCCTCGAAGAACTTTTTACAACCGGTGAGGTAACGGTAGAACCCGGAATAATTCCGCTGGAGGCGGCCGATCTGGCTGCTTCCCTTATTTTACTCGGGAAACAATACGATCACCGTGTGCTCGAATTTGCCGGCACAGCTCCTCCCTGGCGGGAAGATGCAGCCTTGTGGGCAGCCATCTACCTGTTCAGAGCTGCACAGCTCAGCATTTTGCGTGATGAGGGAGAAGAACAGGTACGCGAACTGTTAGCCGCTTTCCCCGGCAAACAGGATGCAGCAGCTGTTTTTTCGGCAGACATCTGCCTGATTTATTTGCCGCAGTTATGGCAGCTTGCCAAAAGCCTTGCTCCACAGGATGTGCTGGTGACCAGGTTGTCGCAAACAGCAGCAGAATGGCCATACTCGAGTGT
>JAGODE010000018.1 GCA_017998385.1 Chitinophagaceae bacterium | reverse complement strand
TGGAAGATTTGCGTAGTTACCGCGTAGCATTGCCTAAATACGTTACACAGCCACCTGCATGTACTGGTGCCCAGGCACAACTCAACGGACAAACCTGGCGACTGGAAGCCGCAGAAAATGTAAATGCGCTCGCATTTGCCACATTGCGTGAGCGTATGCTGCGTGAACTCTCTTCTACACTCACCCGCCTGGCTATTAAAAAACTGGCAGAGGCGGCCGTACGTCCAAACAAATCTGATAAGGACAACAAAAACAAGTCGGAAGAAGAAAAGAAAAAGGATAAGAAGAAAGAAAATACCCGCGAGGCAATGGCACTTGCCCTGCAGCTGTTCAATGCAGCTTCGGAAAAAGCCGATACCCGCAACTGGCAAAGCCTGCCGCATACCATCTATTATACCCGCATTCCGTTGCAGAAAGGTGAAAATACCATCAGCCTGCAATTACAGGGACGTGGCACATCATCGGTCAGCATCACTGTAAATGGCCGTGGAGGCATCCAGTTTCGCAATATCTGCTCCATCAATTAAACAGTTGCCCGGCGCAGGCATTTACTTAATTCAGACTTCAGCAGGATTTAGTTCTGCGTGGATTTGTTAGCTGCGTTATGCTTTGTTTTTGCAGGAAATAATTTCGGCTGATGGCTTAGATAAATCCTTCATGACTTTGCAAACCGGGTACTGCCGGGATCAGCCATATTGCTGAAAATAGGAACGAATAAAACGGGGAAATGCATAGTTATCGAGCTCTGCGACCGGCACCCAAACCGTATCTTCCTGCTGATAGGTTTTTTGTTTTAACTGCAGCCTGATGAATTGGCCCGTAATAACCTGGTGCGATAAAAGCTGGCGCATGGCTCCGGAAGTATCCTTTAATTCAAAGGCATCTGTCTTGAGCCATTTTTTCTGACGGGCCAGCTTCAACAGATCGGGAATAGCTGTTTCATCACTCTGTTCAAGAACAGGAAATTCATAGAGATCCTGCCAGATATCTTTTTCTGTTCGCTTACGGATAGCCACTTTTCCTCGGTATTCCATTACGAGATAATAAAACCAGCGTTTGCGTACTTTGGTCTTCTTTTCCTTTACAGGCAATTCCTGTATGCGGTTTTGCCGGCGTGCCACACATTCTTTTTCGAATATGCATTGTCCGCATAGAGGAAGCTGCGGTTTGCATATGGTGGCGCCAAAATCCATTATAGCCTGGTTATAGAGTCCGGCATTTTTTTTATCGAGCAGTGAATCGGCAAGGGTGGCAAATGCTTTTTTACCTGCTGTGCTGTCAATAGGCAGATCATTACCCCATATTCTTGCCAGTACACGATAGACATTTCCATCTACTACTGCATGCGGCAGGTTATAGGCAAAGGAAGCAATCGCCGCTGCTGTATAGGGGCCAATGCCTTTCAATGTGCGGATGTTTTCATAGCTATCGGGGAAATGGCCATTGTAGGTAGTTGCAATTATACGCGCAGTGGCCAGCAGGTTGCGGCAACGCGAATAATAACCCAATCCTTCCCATAGTTTCATAACCTGTGCATCCGGAGCAGCAGCCAGCGCTTTCACCGAAGGAAAATGGGCAACAAACCGCTCGTAATAAGCAAGGCCCTGATCTACCCGTGTTTGTTGCAGGATGATTTCACTTAGCCAGATACGATAGGGATCCTTCTCTCCTTTCCACGGCATTTGCCGTTTGTTCTGATGGCGGTGCCAGTGCAGAAGCCGGGGGGCAAAATCTCCGGTTGGAAGGGGTAAAAAGCGTTTTTCTGTCATTTTTGGGGGGTGCGGAGGCAAATTTCTGGCATTTTTTACAGGAAAAATGGGGTATGGTGATAAAATTTTTCCCTATCCTATTGACAATCATATTATTTTGTTATAAATTGGCATTCTGAAATCATAAACCTACCAACAATGAGGAAAGCCGATCTCGTTAACCAGATATCAGAAAAAACAGGAATTCCCAAAGTGGATGTCCTTGTTACACTGG
Organism: Chitinophagaceae bacterium; assembly: GCA_017998385.1. Taxonomy (GTDB): domain Bacteria; phylum Bacteroidota; class Bacteroidia; order Chitinophagales; family Chitinophagaceae; genus CAYMZZ01. The sequence continues at coordinate 32,481 of JAGODE010000018.1, read as the reverse complement.
AAACTATGTTCAAGGAAGTAAAGGACACCCTGGCCAGCGGTGAAAATATTTACATCCGTGGCTTCGGTAGTTTTATTACGAAGAAAAGAGCGGCTAAGATTGGCCGTAATATCAAGAAGAATATTGCAGTGCATATTCCTGAACATTACATTCCTGCGTTTAAACCTGCAAAAGAATTCGTTGCAGAAGTGAAGAAGCTGAAAGAGCCCAAGCCAGATGATGGCCCGGGTGAAGATGCTTAATAATTACGGCAGGTTTGATACCCCAAGTTTTATTGGGATTATTACGTGCTCCGGCGGTAACTTTGCTTTTTAAAATTATCAGCTAGTGAAGAAACCGCAATGGATTACAATTGGTGCGGCCTTGGTTCTTACCCTGGCCCTTTTCTTTTTTGGCCGTACGCTGCCCCGCCACACCGAAAAAGTTGCAGAGACACATAGTGCAGATGATGGTCATGATCACGGACCGGCTCCGGCTGCGGTGACCATTGATTCAATACTGCTCGTAGGTAAAAAAGAGCTTAATACTGAACAGCTTAGCCGCATTACGATGCTCGAGAACTCTATTTCCCGTGGCGATGTGCAGGCCCAGCAATTGAAGGTATTTCACCAGCTTTCTCACTTCTGGGGCGATTCTATGCGTTATTTCCCGGCTTATGGCTGGTATGAAGCAGAAGCAGCAAGATTGGAAAATTCGGAAAAAACCCTCACCTTTGCAGCCCGCTTGTTTTTGGAATACCTGCAGCAGGAACCTGATGCCGGTCTCCGCAAGTGGGAAGCTCTTCAGGCTAAAGATCTGTTTGAACGCGCACTGGCAATTAATCCTGCCAATGATTCGGCCAGAGTAGGTCTTGGGTCTGCTTATTTGTTTGGTGGCGCATCAGACAACCCGATGGATGGTATTGCGCTGATCAGGGAGGTAGTGGCAAAGGATAGTGCGAATGTATATGCCCAGCTTACCCTGGCGCGTGGCGCACTCATGACAGGACAGCTGGATAAAGTGGTGGAGCGGCTGCAGATTGTACACAAAGTGGATCCTGCAAACATTGAAGCCATTCTGATGCTGGCCGATACACATGAGCGGATGAAGAATAAAGCCGAAGCCGTCAAGTGGTATGTGGAGAGTCTGAAATATGTTAAGCGGCAGGATGTGAGAAGTGATATTGAAGCGAGAATAGCCGAGCTGAAAAAATAAGGCCGGCACAAACGTGAAGTTGATTCAACTTATTAATAAACAAGAACAAAAAATTATTATCGTATGCCTTGTGGTAAGAAAAGAAAGCGTCATAAAATTGCGACGCACAAGCGTAAAAAAAGATTAAGAAAGAACCGCCATAAGAAGAGAAATAAATAATTAAGGCATTGCGGACTTGCTGGCTCCGGCCAGCCAAAACCGAAAGCGTCTTTCCGAAGAAGCTTTCGGTTTTGCGGTCCGAGGCCTTTCTTTATTCTCAACTGGTTGTTTGTCGTACTAGTGTGCACTTTCCCCCATCGATCTCTGCTGCAACCCTCCCTCTCTGCATCCGGGTACACCTCACAAACAATCAGTGTGTTTACAGCACCTAGGTGACTCATTATTATTAAGCTGTAATGAACAAAGAACTCATTATCAATGCCGCTCCACAGGGTGTAGAGATCGCCTTGCTGGAAGACAGGAAGCTGGTGGAATTGCATAGCGAAAAAAGCGATGCACGTTTTGCCGTAGGGGATCTATACCTGGGAAAAGTTAAAAAACTTATTCCCGGGCTTAATGCCGCATTCGTAGATGTAGGCTTCGAAAAGGATGCATTCCTTCATTATACAGATCTGAGCCCATACGCCCGCTCACTGCTCAAATTCACGGCCATGACCATCGCCGACAAAAGCGAAACAGGTCCTGACTTTGGAAAATTTGAAATAGAGCCGGAGATCATCAAAACGGGTAAGATCAATGAAGTGTTGGGCGGAAAACCCAATATACTGGTGCAGATCCTGAAAGAGCCGATAGCTGCCAAAGGCCCCCGTCTTAGTTGCGAAATCTCATTGCCAGGCCGCTTTGTTGTGATCACGCCATTCAACAACATTGTGGCAGTATCGCGCAAGATCCACTCTTCTGAAGAGCGTAAACGCCTGCAGAAGATCGTGGAAGCGATCAAACCCAAAAACTTTGGGGTGATTGTGCGTACTGCTGCCGAAGGTAAAAACACAGCCGAGTTGCACGAAGATTTGTCTGCCCTTACAGAAATGTGGAAGACAATACAGCGCAATCTCAAAGGTGCTACCCCTCCGGCCAAAATCCTGAGCGAGCAAACAAAGACCAACAGCATCCTGCGCGATCTGCTCAACGCAGACTTTAACCGTATTGTGGTCAATGACCGCACCATCTTCACCGATACCAAGAATTATATTCAACGTATTGCACCGGAGAAGGCCGATATCGTTTCTTATTACCAGAACGGATCGCCCATCTTCGATTCTTTTGGTATTACCAAACAGGTGAAATCGTCTTTCGGTAAAACGGTCAATCTCAACAGTGGCGCCTACCTCATCATTGAACATACAGAAGCCCTGCATGTGATTGATGTAAACAGCGGTTATAAAAGTGTAAGCAACAACCAGGAGCAGAATGCACTTGAGACCAACCTCGAGGCAGCCGAAGAAATTGCCCGCCAGCTACGCCTGCGCGATCTGGGTGGCATCATCGTGGTTGATTTCATTGACATGAAACTGCCCGAAAACAAACGCAAGCTGGTAGAGAAGATGGAAGAATATATGGCACCCGACCGTGCCAAGCATGCTGTACTACCCATCTCCAAATTCGGTATCATGCAGATTACACGTCAGCGCATGAAGCCCGAGGTGAATATCAACACCCAGGAGGTCTGCCCCAGCTGTCATGGCACCGGCAAAATTACTTCTACCCTGCTGCTCGAAGATGAAATCGAAAAGAATCTAAGCTACCTGATTACACATAAGCATAAAAACCTTAAACTGGTAGTCAACCCCATTATGTATGCCTATCTGACCAAGGGCTGGCCCTGGAAGACCAAGATGGCTTACTGGAAAAAGAAATTCAATCAAAAAACCCGCGTGGAGGCCGACACCAATTATCACCTTACCGAATACAAGTTTTTTGATCAGCACGACGAAGAAATCAAATTATAAGAATAAAAGCGGCCTCTGGCCGCTTTTATTCTTAGTGATCGGTGTCTAGTGGACAGAAAGAGATTCAATTGATAGCCGATTTACACACTACTTACCGGCCACTAGCCACCGACCACTTTTATTGTCCGACCATAAATACTGCATTGGCAAACATGAGTTTTCCGTTTTCCCAGAAGTTGCGGAACAGTACGTCATCTGCCAGGTAAACGATGGCGCCGCGGCCTTCATCCTGAACGCCAAACAACAGTCCATCTACCAGTTTGCGTTTAAGCCGGTATCCTACAAATCCGGACAGCTGGTTGTCCTTTTTGATAACGCCGGCATTCCATCCATCTTTTTTTATATAATCATAGATGTTGGTATCCATCTTCAGGGTGTAATAAAAACTCGGGTATCCATACATCAGCGGGTGTGTACTGTCTGCATCTACGCGGAAGATGGAGCCGGGTGTATACGTGGTCACATCTTCTTTTTCGCGGTTGGCAAATGCCTTTAGCGGCTGATACGGATTCTTTTTGTCGGCACTATCAGGATCGGGGTCCTTGCGTTGGGCGAGTACACTCCACTCCTGACGCGACAACTGGTTTACTGCAGACTCCATGGCTATTACACGGCCGCCGCCCTGTATCCATTGCTGCAGCTGCGCAGCCGCTGCTTTATCGTTCAGGAAACGATAATTGCCATCGGGCAGTATAAGTACCTGCACTTCGCTCCAGCGAATACGGCCAAAGTCGTTTGCATTGACCAGTGTGATGGGATACTGCAGGTCGCGCTCAAAGAAGTGCCATACTTCGCCGGCAGCAAGTGTGCCCACACCTTCGCCGGTAAGCAATACTACATTTACCGCTTTCATGGGATGCACTTTAGAGCTGCCAAAATCAAAGCCTTTATCTACCATACCGGTATTTACCAGGTTTAATTTTACCTGATTGTCATTGGCAATCCTGGCTACCAGCGGCCATAATGTATTACCAAACCGCTCATTTCCTTTTCGCAGTATGATAACCGATCCGGCCGGAAAACTCTGGCCGTTAAGGTCAAAAGCCGTTTCAGCATAACGCAGGCGTACTTCTTTTTTTAGCAACTGGGCTACTGTACGTGCCGAAGACATTCCCTGCCAGCGCAGCACATAACCATATGCATCCGCCGATTCGTTGCGGATCGTATCCATAGCCGGCATAGCCCCGCTTACAGCCACCACCTGCCTGCAGGCATACCCGCTCAATCCATACGCATAGGGCAATGCCCAGGCTGTAATATCATAAGTGAGCGAATCGACCAGCTTTGACTGTGGCTCAAACAGCACCTGCACCATTGCTGCACGCGGTTGCGCATTGCTGATTACCACATCACCTGATTTAAGCGTAAAAGCTTCTTCTTTTCCTGTATGATAATTATATCCTTTTCCGGATCCGCTTCCTGTGCCATACTGAATGCCATTCTGATCCATCAGTTTAAGCAGGACACGGATACGCTCTGCATCGGCTGGGTTGTTTTTGATTACATAAGTCTTATACTGACCGATATTGCCACTCACAGCATTATTGAAATATGCTCTGAACTCTTTAATAAGCTGTGTGGCATTGAGCGAAGCTATTTCAATAGTACTTAATGAGGTGGTGTAATGGTGCATTACACGGTCAGTAAGCGTGAGCGTATCTTCTTCATCTGTCAGCACACCCAGACCCGCTGCGCCGCCGCCACCCTGCTCATAGGTCATACCAATGGCGCCATTATAGACAGGGTAAGTATCGCCATAGGACGGATAAAAAAGGTCAAATGTCTCGCGCGTAAAATAAAGCCAGCCATTCTTATCAAAATATTTTGCATGATTCTTACCGATGGTCACCTGAAAGTCGCGCTGCCATTTGGTAATAACCTCATGATAGGGCTGGGCGGCCGGAGCGAAATAATAAGGTGAATTGACGCCCTGTTCATGGTAATCTACATGTACCTGCGGCATCCACTGCAGGTACTGGCCGATGCGCTGACGGCTTTCTACCTGTGTTTGCCAGAGCCAGTCGCGGTTAAGATCAAAATTGTAATGATTGGTGCGGCCTCCGGGCCAGGGTTCACGATGTTCGCGTGCATCCAGGCGCGGATTATACTGGTCACCCACAATAGAATTAAACCAGTTTACATAACGGTCGCGGCCATCTGGGTTAATACAGGGGTCAATAATGACTACAGTATTTTTGAGCCACTCGCTGGTACGCGCATCCTTACCACTCACGAGGTCATATAAAGTAAGCATAGCTGCTTCAGACGAGCTGGTTTCATTGCCATGTACATTATAGCTGAGCCACACAATAGCTGGTGCATTTTCCTGTGGCATGGCTTTATCACGCGACAGGTTGGCAAGACGCAGATTATTTTGCCGGATACCCTCAAGATTACTGAGGTTTTCTTCGGAGGCAACAAAAGTTAGGTACAATGGCCGGTGCTCATTGGTTTCTCCGTATTGCTGCAGCTTAACACGACCGGGCACAGCCTGGGCCACATACTGGAAATAGCTCACAATACGCCAGTGCGGTGTATAGCGGGTACCGATTTTGTAACCAAGAAACTCCTGGGGCGATTTGAGCTGGGCAAGCACAGTTAGTGAGAAAAGACAAAGCAGGAAGGAAAGGCCTGTTTTCTTAGACATGGAATTATTTTTAACGAAGTACGCAAAAAAATAAGAAAGCCAATCCGCAAACGCGGACTGGCCTTTCAATAATCAGTTTTTTTACTGATAGCCGGGGTTTTGTTGCAGCACACCTCCGCCGACCGCATTGATTTCGCGGATGGGAATGGGAAAGACCAGTTTGTTGTCGTTGTACGCAAAACCATCCACCGACTGTTTCAGGCGTTTTACATCATGAATGCGTTGACCTTCGTGTGCCAGCTCTTTGCGACGCTCCAGCAGGATAGCATCGAGTGTAATGGTGATAGAACCCAGACCAGCCTTGGCCCGGATCACATCATTGATATCTGCATCCGGCGTATCGCCTACAGTGGTGCTGAGTCTGAAATTAGACTCTGCACGGGTCAGGTACATTTCGGCAAGACGTATGCAGGGTATATTGCGATACTGCAATTTCCACTTACCACTACGATAAATATCGAGATCATCGATATAAAACAGGGCAAGACGGGCATCGCCCACTTCATACAGGTCGATATGTTTCTGCAGCACATCCACATCACCATCGCGGGCACCATAGTCGGGAATGGACCAGAACAGGTGCATGTCGTTATCACCATCCTGCGCAGTTACCTGCATAGCCAGGATATCGCCAGAACTGTTGGCTGTGTTATTGAAAGAGGCCGCATACGTCGATGGCAAATCGTAGTAGCCGCTTTCAATTACATAGTTGGCTTCATCACGGGCGCCTACATAATTAGCCATTTGCAGGTATACACGAGAGAGCACGGCAGCAGCCATATATGTAGTGGCATATACACCATTCTCTTCGGGCAGCAGTGTTTTGGCATTTGTAAGATCATCGAGCACCTGCGTGTATACCTCTTCTACCGTATTACGGGGTACCCGGTTGGCGGCTGAAATATTGCCAATTGTTGGTGTAATGATAAGTGGTACACCTAGGTTGCTCGTAGTATTGCCGGCACTGTAGGGCTGACCAAACAGTTTCACCAGCTCAAAGTACATGAGGCCGCGGAGAAAGAGCGCCTCGCCTCTTATCCTGTCACGATCATCTGCATTTACCACATTGATGGCGCTGATAATGTTGTTGCAGATATTGATGGCGCTGTATGCCGTAGACCAGGTAGAAAACACATAGGAGTTGTTGGTAAGTATGGCCTTATTGTATACTTCTTCCGGCTGGTTGTAGGTGCCGGCCCAACGAATCTCTCCGTCTGCAGCCAGCAGCTCGGCAAACAGTTGCAGGTCTCCGCCCAGCAACGAACCGCTGCTTACTTTATCATAGGCTCCATTAAGAGCCGCTTTAATATTGGCATCGCTGGTAAACACCTGATCCTCGCTGATACTTTGCGTGGGTTTGATGTCCAGTTTTTTGCTGCAGCCTGTTGCCAATAACAGCGCGAGCAATAGATATAATACGGGGTATCTCATTTTCTTTGATTTGAAGGTGCGGGAATATTAAAGTCCAATATTGAGACCCACAGAAATATTCTTGATCTGCGGAGCTGCATAAAAGTCGCTTCCCTGGTTTCGGTTACTGGCCCGGTAATCGGTATTCACTTCCGGATCCCATCCGGGATAGTCGGTAAACGTAAGCAGGTTAACACCTGTTACATACACTTTCAGGCTTTTCATTTTCAACCGTTGCAAAACAGCATTGGGAAGCTGGTAAGCCAATGTGATATTTTTTAACCGGATATAATCCGCATCATAGATATACCGGCTCGATGCGCTGATACCATTGCCATAGCCTAATCGCAGTTGAGGTACATCGGTAATATCACCGGGGTTTTGCCAGCGGCGCAGCTGGTCGCGGGTCTGGTTATCAAACCAGTCAAAACTGGCACTCATAAAACCACCGGCACCATTCATAACCTGGTTGCCAAATACTCCCTGAAACAGCACACTCAGCTCAATGCCTTTATAGGAAAAACTATTGGTGAAGCCAAGGATAGCTTTAGGATTGGGATTACCCACGATGAAGTTTCCCGCAAGATTATAATCATTCGTAGTTGTTTTACCGTCCTGCTCATAATACAGGGCATCTCCATTGGCAGGATCTACACCGGCATAACGGGGTCCGTAGAATATACCAATAGACTGTCCCACCATCAGCGAGTTGAGGTATCGGCCATCTGTGCCCGGTACGATGGTTTGATCACCATCGAGCTTCAGAATCTTATTCTTGTTGAATGATACATTGAGGTTGGTTGACCAGCGGAAGCTGCGGGTTGAAATATTGTCTGAGTTCAATACGATCTCGACACCACGGTTCTGCATTGCACCAATATTGACCGTTTGTGTAGTAAAGCCGGAGTTGGACGGCACAGGTACATTATAGATCAGATCGTTTGTTTTCCGGTTATAAAAATCAATCTCGCCGCTTATCCGGTTATTAAACAATCCGAAATCGAGGCCAATGTCTACCTGGTTTGATTTTTCCCAACGCAGTTTATCGTTGGCCAGCTGTGTAGGTGCCAGGCCGCTTGTGCCATTATAGGAAGAGCCTGCCCATAAGCCCAGGTGAGCAAAATCGCCAAAGCCATCGGCATTACCCGTAAGGCCCCAGCTGCCGCGCAGTTTCAGGAAGCTAAGCCAGTTGCTGTTTTTAAGAAAATCTTCCTCCGTGGCAATCCATCCTGCAGAAAAAGCCGGAAAGAAACCATAGCGGCGATCATTTCCGAAAACCGATGAACCGTCTACACGACCACTGAAAGTAAACAGGTACTTATTGCTGAACTTATAGTTGGCACGCAGGAAGTACGACAGGAATGAAGAATTGCTTTCTACAGAAGTACCGCCTTTGATGAGGGCACTGCTGGCCAGTTTCTGCAGATCTTCTACAGGAAACTGCTCGCCGAATACATTGGCATATTCTGAATTGTATCGCTGATAAGACATACCGATTATCGCATCCAGATCATGCACATCAGCAAACGTTTTTTTGTAGTTGAAGAAATTATTGACGTTGTAATCCAGTGAGCGATACCAGTCAGATTCACCATAGCCGTTGGTACCATTGCCATAGGTGGTATTGAATCCGTAAAACTGATCATCGTTTTGGTTTTGAATATCGGCACCCATTTCTGTACGGAAAAACAGGTTGGGCAGGAAACTGTATTGTGCATAGATATTGCCGATGTTGCGGTAGATAAGCGATTGGTATTTACCGTCTATATAATCCACATACGGATTAGAATATGTGGTTGTAGGCGTATTGTACAGGTTACCATCCAGATCACGTATCGGTGTCACGGGCGACAACGCTACTATCTGCATGGGTGTAGAAAACTCATTATCTACCGGTACACGGCCCGCTTTTGTCTGCGACAGACCCAGGTTGAAACCGATCTTCAGCTTATCTGTTACTGTCTGATCGAGATTGATACGGGTCGACAGCCGGCGAAAACGGTTGCCGATCAGTATGCCATCCTGATTGTTGTAAGACGTGCTGATATAGAATTTGGTCTTATCTGTACCACCTGATGCAGAGATATCAAGCATAGAAGTAGGCGCTCTTTTCTGGAAGGCCAGTTTTTCCCAGTTGGTATTCGTTTCTACCGAGCGCCAGTCTGACCAGCCAGAATAACGATCGAGGCGTCCTTCTGCAAACTCCAGCCAGGAGTTTTCGTACTGAGCCGGATCTAGCGGGTCTACTCCTTCTATATTATCGCTGTTAATAGCAGCTTCGCGCAGCAGGTCTATATATTCACGCGCATTCAGGAAACCACGGTAATTGGTGGGTTTGTTGATACCATACTGTGTATTAACCTGAATATTGGTACGCCCGGCTTTACCCCGTTTGGTAGTAATGAGCACCACACCATTGGCTGCACGCGAACCGTAGATGGCCGCTGCAGATGCATCCTTTAAGATGTCAAAGGATTCCACATCATTGAAGTTGATATCCGCAATGGGGTTTCCCGAATAAGATGAGTTATTGATAGGCACACCATCAATTACATACAAAGGACTGTTGGATGCTGAGATAGAACCCGAACCGCGGATCAGGATTTTTACACCCTCACCCACTTTACCATTATTGGCTTCAACAAATACACCCGCGGCACGACCCTGCAATGCCTGGTTAAAATTGCTGACCGGCATGCCCTGTACATCAGCACCCTTAACCTTGGCCACATTGCCCGTCATGTCTTTTTTGATCTTGGTACCTCCATACCCTACTACCAGTACCTCATCGAGATTTTTGGCCTGGCCAGGCTGAAGGGAAATTTCCAGCGGCGCGCCGGTGATAGCTACCTCCTGGCCTTCATACCCCAGAGCAGATATAAAAAGGGTTGTGGCAGAGGGCGATACCGAAATGGTAAAGCTGCCTTCCGAATTGGTGACTGTACCAGCATTGGTCCCCTTTACAGTTACGGAGGCACCGATAATAGGCGTACCGTCTTTGCCATCAGTCACCTTACCGGTAACTGTCTTTGTCTGAGCCCGGCTGGTAAGAGCTGACATAGCAAAAACTGCCCAAAACAACAGTTTTAGAGTTCTCATGTGTGTGGTCTTTAAGCGATTTAGAATGATGTTAAATTTATGTTAACGCCATGATATTTAATTCCATCTCATATAAGATTATTTATGCACACAAAAAAAGGCACTCCGGGGGGAGTGCCTTTTTTACAGGATGACAAAGTTGCATCTTACTCGTCTCTTCGCTGCATGTTCATGAAGAGCATAATATATTGTATAAGGGTAACCACGGCGGCCAGTGCGGCAACCACATAGGTGGTGGCAGCCCATTTCAGGGCGTCTTTGGCCTGGGGGTATTCTGTTGTATTGGTCACATTGGTGTGCTGGAGCCAGGCCAGAGCCCGGTTGCTGGCATCAAACTCTACCGGCAGAGTAATGAGCGTAAATAGCACAGTTACAGCCATTAAGATAATGCCAATGAGCAAAACGGTGGTATTTCCGGAGTAGGCCATAATAATACCTATGAGCAAAACCCAGTTAACCAGCATGGAACTGAACTGTACGGCCGGTACCAGCTTGCTGCGCAGGGTAAGAGGGGTATACGCCCGGGCATGTTGTACGGCATGCCCGCATTCGTGCGCCGCCACAGCTGCGGCAGCCACACTTGTACCATTATATACATCCGGACTGAGGTTCACTGTTTTATTGGCGGGGTTATAGTGGTCCGACAAAAAACCGTCTACCGACGTCACTTTCACATCATAAATCCCGTTTTCCCGGAGCATTTTTTCGGCTATTTCCCGGCCACTCAGACCGGATGACAGAGGCACCCGGCTGTACTTTGTAAAGCGGCTTTTCAGCACATAGGAAACAAGCATACTGATCCCCAGAAAAATCAACGAAACAATCATAATAGGACCTGTCATCTTACTTAATTTTTTATGGTTAGTTGATAAATAATAACAAAGAATCTACCAATTAGATTAATGCCTCAAACTCAGCCTTTTTGTCATCTTTCTGAGTTACATCATACCAATTGACTGCCAATTGTTGAATTGTAAAAATAAGTTTGCAATTATCTGTTTGTCAGTTACTTATATTTATATTATGTTAATTCCGTATTGATCAAATAACCCTTCCCCAAAGCCGATTAATTTATTCACAGAGCAAAAATTTTATTTTGAAATGTTGCCCAGAATTGTAACTTAGCGATAGAATTTAATGGGTTAGTAAGTAACGGGGGCCGTCGAAAGATTGGCCCCTTTTACATTGTTTCAACTGAAGGATTTTTTGCTCCGTTTAAGGCCCCTTTTCAACTGTTTTTTCCTCCATTTTTTTTGATCAGATCACGTTGCTTTTCTGGTATTTTTCTGATTACATCTTTTCAACTGCTGTTCTCAGTTAACTTTATCGCATGAGTAAAATTAAAACAGCATTTTTTTGTCAGCATTGTGGTTATGAAAGTGTGAAATGGGTAGGTCAATGTCCATCCTGCGGACAATGGAACAGTCTTGTAGAAGAATTGATTCAGAAAGATACTTCGGGTAAAAGCAGCAAGGGCTGGAAAGATTATAAAGAAGATAAACGATCCAACAAACCGGTTACACTGTCGGAAATAAAAAGTGGAGAAGAAAAACGTTTGACAACGGCAGATGCTGAACTTAACCGCGTACTGGGTGGCGGCATTGTACCGGGCAGTATTGTGCTGGTAGCAGGTGAGCCGGGTATCGGTAAGTCAACATTGTTTCTGCAGGTTGGCTTACAATTAAAAGACATCTGCGTACTCTATATCAGTGGTGAGGAAAGTGAGCAGCAAATAAAAATGCGGGCCGACAGGTTGCGGCAGAGTCATGAAAACTTTTACCTGCTTACCGAAACTTCTACGCAAACCATTTTCCAGGAAATCAGGAAACTAAAACCAGACCTGGTTATTGTTGATTCTATTCAGACCCTGCATACACCTTTTATCGAATCTTCTCCGGGCAGTGTATCGCAGATAAGAGAATGCGCGGCAGAGTTTCAGCGTTTTGCCAAAGAAACTAACACCCCTGTTTTTCTCATTGGCCATATTACAAAAGATGGCAGCATTGCGGGTCCCAAAATACTGGAGCATATGGTTGATACCGTTCTTCAGTTTGAGGGCGATCGCCATTATGCCTATCGTATACTACGCACCCACAAAAACAGGTTTGGCGGTACTGCCGAGCTGGGTATCTATGAAATGACGGAAGCGGGTATGCGTGGCGTATTAAATCCCAGCGAAATCCTGCTTACACAAAAAGAAGATCAGCTAAGTGGTATTGCTATTGCTGCCACACTCGAAGGCATGCGTCCATTGCTCATAGAAATACAGGCGCTCGTAACCCAATCGGCTTATGGCACTCCCCAAAGAACGGTGAGCGGTTTTGATCTGCGGCGTTTGCAGCTGTTGCTGGCCGTACTTGAGAAAAAAGGCGGATTCCAGTTTGGTATGCGCGATGTGTTTCTCAACATTGCCGGCGGCCTCAAGATCGAAGATCCCGCCATTGACCTGGCTGTCTTATGCGCATTACTCTCCTCCTATACAGATATTGCATTGCCGCATCAGCTGTGTTTTGCCGGCGAAGTAGGACTAAGCGGAGAGATACGCGCCGTCAACCGGATTGAGCAACGTATTGCAGAAGCAGAAAAACTCGGATTCGAAAAAATAATTATCTCCAAATACAACCAGGGTCTTCGTCAGCAGGGAGGGCGTGCTGCAGCTTTTCCCAAATTCAATATAGAAGTAGTACCCGTGGGACATGTAGAGGAGGTATACAAATACCTTTTTTGAGAGATCATTAATACCGGCCATATGAGAAGGGAATGGAAACAGTGGAAAGAGGCCATACTGCATTTATTTTTTCCGCATTGCTGTGCCGGCTGTGGCAGTGACCGGCTGCCCCGCCATCAACCTGTTTGTATCCGTTGCATGGCCGCATTGCCCGAAACCGGTTTTGCTGCCATAGCCGGCAATCCGATTGAAAAAAAATTCTGGGGCCGGCTGCCGCTCGAAGCAGCCTATGCGCACTTTTATTTCTCCCGCGAGTCGGCCATACAGCGCCTCATGCATGCCCTGAAATATAAAGGACATCGGGAATGGGGCTTATTTGCCGGGAGGCTGATGGGAGAGGCTTTAATCGCCAGTGCGCGCATACAGCCCGATGCACTCATACCTCTTCCGTTGTATGCATCGCGCCAAAAAGCACGCGGTTATAATCAATCAGAATTATTATGTCAGGGAATTGCAGCCGAGACCGGATGGCCCATATACAACGATGTTGTTATACGCTCACGGCATACCGAATCACAAACCCATAAAACGCGTATCGAGCGCTGGCAAAATATGGCCGGCAATTTTCAGCTCATCAACCACCTGCCTGTTGCCGGTAAACACCTGCTGCTGGTAGACGATGTGATCACCACCGGCGCCACACTCGAAGCCTGCGGCAGTGTACTGCTGCAGGCAACCGAAGTGAAGTTGAGTGTAGCTACTTTGTGCTACGCCAATTAGTAATTAGTGACCGGTGGCTGGTGATCAGGATAGATTAATTATAAAAAACGGCGCATTCCTGACCACTGACGACCGGCCACCGGCAACTAAAAATCAACTATTCTGATTACTTTTGAAATCCATGAAACCTTTCTGCCTTCTGTTAGCCGGTGTATGCTTGCTTCTGCTGGGAGCCTGCCGCAAAGACTCGTTTATCACCAGTGCCGATGCAAGGCTTAGTATTACCGTTGATACACTGAAATACGATACCCTTTTTACCAGCACCGGATCGGTCACACAATCTTTCAAAATCATCAATGAAAATAACCAGAAGCTGCGCCTCAATGAAGTGCGGCTCATGGGCGGCACCAGTTCCAGCTACCGGATGAATGTAGACGGCGATGCAGGCATTGCTGCCAGCAATATCGAGATAGCCGCCAATGACAGCATTTATGTATTTGTACAGGTAAAAGTAGACCCCGCCTCCGGGCAGTTGCCTTTTATTGTGCAGGACAGTATCCGCATACAGTACAATGGCAATGAGCGATGGGTACAACTGGAAGCCTGGGGACAGAATGCCCATTTTCTGCGTGGCCACGAAGTAAGTACCGATGAGACCTGGACCAATGATCTGCCTTATGTAATCCTCGATTATCTCTACGTGGCTCCCGGAGCCACACTCACACTCGATAAAGGATGCCGCCTTTATATGCATGCCGATGCCCCGGTGGTGGTAGACGGTTCATTGCAGGTCAATGGAGCGGCCGACAGTGTGGATCGCGTTTACTTTGCCGGCGACCGGCTCGATGCACCCTACAACCGCTACCCCGCAGCCTGGCCAGGTATATACTTCCGCGCTACCAGCAACAGCAATGTATTGAACTATGCAGTCATCCGCAATGCCTACCAGGCTATTGCCATTGAGGGCAATAATACCGGCAGTGGCGCGCAGCTGAGCCTGCAGCAATGCATTATCGACAATGCCTATGATGCCGGTATACTGGCAACCAATGCACGCATCGATGCCCAAAACAGCCTCATCAGCAACTGCGGACGCAACCTGGTACTGAGCGCCGGCGGCAATTACCAGTTTACACATTGCACAGTGGTAAGCATCTCCAATACCTATATCAATCACAAAGACCCTGTACTGTTACTGAGCGATAACGATGGTAGTGGCAATAATTTTAACCTCAATGCCCTCTTCCGCAATTGTATCTTTTGGGGCGAAGGCGGACTCACAGAAAATGAAGTGCTGACCGACCGCAAAGGCGCTGCCACCTTCTCCGCCAGCTTTGACCATGTATTGTGGAAGGTAACTGCCACACCAGCCAACGTCACCAGCACGAATGCAATCAATGAACCGCCCCAGTTTGACAGCATAGATGCTCCCCGCCACTATTATGACTTCCGGCTCAAAGACAGTTCACCGGCACTGGAAGCAGGTACCACTACCCCGCTTACCATTGACCTCGATGGAAAACCGCGGCCCGTTGGACTGCCCGATCTGGGCTGTTATGAGCGGCAATAAGAAAGTACGCCACAAGCTCAAAAGCCACTAACTTTAGGGTCTGTTTATTTCTTACATCTAAATAGACCAGTTATGAAAACACTATTTGTCACTTTATTATTCGCTCTCTTTGTAAACACAGACGGCTCCATTTATACGTTCAAGGTGCCCGGACTGGAAGGTGGTACTATCGACTTCGCAAAGTTTAAAGGCAAAAAAATTCTGGTGGTAAATACCGCCTCCAAATGCGGGCTTACTCCACAGTACGAAGAGCTGGAAAAATTATACAAAGAACATAGCGACAAGCTGGTGATCGTTGGCTTCCCTGCCAACAACTTTGCCCAGCAGGAACCCGGCAGCAATACCGAGATCGCTGAGTTCTGTAAAAAGAACTACGGTGTATCGTTTCCTATGGCAGAAAAAGTATCAGTAAAAGGAGAGGATATAGCGCCGATCTTTAAATACCTGGTCGATGAGGCCGCCAAAAAAGGTATTAAAGACCCCATCAGCTGGAACTTTACCAAATTCCTCCTCAACGAAAAAGGCGAACTGGTAACGGTATTCAGCCCTAAAACAAAACCCCTTAGTGAGGAGGTCCTGAAATATCTAAACTAGCTTTACCATAAATAATTGAGGTAAAAGGTATAGGGTAGAAGGTAAAAGTAAACAACACCCCTGCCTCATCCTTTTACCTTTTACCTTCTACCATTAACCTTAACCATATATAGTCATGAAAACCTTTTCCAAACTCCTCGCAGCATTACTGCTGTCGGGATTTCTTTTTTCCACTTCACTGGCGCAATACAACCTCAATGCGCCCATACCTGTTGACCCTTCGGTAAAAGTGGGTAAGCTGAGCAATGGACTTACCTATTATATCCGCAAAAACCCCAAGCCCGAAAAGAAAGTGGAGCTGCGGCTGGCCATCAATGCCGGCTCTGTACTGGAGAATGATAACCAGCGCGGCCTTGCCCACTTTATGGAGCATATGGGATTCAATGGCAGCAAACATTTTCCTAAAAATGAACTGGTAGACTTTCTTCAAAAAACCGGCGTTGACTTTGGCGCCGACCTCAATGCCTATACCAGCTTTGATGAAACAGTATATATTCTTTCCCTGCCGGCCGATGACCCGACTATTGTTGACAAAGGATTTCTGGTACTCGAAGACTGGGCATTCAACAACCTGCTCGACAAAGAAGAAGTCGAGAAAGAACGTGGTGTGGTACTCGAAGAGTCGCGCCTGAGTAAAGGATCGTGGGAGCGCATGAGCCGTCAGTATTTTCCCAAACTGCTCAATGGCTCCAAATATGCACAACGCCTGCCTATCGGTACCGATGAGGTACTGAAAACCTTTAAGTATGAAACACTCAAAAAGTTTTATACAGAATGGTATCGTCCCAACCTGATGGCGGTAATGGTTGTAGGCGATATTGACCCGGCTGTAGCAGAGAAAAAGATTATTGATCATTTCGGAAAATTTACTAATCCGGCCGGCGCTCCTGCACGGCCGGCTATCATTCCTATCAAACCACGCACAGCTCCCGAAGCCCTCGTGATTACGGATGATGAAGCCACCAATACCACCATTCAGATCTATAACTATGTAAAACAGGCCACACCTGTTAAAACCTGGGCTGCCTACCGCCAAAACATTGTACAGGCACTGGTGAGCTCCCTTATCAGTCAGCGCCTGTCTGAACTCACACAAAAAGAAAATCCTCCTTTCATTTTCGCCAATACATCTTACTCCGAATTTATCCGCGGCTACAACAGCTTTTCTTCTTTTGCCGTACTCGGCGAAGGCAGTGTACAAAATGCGCTCGATGCATTGATGGAAGAAACCAATCGTGCACGCAAATTCGGCTTCCTGCAAACCGAGCTCGATCGCGCCAAGGCCAGCCTGCTCAATGGAGCAGAGCGGGCATACAATGAGCGCGACAAATCAGAGTCGGGCTCGCTGATCTGGCAATACGTAAGCAATTTCCTGCAGGGCTCAGCCATACCCGGAGCAGAGCATCGCTATCGTTTTCTGCAGCAGGTACTGCCAGGTATTTCGCTCAAAGAGATCAATGCACTGGCATCACAGATGCCGGGTACCAACAATGCATTCGCCATGATACAGGCCCCCAGCAGTGTAAAAAGTAAGCTGCCCGACAACAGTGGCCTCCTCAAAGGGCTGATTGCTGCCAACAGCAAACCCGTCACCCCTTACCAGGAAAAAACACTGGCAACTGAACTGTTGCCAAAGTCACCCACCCCTGGTCAGGTTACAGCCAGCACTACCAATGAAAAGCTGGGTACTACCGATATTACACTCAGCAATGGCGTCACCATCACCCTTAAGCCCACCAGCTATAAAAACGATGAAGTGCTGATGGATGCCTGGCGCTGGGGAGGTTTCCAGAATGGTCCGCTGGCCGATAAGCAAAATGCCAAATATGCCGCCATGCTGGTACAGCAGATGGGGGCAGGCAATTTCTCCCCAACCGACCTGCGTAAATTCCTGGCCGGCAAATCGGTGAATGTATCTCCCTATATCAACGATCACGAAGAAGGTATTGAAGGCAGCAGCAGCGTAAAAGATTTTGAAACCTTCCTGCAGCTGGTCAATCTCTATATGACTACTCCGCGCAAAGATGCCAGCCTGTTTAACTCTTATGTGAGCAAGCAGAAAGCATCGCTGAAGTTTATCATGCAGGATCCCGAAGCTTATTTTGCCGACACAGTAGGCCGTGTTGCCTACAACAACAATCCCTGGAACGATGTGGTGCCCCGTGCCGAAGATTTCGATAAAATAAATCTCGATCGCAGTTTTGATATCTACAAAGAGCGGTTTGGCAATGCCTATGGCATGCACTTTACTTTTGTGGGCAAACTGGATCCTAAAACCGTGACTCCCTTGCTTGAAAAATATCTCGGTTCACTTCCTGCTGCACCCAGAGAAAATGCCTTTAAAGACAATGGCATCCGGATGATACAGGGTCCGCGTACCATTGCCGTACAAAAAGGCAAGGAATCGCAAAGTTTTATCAACCTCATGTTTGAAGGTGAAGCGGACGACAGTCGCGAATCGCGGCTCAAACTGGCCGCATTGCTCGAAGCCATCAATATCCGCATCACCGAAAAGCTGCGCGAGGAAATGAGCGGTATCTATGGTGGTGGCCTCTATGGCAGCATCGAAAAAAGACCGTATGTGCATTATAAGATCGTGGCCAACATTCCCTGCGGACCTGAAAATGTACAGAAGCTGACCGACTCGCTGGTGGCCATTATTAAGAGTGTGCAGGAAAAAGGCGTGGAGCAAAAAGATCTTGACAAGGTAAAAGAGACCTGGAAAAAACAATACGAAGTAGGTCTGCAAAACAACAGCTACTGGCTGAGCCAGCTGTCAAATGCGTGGATCAACCGCACCAATCCGGAAAACATACTGGACTATGAGCAAAAGGTAAATGCGCTCACTACCGACGATCTGAAGGAAGCCGCCCAGCGATTCCTGCCGCTTGATAAGATGGTGAAAGCATTACTGTTTCCCGAAAATGTAAAAATGCCGGAAGAACCGAAGAAAGCGTTTTAGAACAATGTGCTAATGTGCTAATGGGTTAATGTGCTAATCATACAAAGCACCGGTATGTATATAGGTCTATCATTCGTAACATTAATATGCGTGATTGAAACAGGAAAAACTAACCAATTAATCCATTAGCACATCAGCACATTATCCCATTAGCACATTTATCCCATTAGCACATCAGCACATTAACCCATTAGCACATTAAATATTGTGGTTTATCTTTGCGTATGCCCTTTCATGATGTTATCGGTCAATCGGTTTTAAAGCAGGAATTGCCTGAGCTGATGCAGGCCAATCGCCTGGCGCATGCGCTTCTTTTTTTAGGAAAGGAAGGCAGTGGTGCCCTGCCGTTGGCGCTGGCATTTGCCCAGTATGTGGTGTGCGAAAAAGTGAATGCGCCAGCCGCCGCAGCCGGTCCATCTCTTTTTGGTGAGGCTGCTCCCGAGCCCGCCGCTCCCCGTACAGATGCCTGTGGTACCTGCGCCTCCTGCATAAAGGCGGCACAGCTGGTACACCCCGATATCCATTTTTCCTATCCCGTGGTGACACGCAAAGCGGGGAGTCCGCCTATCAGTACCGATTATATTACCGAATGGCGTGAGTTTATCAAAACATATCCCTACGGAAATATATACGACTGGCTGCAGTTTATTGGGGCAGAGAATAAGCAGGGCAATATCACGGCGCATGAGTGCAATGATATTATCCGCAAACTCAACCTCAAGAGTTTTGAAAGTGTCTACAAAGTGCTGGTGATGTGGATGCCAGAGTACCTGGGCAATGAAGGCAATAAACTCCTCAAGCTTATTGAAGAGCCGCCTCCCAATACCCTTTTTATACTCGTAGCCGAAAACGAATCACTGATTCTGCAGACGATTCTCAGCCGCTGCCAGCTCATAAAGGTGCCGGCGCTCGAAGTCGCGGATATTGAAGAAGCACTCATTTCCCGTAATAAAACCGAGGCGGCCACTGCCCGGCAGGTTGCCGCCGTAAGTGAAGGCAACTACCGCGAGGCGCTGCAGCAGATGCAGCATGCAGACGAAGACTGGCACAGCCTGTTGCGGGAATGGCTCAATGCCATCATGAAAAATGGTCCTATCGCCCAGGTGAAATGGATTGAAGAGGTCAGCAAGCTGGGACGCGAAAAACAGAAACAGTTCCTCCGTTATTTTAACCATCTGCTCGAGCAGGCCGTGCGGCTGCGGGCTATCGGCCACCTCGACATAGCCGAAAAAGACCGCGATTTTGCCCAGCGGCTCAATAAAATAGCCGGCATCGAGCAGCAGCAGGCCATTATTGAAGAACTCGACCGGGCTGCTTACTATATTGAGCGAAATGCCAATGCCAAAATGCTCTTCCATGCCCTCACCATTAAAGTATACCACATCATTCAGGACAAAATTGTATTTTTGACTGAATGAGATTTCCCGCCAGCCTGCTGGCAGCGGGGAATGCGTGAAAAAGTGAAGCAGGGTCTGGTGTTATTCCGTTTACTGATTCGTTGTGCATATTCGATCTCCATATATATTTCACAGGACGTGGCCGCATGCCCGCTGGCAGCATTTAACCCCGCCCTTTTGCACAGCCGGATCAAGCAGAACATACCCCAGTCATTGACTATCATTTATTTACATTAATCTGAAATTTTAAAACCAATGGGTTGTTCCAGTTGTGGTACTGCCAAAGGCAGTAAGCCGGGTGGATGCAAGAGCAATGGCGGATGTAGTACTGGCGGTTGTAACCGAATGAATACCTATGACTGGTTGCATAATCTGCCCATGGCCGATGTGGACATGGCCTGTCGTGTAATAGAAGTTAGTTTCAATAAAGGTTCCCGAAAAGATTTTTTCCGCAATCCCACTCTTCAGCAGTTTGAAAAAGGTGATATGATCGCCGTGGAGGGGGTCAGCGGTTTTGATGTGGGCGAGGTATCGCTCACCGGCGAGATCGTGCGGCTGCAGATGAAGAAGCGCAATGTGCGGGAAGATAATCCCGAGATGAAAAAGGTGCTGCGTGTGGCTACCGACCGCGATCTCGACCTCATGCGTCAAAATAAGGAGCGTGAGCCGGAAGCGGTAATCCGCAGCCGGGCCATTGCCAAGCAGCTGAAGCTGGATATGAAGATCAGCCAGGTCGAAATGCAGGCAGATGGCCGCAAAGCCACGTTCTTTTATATCGCCGATGGCCGCGTTGATTTTCGTGAGCTCATCAAGGTATATGCTTCCGAGTTTAAGGTAAAAGTGGAAATGCGCCAGATCGGTGCCCGGCAGGAAGCCGGTAAAGTGGGTGGTATTGGAAGCTGCGGCCGCGAGCTCTGCTGCAGCACCTGGCTTACCGACTTCAAATCGGTCAATACAGCCGCTGCCCGTTATCAAAATCTGTCGATCAACCAGACCAAACTGAGTGGGCAGTGTGGCCGCCTCAAATGCTGCCTCAACTACGAGCTCGATACCTACCTCGATGCCCTGCAGCATTTCCCCGACAATTGTGATCAGATACAGGTAGCCAAAGGCAATGCCTACCTCATCAAGAAAGATATCTTCAAAAACCTGATGTGGTATACGCTGCCCGACAGCACCAAACAATACCCGCTCACCATTGAGCGTGTACTGAAAATAAAATCGCTCAACAAGCAGGGGGTAATTCCCGAAGAGCTGGAAGCCGTAGATGTAACCAGCAATAAACCCAAGGAAGTAGAACCTGAGTTTGTAGATGTGGTGGGACAGATCAGCCTGCGCAGCCTCGAAAAAGCAGATAAGAAACGCCGCCAGCAAAATCAGCAGCAGCGACAGCAGCAACGTCCGCAGCAGAAGCAGGGTGGTCAGCCACAACAGGGTGGCGGCAATCAGCCCCGTCCTCCGCAACAACCTGGTCGCAAACCAGCGCCTCCTCAAAGAGGTCAGGCTCCCAATCGTCCACCGCAGCAGGCTGGCGGTCAGCAGCAGCAGGGCGGCAATCAACCCCGTCAGCAGCAAAGACCAAATAAACCCAATAATAACCCCAATCGTCCTCCGCAGCAGCCGAAGAAATAGGTGGAAGGTAAAAGGTGGAGGGTAGAAGGATAAACGTATTGCAGGCTTAAGGCCTGCAATACGTTTTTAAAGGGTGGCTTATTTGTTTATACGGACCGCGGAACTTCGCCCCGGGGTATAGGCCCGGAGCATTGGCCCGATACTCCGGCATAAATTACCTCCTCTGCTCAATACAGTATTACACCGATCCGGACACGAAGCGTCCTGATCGGGCCAAGCAATCAGTCAGCCAGCAGATAGTATATGCTGTTGCAACATCTCATTCACACGTATATCTTTTAGGAGCCCGGCTGCATTACTACTATCATCGCCTGTTGCCACGCTCGCTTCAGCGTTCCGAACGCTTATCGGCATTTTAGATATATGCTGCCTGAACCGGAGCAGATGAAGGAGTGGGTTTTGTATACAGATCATTTTATAATCGGATCAACGCTAAATCTCCAGGCTTCCCTGATCTTATTTTCAATTTGAGGAGGAACTTTCGATTCATCAAAATTCACGGATACAAAATCCACTAATTCATCAATCGAATCAATATAATAATCTTCAAAAAAGCGCAGGTCACTACTATCTGACACTCCCAGAACCGCAATATTATAGCCGCGCTCCAATTGAATAGCAAACGAACCAGATTGATCGTTCGGATATATATCGGCCAGATCAGTAATCATTCGGAAATCCATCTCTGCATCTATATATCCTCTATCTACATTCGCTGTCACAGCCATTTTAAAAGAATCATAAAAATCACTCACACTGACTACACGCTTAAAAACTAACTGATTGGGCTCACTATTTTCGATAATTATTGACGTCACATTTTTATAATCCAGATACTTATGCAAATAGTCAATAAAAACATCTGTAAAGATGAAATGGAATTCAAAAAAGATGTACCCTTTTATTATTTCAGAAAAACAATACTCAGGAAAATTATTTCCACTTAAAACAGCACTCTTAGACATGCTTTTTACTTTAATCTTTAATGGATGTTTTTGCACTGTATTACACCGATCAGGAGGCTTCACGTCTTTGATCGAGAAAAGTATGATATATGATTGCCTTGATTAATTATATACCCTGTTATGTTTCGTTTGCAACGAAGCATCTGTCCGGATAAAGAACAGGTCTAATAAGCCATTACTTTTTGCAAAAAAACAATCTTTGCAGGAAGGAAACAAGATGTAGGCAACAGTTCCCCGAACGCAATTATGCTTAGTTTGTATCTAAGCACAATGATACAAAATGGAATACTTTCTTAAACTACGAAGAGCAAGATACGGGAAAAGGAGAGAGTTTTTTGATATTTAAACCTTTACTGCATACTATTCAAGGATTTTATACCTGTTAGCGTAAGCATGCTGAAAAAAGGGGGTATTTATTTTCATCGAAGGTGTCATTATATACCTTTCTCTTAAAAAATTACTTAGAGTCATTTTAGAATCAAGAAAATAACGATCTAGTACATCTTTGAGAATAATTACTGAACCGTCAGGGTAGGTAATTGCTAGTGTATAATATGAATTGAACGTCCCATACATTTTCAATAACATCCATTGTCCGTTGTGCTGCTGTCTTATTAAATCTCCCAGGAGGGCGCCTGCATAGAAAATATCTTTGCCTTTAAGCTTATTTTTTTTTGACACGTCCAATAATTCCTCAAGGGAAGTATTATTTTTTACAATATTAAATTTGTCTGCAAGACATTCTTTCATTATTAATGTTCTCTTATCGATTGATAGAACCTCCTCCTGATAGAACTCTTCCAAAGATGCGTCTTCATTTTCGATGGGGAAAGTTTCATTTTTTGCATAGTATTCATAAAGCTCCTTACTTTCAAACAATAAACCTTTTGAGTTATCGAGAAGATTATTTGGCAGGAGAATTACATTGCCCGATTTCAAATAATATGTGAAAGCTAGACTTGTAGGTATTTGAATATCGTAATCTAGGATATCTCTTGACTCGATCTTTAAATAATTCTTCAATTCTAAAACGCTCAAAATTTTATAGTTTCCTATCGCCATACTTATAGAAATAATTGCTGAATACAAAAACATACTGACAAATTTAAAAAAAGTCTTAATAGAGAACTATATTAACCGGTGAAAATTTAAATTGATATGTCCCCCCTACTACACGATATTCCGCTCTAATATGCGAATAATCCACACCTTTAGAAGCTGCATAGTCATTTATGGAGGAAGAAAATCCTACATCCGATGTAGTTATTAAAGCGAACGTTGGCCTAAATCCTCGTGAAATATGATACTGTGTTCTCGCAACTAAGTTGTCTATATGTCCTTTTACTTGATAAGTATTTGAAGATTTATAAATACCCCTGCTAGACGCTTTAACCTCATAAGCAGATCCTTGAGAAACATATGTCGTTTCTCTTATTGTTCTAATAAGCTTTCTCGGGTAGTATCCAGCAGTTGAAGTAAAATCTGGAATAGTATTCCTGCCAGTTCCTTCAGACCACAATGAACTATTTCTTTTGAAATTGTGGATACTAACCGCTAAAGGATTTGCTTCTAGCATATATGTTTCAAATATGTCTTCAAATAGGGTCCCTAATTGTTGTTCTGTACACGGATAGCATTTGCCAGAAAAATATGCATAATTTATTAAATCTTGCTTTGAAAGTCCAGCCCATTCATCTTGCAAATTGCTTTCAATATTATTTACATTATTTCTGCTTTGTGGAGTAGATTCTTCAGAAGAATATTCCCCTCGTATTGCTTTTCCAAAATCCCAAGGCCTTCCATCAGGAGCACGATCAATATACTTTTCGCATTCAAAACAGACATTGGAGAATTGCTCGCCGACAAGTCGATCTCCTCCATAATTCAATTCAACACTCATCCCATCGGGGTCAATAAACCGTATTGGATTATCATAGGTGTAAGCATAGACGCTCCACCGTCTCCCAACCTCGGAAAGAGGATCAATGTTATGCCACCTCCCAATCTGATTATCATACATCCTCGCACCATAATCCATCCATTCCAATCCACTCCCATCCGTAAACTCTTTCCGTTGTTCCTCCTTACCGTTGTACTTAGATTTATTTTCCGTAGAACTAAAAGCTAATGCTTTAGACGATATCCCCGCCATCGTCAACCCAAAAGGATAGTAATGCGTCTCTTCGAGTATCGGTCCCCGAGTATGCATCACCTGCAGGTTATCAAAATACACGTTGGCATTGCTCTCATTACTTACATATACATAAAGATAACCGCTTTTCGACACACTGATATTCTGCAAAGTGCCGGCATCCACTGTCCAGTGATCTTTGACCGAACCGCTGCTGCCTACCCGGCTCGCATTGCCCGATACATACTTGAACTGCTCATCCAGGAAAATAAAGTTGATATAGGCTTTGGGAACAGCACCGCTTTCTCCATTGCTGCCGCGAATAAAACTGGCGAGCGCACCCCCACCGTTTAGCGTTGCAAGATTAGTAGCGGTTAACCCTTTACCAGGCAGACCTGCATTATTCGGCGTTCCCAGCAGGCTACTCATTATTTCATTCACCGTAAGTGTGGTAGAGTTGGCATTATTATAAGTGGCCGAGCCCTCATACCACGACTTACCCAGGATGTCGATCCGGTCACCTGCCATTACCTTCAGCACTATACCCAGACCGGTTTTATTCTCGGTCGCATTGACCCGGTACACTTTTTCACTATTGGCTGTTACATTGCTGTACGGATTATTATTGGGTGGGGGATTACCATTATTGTTCTGGTAGGCAGGTATGCCGGATGGATTGCTAACCACATAACCCATATCTATGCCATAATAATCATCTTCTTTACTGATGGCCGTACCGCCATTATGCGTGGTACCTTCCAGGGTGGCTGCCGGGTAAATATCTACTTTCTTCTCATCGGTAAGGAGCATACGCACATTACCCAGGTGGTCCCTGATCATGTAGTCATATACATAACCGGTAATGTTAACACCATCCCATTGGGGGCGTACACGTCCCTCTTCCATGCCGATAAACTGTAGTTTATCTGTATAATCGGGTGTATTATCATCCTTATCTGCCTTACTTTCATATACTGCTCCTGACTGGTAAAGTGTGCGTGTAGTTATCACAACGTCTGTACCGGCAGTGTTGTATTCCTCCACCCGTTTTTCCAGCTTAGTGCCTGCTGCGTCGTATATATATGTGATCGTGCCCTTGGTGGTTCCGGAAGAGTTGCGCATCGTAATGCGGAAAGGCAAATTCAAATGATTGTACTCAATACCATCTGCACCGGTTGTACCAATGTCTTTATTCAGGTCTTTTTTCAGGTTTCCATTGGCATCGTAAGTATAGTCAACCGCACTGGCATCGCGGGTGCCATGGCCCAGATGTGTCGTAGAAGTACGGAAGTCACCCAGTTTGGTATCCGCATCATTGGTTGCATCCAGTACATTTTTCAGTTTATTCGAGTTGGTCAGGTAAGTATAGGTAAGGTTATCGATGACATCGCTGCTGGTCGCTTTCAGGCCCCATTGCTTCATGGCCAGAATATTGCCATTGGCATCATAAGCCGTAGTGGCGCTGCTGCCATTACCCATCTGCATATCAAAATTAATGCTGGCGTGATCTGTATAACTGCCGCTACTGTACTGTCCAAAATCTGCGCCCAGTATGCGGTTGGCCGCATCGTAGGTAAAACCATAGGAGCGACGTTCTCCATCCCCCTTACTACGCCATTTAGTGCCTCCGATATTACCATTGACCTGGTTGGCTCCAAAGCCCCAGTCATAGTTCAGCTCCATCCCAAAATAACGACTGTCCCCACTGCTCTGTCCATTGGCATAATCTTTATTGATACCAGCGAGCCAGCCCCGCACATTGTAGTTTTGATTCAGGATCTCCAGTGGTGTACTGGTATAATTGCCTGAAAGATCCCTCTTTTGCCCCAATTCTTTAGTCAGCAGGTTGCTCAGTGCATCATAACTGTTTTTTGCTATCAACGCCTTTTTGGCGGTCTCATCATTGATCGTTTTCCAGGTTTCTATCAGACGTCCTCCGGCATCATACTCCATATTGGTTTTAATACGCTGACCCGACAGGCCTATCACCTGGTAAGTAGTCAGTACCTTACCGGTAAAATCATAGCGACTGATCGCCACATCTGTGGCATCCCGATAATTATCACTGATTATTTGTACAGGACGATTCTTATCATCAAAGAAAGTCACAGAAGTCAGCCATTTGCCTGTAGACAGGTTAGCTGGATTTTCCAGGGCGCGCAGTTTTGTGCCTGTTACCAGGCCTATTGTTTTATTGCTGGCTGTGGCCGGCAGGGTTTCTGCATGCAAATTACTTCCTGCATCTACCTGTGCATTATAGGTCGTACTATAAGCTTTGTTCGTCCAGTCATAATTGTCATAATATGTTATGATAAGCGGTACAAAGGTTGCGCCTGAAGGCAATGGGTTCTTATTAATCGCCTGCCCCTCCATAGCCGTGGTCTCGCCATCTGCACCACCCGGACCGGCTACCAGTTCTCCGGTAAACTCACCACTGGTAGTCGTTTCAAAATCGTCTTCCATACTTATGCTGCGGATCGCCTGGTACACACCGCTCGTATTGGGATTGTCCAGTACCAGGTCTACCAGCAGACTGGTGTTGGGCGATCCAGGAGTCGCCGTTTGGGTATTCACAGCTGTTTGCAACGCATCCAGGTTGCCACTATAGGTAAGTATGCCGGTTATTACCGCGCGGTTGAGCCTGTCATAAAGCGTAGCCATCCACTGATTAGCGGCACGCATATTGGCATTCTGGGTAAATACCAACCGGTCACGTACATCATACACCATATATGCCCAACCCGTGCCGGGAACTTTTTTGGCCCGCATGCGATTGCGGTTGTCATACTCATACCGGAAACATAGCTCATTGGCGATAGCTGTACTAATCGACCAGCTACTACCACTTATTAACTCTACCGCTTTTGGAGGAATTACAAATCGCAGACGTCCCAGATCGTCATATACATAATAGGTGCTCAGAAAACCGCTGTACCCGCTGTAGTCGCTGGCAATAGTACCAATCTGCACTTTTTTCAGAATAACTAATCCACTCTTATCCTTATATTCCACTACTGCATTGCCCGCTTCATCGATAGTCACATTTTTGAATAAAGTTCCTGCGCTGTAAGCCGACCTTTTCACCGGCAGGTTCAGATTGTTGGGCAACTCATTGTCTGTAAAACTCAACGCATCATATCCCGCATCCCATATCTGCACAGCATCTTCTGCTGTATTTACACGATACAATTGCTGTATAGCTTTCTCACCACCGGGGTTCGATGGATTATAAGAACCCGCCCAGGTATTACCCGGTGCAAACTGTTTGCTTACCCGGTTGAGCGGTGAAGGCTCGTACACCGTACGGCTGTAAAAAGCCTGCTCACCCGGCAGCATCAGCTGATTGTTGGCATCCTTATATACATTCTTATAAAAATAATCCTGCTCGGCAAAGGCATTGGTCTTAAAAAGACCGTCACTGGCCGATGCAGTTGTTTGCAGATAAGGCAGGTACTGTACACTCACACGGCCCATGGCATCATATATGGTAGGTGTCACCACATCCTTTGGGCTGCTGCCGGCACTGGCCTGTCGGGCTACTGTTTGTATGGGTCGCCCTAATCCATCCAGGTAATCGGTAGTCTGCTTTACATGCTGATAGCCATTGGTGCCGCTGGCAGCAGCGTCAAAAGCACTCACACTCGTATAAGGCCCCTGGGCTTCAAAGATGCGCACAAAATTGACCGGAGTACCAACACCGTAATTACCCGGCAGGGTGGCTACCTGTCCGGTAGCAGCCGGCGTCTGTGTAACAGATGTGGGTTTATTGGCTGTCGGTTGTGCCTGTGCCAGCATACTCCATGCCAGTGAGCTGATAGTAATCAGTCCTGTTAGTATGCGCTTTGTCTGAACAATCATACCCATGCTTATCGAGTTAGTTTTTTACAGTATCCTTTTTCTTCCGGAATATTTTATCGCTACCAGCTTTACATATGCATCACTGGTAAATAATGTTCTATTGTTATTTACCGCGTACCTTAATCATCACAATCCTCTACCTGGTTGAAATAATTGTAGCAGAATTTTTTTATGATATTCTGGTCTTTATCTCTGATAAGCCGGAGCCGGTTGAGGCTGTCATACTCATAATAAGTGGTTTTGCCATTGGGATCTGTTTCGCTGGTAACTCCCACAAGTGGCTTATGTGTAAGTGTAGTTACGAGCACACCAGTCAGACTACGCAATTTGTTCAATTCAGTGCGCATGGCCGCATCACTGGCTGGTGTTTGCAGGGCAGATACACTGATTCCACTCTCCGAAACCGCACTGGTATATGATTTACCCACAATCTTTGCAACGGGATACTGCTTGTTGTATCCCCAAATGAAACTGGTGACTACACCATCTTTTGCAGTGTATTGCGTTACATTTCCTTTTTCATCATAACTGTCAAAAGTGATATCTGTTTCCAGTGTGCCGCCGAGGATGGACGACTGGATAGTGCCGACCATGGGCAGGTTCCCGCTTTGATATAATTGGTAATTAGACACTGTATTATCCAGATCGCCTCCTACTACACCGGTTTTATAGTTAAACTTCCGAATGACATAATTGAGCATATTCTTATTACGCATAGCGGTATAAACAGATCCCGAGCCATCGACTGAGTAGACATATTCCTCAGTACGATCTTCGTTTTTACTGTTGGTTGTTTTTACAGTTTTAAGATAATTAGTGCCCGGATAATAAGTATTCTCCTTTTTGACGGTTATTACCTGTCCGTTCTCATATGTTTTTGTTTCATCGCTGGTTATTTCCGCTCTTGAAGTACGCATGAAGTATTGCTCGGCCAGATAATACTTAACCTCATAATCAAGTGATGCGCTGGCGATAACACCAGTCTTAAGATTTCTGTGATTACCCAGATTGATCAGGGAGTTCTGAACTTTATTATATGTAATAGTCCTTTCCGACTTTACCGTATTCGTATTGTCACGCACAATCTCTTTTGTCATCATACCACTTAGGTTAGGTAAATCCTGTATAGGCATATAAGGATAGTCTGTGGGGCTCCCTCCGGTACCCGACCAGACCAAAGGATCATACTGACGCTCTGTTTCAGACCCATCCACCTCTTTTTCTATTACCCGTGCATATACCAGTGGTGCATTATTAAAGGAAAGGGTATTTGTGGGTGAACTGGCTCTATTCAAAAAGTTTTTTAAATCTATCGTCAACCCGCTTGAGTTATCTACCGTTGTCCGGTAATATCCATAATTGGGGATTGTTGTCAGATCGTTTAGAACTGCTGAAGAATGTCCATCCGTACCGAGGTAGCTATATTCTTTAATAACAGTCTTACCAGTTCCATCATCAGCTGTTATCTTCTTTATCCGTAAACCACCTGCCAGCTTATCTTGCGGAGTAGAGGTAGAATATGCTGACACCGATGCCTTGAATGGGTATATAAATGCGCAGGTTTCGCTACTGTTATATACAAATTTGATCCTGTAAAACTTATCTGCCGGAATACTAAGTGTTACTTTTTTGCCCCCTCCTACAAATTCCGAATAGATTCCTTCTACATAAGTTGAAAACGTTGCATCTGTACTATTGATTTCAAATCGAACAGTAATGAGATCCTGGGATCCGTCAAAACATCCCGGTGGCGCTTCGCCACGTGGGTCAAGCTCTGTTGTTTTAAGAGTAAATTTTACGTCTGTACTCAGCATGCCAACAGTACTAAAGATCAGATTCGTATTAAAAGCTGATTGCAACCATTCGCCTTCCACTACTTTATACAGGTCTTCATAGTAGTTAGTGAGCGAAAAGGCCTTATTTCCTTCATAATCATATTTAACATATCCACCAGTTGGTAAATCCATCCGCTCCAGTATGGCTGCTTTGGCATACACTTCATCGGGCTTACGGTCAGCACCTACCCAATAATCGCCCATTCCTAATACGCTACCATGAAATGGTATGGTTGGCGTAAATTGCAAATTGTTACGTGCAGGATTTACATTATAGCCCCAATAATCCTGGTTCCTTGAGCCGCGCCGGTTAAGTGCGGTAGTGTTATAAGTAAATGTAGTAGGTTTACTAATTGCGTCATCGCCGGACTTTTCTGTGACAGCATCGAGGCGCAAGCGTTTAGTAAAATCATTACCGGATATTGGCCCTGTAGAATAAGGTCCATTACTACTCGCTATGAAATACGAATGCGAAAGATTAAATTTTTTTATGACAGCATTCTGATAATTTTTTACGGTTACAGATGACAAAGCACTGGCATTTGCAAGATCCTGCCGGCTATGACCAAATGCAAATTCAACGCTACTTCCATCAGGAAAGGTGATAGATGAAGGGGTTCCATCACTCGGACTAACCACTTGATAACTTGTTGTATAGCTTGATGCAGCCAAACCTGTTCCGGTTAACTCTGCAACCTCATTCTCGCTAAATCCTACTTCATATTGTATCGAACCAGACGGAGTCCCTGCACCACTAGGATAGGAAAAAACTATTTCATCTGAAGTCGATGGATCAACAATCTTAGTCAAAAGCCATCCCGATGCCCCGTTGAAAACAGGCACAGGAGGGAAAGAAGTCGGGTTACTGTATGTTTCCGATAGCTGATATTCAGCTAATTCATATTTGTATACAATTCCCTTATCGTCCGTTATTGTAAAAGAGGTAATTGTGCCGCTCGTTCCTCCTGACAATGTCATTTCTATTTTATTCTTAGTATGCTCGAGGGGAACTATTGTCTTGTTTTTATCAATTATAAATTTTCCAGATCCTCCGGAAAACGAATAGTTAAAAACATCTTGTTCTCCATCCAAATCGCTTTCCGAAATCCTTTTTACCGTATTGGCATAAGGTGTGTTGTGGTCCGTAATGGCAATATTTGGCGAAAAATTCTCACGAACTGAAATAGTGGGCGATGTATAATAAAACGATTGCGGATTATACATATAGGTAGTTAAGGCTGGCAGCTCAGGAGAATACATATATCCTCTTGTATCAGTATCATCAGGAAGTCCCCGGACAGTTCGCGAAATTCTTCCGACACCAGTCAGAGACCATCCGAGACCTACATTTGATGCCATATCATCTACCTTATGGCCACCAGCATGATAGGCTAACCCGATAGAAAACTGCAATTTTCCGCGCTGCCATGACCACATAGGATATGAAATAGAAGGAACACCGGTTGAATAATCAACCGGGATATTCGTAAACTTCTCCAGTGCCGCAGCATTTGGTGTGGGCGGTATAATTTTGGGAATCACATCAACTGGCTGTTGAGCAATTGAATTTGCTGTAACACCCGCCACTAATACAAATAACAAACTTCTTTTTATCATTTCTGTTAACTTGATCTATTTTAGAAATTGTACCCCACCCTAAACAACACCGCCTGTGTACGCGGCTTTTGCCGATAGCTCAAAAAATCCCAGAGCAGCATCAGCTTTGTTTTCTTTAATAATTTGCTTTGTAAACTCACCACTTTACTCACGCCAATCAACCCACTCGGTTGCCAGCGGCTCAGGTCTTTCAGCTCATTAAAATCCGAGAACCCGCTCTGGTAGTTCAGCTC
>JAGODE010000211.1 GCA_017998385.1 Chitinophagaceae bacterium | reverse complement strand
GTATCGGCTCTACCAGGAAGCCGGCAACTGCCGGATCTTTTAATGCTTCCGCCAGCGCAGGCAGATCATTGTACGGAATGCTGATAAAGCCGGGCAGGTAAGGGCCAAAATGCGTTGTGGAAGAAGGGTCTGAACTAAAGGAGATGACACCCATGGTACGACCATGAAAATTGCCGGTACATACAATCACTTTGGCCTGGCCGTCAGGTATTCCTTTTACTTCGTAGCCCCATTTGCGGCAAAGTTTAAGTCCGGTTTCCACCGCTTCCACTCCCGTATTCATCGGCAATACTTTATTGTAACCGAAATAGGAAGTGATATACTGTGCATATTCGCCCAGCAGGTTGCTGTGAAAAGCGCGGCTCGTCAGCGTCAGCTGCTGTGCCTGTGCTGTAAATGCTGACACGATTGCGGGATGACAATGTCCCTGGTTGACGGCCGAGTAGCCACTCAGGAAATCATAATAGCGGTTGCCATCCACATCCCATACAAATACCCCCTGCCCGCGTTCGAGCACTACAGGCAGCGGATGATAGTTGTGTGCACCATACTGTTGTTCGAGATTCAGGTAATGCTGTGCCTTTTCAGACATAGTAGAAAACTGCGTATGCATAACAAAGAAATAAGGTGAAAACGAAAATAAATGCTAATGAAACAGGCGGATATACGCCATTCACCTCCCGCAGGGGAGGCACAGCCGGCAATCATCGATGATTGAGCAAATCGAGATTGCGTTGAAGAAAGGCCGGTATGGTCAGCGACTGATTGATGGGTGTAAAGATAAGAAAAGTTAGAGAAACAATGTGCTAGTGTGTTTAATGTGCTGATGTGCTAATGATGGGAAGATTTGATGATTTGAAAATTTGATGATTTGAAGATGGGGGGCAATGTGCTAATGTGTTTAATGTGCTGATGTGCTAATGATTTGAGAATTTGAAGATGGGAAGAATTGTACAACTGATCACTGACCACTGTCCACTGACCACCGTCCATTTCGTACAAAATAATGATCCGGGAAGGCGGGCAGCTGAGGTTCTTGGCGATCAAATAATCCAAATACAGTGCTGCCGGTGCCGCTCATGGATGCAAAGACGGCTCCGGCCGAAAGGAGTTTTTCTTTGATAGCGCCAATTTCCGGATATAATGCAAATACGGGCTTTTCAAAATCGTTGATCACCCTGTCCTGCCATTGTGCAGGAGGCAGCTGAATCAATTCACTCAGGCTCTCTGTGGGCTCCTGCGGTGATATGGCGGCAAATGCAGCAGCAGTGGATACATGTATGCCGGGATTGATAAGCACCCAGGTATAATTTTTCAGGTCGGGCGAAACGGGGTGGAGTAGCTCACCTCTGCCTGTACCCAGGCATGGCTTATTATAAAGGAAAAAAGGGCAATCGCTGCCCAGGCGCAGGGCCAGTTGCCGGAGCAACGCATCGGTGGCCGAAAGACGAAAGAGCCGGCAAAGCAGTTGCAGGGTAAAGCTGGCATCAGCACTGCCGCCTCCCAGTCCTGCCCCGGCCGGAATGGCTTTATGCAGGAAAATATGCACAGGAGGGATTTCAGGAAAATGAGTTTTCAGCAGGTCATAGGCTTTCAGCACCAGGTTTTGTCCAGCAGGAATATTTGTTGCCAGGCCGGTACACTGAAACGAGGGCCCGGCAGTATGGGCAGGCAGTATTTCCAGCGCATCGCAAAGGGGGATTGGATAAAAAATGGTTTCAATGTCGTGAAAGCCATCATTCCTTTTGCGCAGTATGCGCAAACCCAGATTGATCTTTGCATTGGGAAATACGATCACGTAAAATCAGGTTGAATGAGAAGTGGTCAGCGGTTCTTTTTCCGGCTATTGATCTCATCACGTATAGCAATGGCGCGGATATAGTCTTCACTTTCCAGCACTTCACTGAGCAGCGTGTCCAGTTCTTCCAGCGTCATGGTCTTGAGGTCTTCATGACCGGTAGTGCTGGGTTCTTCTACCACTACCTCCTGTTTTGTCTTGCGTTTTTTGCTGCTGCCGGTATCTTCCATCAGTATGCCGGCGCTTTCCAGGATGTTTTCGTAAGTATAAATGGGACAACCAAAACGAACAGCCAGGGCCAGTGCGTCCGATGTGCGGGAATCTATTTCGATCGTATCATTTTCTGAAGAGCAGACCAGCTTGGAGTAGAAAATGCCTTCCTGCAGATCGCAGATGATGATTTCGTGAAGCTCAATAGCAAAAGCATTGAGAAAATTCTTCATCAGATCGTGGGTGAGTGGACGGCTGGGATTCATTTTTTCCAGTGCTACGGCTATAGCCTGTGCTTCAAATCCGCCGATTACGATAGGAAGCCTGCGCAGTCCGTTTACTTCACCCAGCACCACTGCATAGGAATGCGTTTGCGTGATGCTATGCGATAAGGCCACTATTTCCAGTTCTATCTTCTTCATAAAATATCGCACGAAACTAAGACATTTGACGCAAAAAAGAAGCGCATCTCCTGGCCCTTTTTTACATTTAGTCTTTCTTCCTTTCTGTATAATCCTTTGGATATCTGAATAGTTTGGATAGCTTTCGGTGCCTCCCGCGGCGTAGCTGCCAGGCCCGGCTCTGCAGATCAAACTTCAGCCCGGCAGACCTTACCAGGATTGAAAATCCCAGGCATACATGACCATTGCTGAAAAGCGGAACCATTTGCTCGCGGCTGAGCGAATCGGGGATGGGATAAAGCAGGTTGCCGGCATACCAGAAACGCGCGTTTACCTGGCTTTTGACCGTGTCTGCGCCTTTGATCTCAGTTTTTTCGATCCACCCGCTGCTATAGGTCCTGACCAGTTGCCCCAGTATATGTGCGGTGTCGGCGGGTTGCAGGGCCGGAAGATCCTGTTTGCTGTTTTTGCCGCCGATATTTTCCCGCTCTACCATTTTCTCCCTGTCTTTGATGCGGAAAATAGCGGCCTGTTCAAAATCCAGGATCAGCAGCTCTTCTTTTATGTCTGCTCCGGCCGGCACTTTTACCGGCTGCATGTGGAACCGGATTCTGCCCGGGATAAAGATGGCCTGTACGCGTACATCCAGACTCGTATCGGCATTGGTGAGCCTGTAGTCGATGGTGCCGGTAAAGGTTTTCTGTGCAGACAGCGTGACCGGCAATAACAACGTAAATAGTAAGCGGAGGTGCATAAAAAAGCCTGAATGAAGATAGTTCATTCAGGCTGTATAGCATTAAAAGGTAGTTAATCAGGCTGTTCCTTTCAGTTTGCGGATAGCCGCCGTCAGCTGTGGCACCACTTCAAAGGCATCGCCTACAATGCCGTAATCAGCTGCTTTAAAGAAAGGGGCTTCGGGATCTTTGTTGATCACCACAATCACTTTACTGCGGTTTACACCAGCCAGGTGTTGAATCGCACCTGAGATGCCGATAGCAATATACAGGTTGGGGGCAATGGCAAAACCGGTTTGTCCCACATGCTCATGATGCGGACGCCAGTGGGCATCGGCAACAGGTCGACTACAGGCTGTAGCGGCATGCAATACCTTCGCGAGGTCTTCCACCATACCCCAGTTTTCGGGGCCTTTCAGGCCACGTCCGGCACTGACCACAACCTCGGCTTCTGTAAGCGGAATTTCACCACTGGCCTTGCTGACACTGGTAACTTTTACCCGTGCTGCAGGCAGGGCAGGAGTAGCCTGTACGACTTCAGCAGTTCCTTCGCCTTTTGCAACCGGGTAGGCATTGGGGTTTAGGGAAATGATCTTAACCGGCGTGTTTACACTCACATTCGCAAAAGCTTTACCGGAGAATACATTTTTCTTTACTGAAAATCCATTGCTGGTATCGGGCAGGGCTACTGCGCCGGCTACCAGGCCGGCCTTCAACCTGGCCGATACACGGGGCGCAATTGCTTTTCCGTTGAGATTATGCGAGAATACGATTACGGTGGCACCTGTGCTGCCGGCAATTTCAGCCACGGCCTGTGCATGTACCCGGGCATCCAGTTGGTTGAGTGCCGCATCATTTACCTGGTGCACTTTACTGATGCCATACTGACCCAGCGATGCGAGGTCTTCGGTAACCGTGCCCAGCACCATGGCTTCTGCGGTGGTGCCCATTTGTGTAGCCAGCTTAGCGCCATAGGAGGCCGCTTCGAGTGAAGTCTTTTTTATTTGACCGTCGGCGATGTCGATATATATGAGTACTGACATGATACAAGTTTAAAAAGGTAAAAGGTATAGGGTATAAGGCAAAGGGTATAAGGTAAAGGGTGGTAATCAAATAGCCTTGGCTTCCTCGTGGAGGAGGCGAACCAGTTCATCTACGTTATCCGGGGCTACCAGTTTTACGCCTGCCTTGGGAGGCGGGGTGCCAAAGCTGGTAACGGTGGTGAGGGCTTCTGCAGCCACCGGTTCAACCACTTTCAGTGGTTTGGTACGGGCGGCCATGATACCACGCATATTGGGAATGCGCTGTTCGGCCATTCCTTTCTGTGCACTAACCACTACAGGAAGCGCCACTTCATTTACCTCTTCGCCACCTTCTATCTCCCTGGTAATGTTTGCGGTTGTGCCATTTAACTCAAATTTTGCTGCCAGTGATACAAAAGGCATATCGAGCAATTCGGCTACCATGCCACCTATTGAGGAGCCATTATAATCGATCGTTTCTTTGCCGGTAAATACCAGATCATAACCACCTTCTTTGGCGATGGCAGCTATCTGTGAAGCGATATAAAAACTGTCGTGACTGTCTGCATTTACCCTGATAGCTTCATCACCGCCCAGGGCCAGTGCCTTACGGATTACCGGTTCAGCATCTGCCGCACCTACCGTTATCAGGTGTATGACCGTGGAAGGATCTTTTTCTTTCAGCTCAATGGCACGCACCAGGGCATACCACTCATCATAGGGGTTGATGATCCACTGTACACCATTCTGGTCGAATTTCGTGTTGTTGTCAGTGAAAGCTATTTTTGCCGTTGTGTCCGGCGTTTTACTGATACAAACCAATATTTTCATATAGAAAGTTTTTAGAGAACCCCACGTTAGCAGGAGTTGAATAGTTGTTTATGCAACTAAACAAAGATAAGCGTTGGGAAGTAAAATACGGTCATTTCTTTCTAAAATTTTTCCCTGATATGGATCGTGTACAAAGGCTGCAGGAATTTCTGAAACAAAACCCCGATGATAGTTTTTTGCAGCATGCCCTGGCGCTGGAATATGTTAAAAAAGGTGAGGCAGGCCTGGCCCGCGGGCAATGGGAGCAATTGCTGCATCGCGATCCAGCCTATGTAGGCAGCTATTACCACCTGGCGCAGTTGCTGGTGCAACTGGGAGAGGTGGAGCAGGCTATTGGCTGGTATGAGCGGGGAATGGCTGCCGCCCGGGAAGCCAATGATCTTCATGCCCTGGCCGAACTCCGCGCCGCCTACGAAGAGCTCACTCTTTAAATCGTTAAGTCTGCTTTATGTTTTTATGCAACGGAAAATTGAAGGGTAGCGATTTTTCCCCGGACAACAGTGATCTTCAAATTGCCAAATCGTCCAATCATTAGCACACTGGCATATTCATCCCATTAGCACATTGTCCCTCTTTTTCAAATCTTCAAATTTTCAAATCATTAGCACATTATATCCTGCCTTATTTCTCCAGACAACAGTCATCATATATTACCTTCGCATCACATGCATTTACAGGAGTCATTCAGAAAATTTATTGAAGCAGAAAAGCTTTTCCCTGCCCGTGCCCACTTGCTGCTGGCGGTTAGCGGGGGACTCGACTCGGTGGTATTGCTCGATCTGTGTCGCGAAGCAGGCTACAATCTGGAGATACTGCATTGCAATTTTTCCCTGCGTGGCGATGAAAGCCGGAGAGATGAGGCCTTTGTACAGGAAATGGCGCAGGCTTATGGTATTCCGGTGCAGATAAAGTTGTTTGATACGCAGTCGTATGCTGAGAGCAGGAAATTGCCTGTACAGGTGGCTGCGCGCGAACTGCGCTACCACTGGTTTGAAGAACAACGGGTTCAGAGCAGCATTCAGCCGGCCTTAATTGTAACAGGCCATCACCTGGATGACAATATTGAAACCTCGCTGTATAATTTTTTTAAAGGAACGGGTATTGCCGGGCTTCGCGGCATGTTGCCTGTACGTGATCATATAGCACGGCCGTTATTGTTTGCAACAAGAGAGCAACTGGCAGATTATGCCCGTGAGCGGGGACTGAAATGGGTAGAAGACAGCAGTAATGCCAGCGATAAATATGCACGAAATTACCTGCGGCATCAGCTGGTGCCTGTAGTAAAGAAGCTCTTTCCGGGGGTGGAACAGCAGCTGGCTGATAACCTGCAGCGACTGCGTGAGACGGAAATGATTTACCGCCAGGCGATCGCGCGTATACGCCAATCGCTGGTAGAGGAGAAGGGACAGGAGTATCATATTCCGGTGCTTAAGTTGCAGCAGCAGGCCGCTCCGCGTACGGTATTGTATGAAATAATCCGCGATTTTGGCTTTAGTCCGGCACAGGCCGGTGAGGTGCTGGCGCTGTGCAGCAGTGCTTCGGGGCATTATGTGGCTTCTGCCACACACCGGGTGATCCGTAACCGGGCCTGGCTGGTCATTGCGCCTCAGGCCGGTATTACAGATAACTGGTTGCTGATAGAAGGGCCGGGGACCTATACTACACAATGGGGGCAATTGCAGGTGGAGCAACGAAGCATACAGGCAGGAGAGATAGTTAGTGCCGATCCGTCTGTAGCCTTACTCGATATACGCCAGGTGCAGTTTCCTTTATTGCTGCGCGTGTGGAAGCAGGGAGATTATTTTTATCCCCTGGGTATGAGTAAAAAGAAAAAACTCGCCCGTTTCTTTATTGATCAGAAGCTTTCCAAAACCCAGAAGGAGCAGGCGCTGGTAGTAGAAATGGATAAGAAGATCCTGTGGGTGCCCGGTCACCGTATCGACGACCGCTTTAAGATCAGGCCTTCCACTACTCAAATCTGGAAGCTGCAATGGCAACCCGTATAAAATGAGAAATGCCCCCGCAAGGGAGGCATTTCATTACCTGCAGTTGGTATTGGTAAGTCAGATTAATTTTTCAGAATACGATAGCTCTTATCCATAATCTGGATAATATACATACCGCTGGGTGTTCTGCTGTCGAGCTGAATGGCGTTGCTGCCGGCAATATCAAATGCAACAGGAGCACCCGTTACACTGTAGATGCGCACATTGCCTTTATTGAGATCAGCTGCAGAGATACCTGCTACCTGAATGGCCTCATTGCCACGCACGGGGTTGGGGAACAGGCGGATATTGCCCAGTCCACTCTTGCTGTTGTTGACATATACCACTTTCGAGTAGGTGAACTTATTGTCAAGGTCCACCTGCTTAATGCGATAATAGGCCACATCGCCGGCACGGAAACCGGGATCGGTAAAGGAGTATTTTTTTTCTTCGTAAGAGTTTTCTGCTCCTGCGATTTCTCCTACCGATGTATAGTTAACGCCATCGATGCTTTTTTCAACAACGAATTTGGCATTGTTGAACTCGTATGAAGTAGCCCATTTCAGCAATACACCCTGCGACAGGATGGTGCTGGTAAAGGAAGTGTACTTTACAGGCAGTGTGGCAGGAGTGGAAATCACTACATTATTACAGAAAGCACCTGAGCTGAGGTTAACGGAAAGCACCGCGGTAATGGGCCCCTGGCCGCAGGCATAAGGTACAACAACAGTACCTGCTCCGTTGGCAGTAGCCTGGGCTACATAGCCGCCGGCATTATAAATACTTACATTGGAGTTGGGGATTGCAAACTGTACAAACATAAAACAGTTGCCGCCACCATTCAGAGGGGTAGCTGTCATGCCCTGAGGGGTGAGGCATTGAGCACTGGCAGAACCGGCCAGTGTACCTGCAGTTACCAATAACAAAAAGAGTCGTGTAAAAATCCGCATAGGCTATTTTTTAAATGAGTTTACAAAAAGGAACGGGATATGGACCAGGCATCCAGCGCCAGCGGAAATTCCGGGGATATTGAATACAGGAAAGTATACTGAAAATTTCAGGAGATATTGAATACAATAGTAT
>JAGODE010000210.1 GCA_017998385.1 Chitinophagaceae bacterium | reverse complement strand
GTACAATACACTGCTACCACCGACCTGCCGGAAGGCACTGCTTTTACTAATGGGAAAATAACACTTAAAAAAGGATACCGTACCAGCTATGCCGACAGCAACCGCGTGCTCATTGTACAGAAGCCTGATGGCTCTACGTCAGGAGCTTTTAAATGCAGATGCGAAACCAACTCAGCCGGAGGATCCTGCTCCGTAACCATTACAGACGGTTCAATCCGGTGTGTGGCAACAGGCAGTTGCAACTGCACACTGGATGTCATCATCAAACCAACCAAAAACACCGCCATCACCCAATCCGGTAAAAACTGGAAAAAGCTGATTATTCCCTCTGCGCATGCTCAGCGACAAAACACAGAAGATCCCGACCAGGGTGGAGAAATTTTTAAACAGAAAACAAAACCGGCCGCTTCAAAAAACTAGATGTATGAAAGTAGAGTTAGCTCCCAACGAAACCACCATCGACACCTGGGCACTCAATTATACCGCCCCCGACAGCAAAACAAGTATGGGTAAACTTACCGTCACTAACCAGCGCCTGGTGTTTTTACCGCAGCATGATGCCGGTTCATTTTCACTATCTATTTATAATAAAAACGGGGTGATCATACTGGAAAAATCAGCCATAAAGGAAATAACGGCTCAAAAAAGCCTGCTTTCGAAAAAAGTGGT
This sequence comes from Chitinophagaceae bacterium, assembly GCA_017998385.1. Classification (GTDB taxonomy): domain Bacteria; phylum Bacteroidota; class Bacteroidia; order Chitinophagales; family Chitinophagaceae; genus CAYMZZ01. The sequence continues at coordinate 7,402 of JAGODE010000210.1, read as the reverse complement.
GATCACTATGTCTGATGGCTCGGTACATGTATTTAATTATGGCATCATGAATATTGACCGGATACTCGCTGCCGTACAGGCCAATTAATTACCAGTAAAAAATTTAACCAACATAATATGAGCAAAAAAAATCACCGTGCCGGCATAGTACTGGCGATTACAGTGCTGTTGTTTTCCTGCAGCGATAAAAAAGAAACTCCTGAATCCATTGCCGCCAAATGGTGTGAGCTCAATACCCAGGTAACCAAAGCCACGGGAGAGGCGGAAAAGACAAAGGCCATGAACGCAAGAAAAGAGTTTGAAACCAGCATGGAAACGAAATACAGCAAAGACACTGCTATGATGGAAGCCATTTTCCGGGCAGTAGAAGCCTGCGAAAGTGCATCGGAAGGAAAAACGGAGACCCGTTCTTCCGATACGGATGTGCAGGATGCTGAGTCATTGCTGCCACTGGCTTATGCAGATGCGGCCAGTGTGGCAAAGGCCTTCTGCTCGCTCGTAGATCAGTCTGTACAGGCTGCACAAAAGGGCGATGCCAGTCTCCATAAAATCGTAAGTGCAAAAGTGATTTTCGAAAAAAATATGAGCCAAAGTTTTGAAAACAATGCCGAAAGAAGAGATTCCATATTTAAACTCATAGAACCCTGTGTAGCTAAAGAAATGCAGCTGCGTTCGAAATAGCAGCTGCTTACCTTACTGCATTTATACAAAAAGATGAGTGTTAAAAGAAACATCCTGTTGATCGCCTGGCCGGTTGCTATCACACTGATAGCCCTTTTAGCTGCCAGCATTACCGACATTGTGCTTTCTGCTCTCCTGCCCCGTTTTTCATCCCTGGGCCTTACCATTACGTGCTTTGTGGTGGCCGGAGTATTTGCAGGATTGTTTTGTTACAACGCCGCGCTGCAATCAATAGCCGCCGGGGAAAAAGAAAAGTTTGCGCTGCGAACGGTAATCGTACTGGCAGCGCTTTGCAGCCTCTTATTCTTTGCGGTGGGTCCTTTGAGCAGCAGTGAGTATAATCTTCCCTTTAAGACGTTTGCCGTTGCGGAGCTGCTCATGGTTCTTTTCTTATGGAAAAACAAATTTCACCATGATGCCTGACTGCAACAGGAGGACGTAAACAGTATTCATAGTCGTTTTACCGGGAATTCCGAATATCAAAAAGTGTTCAATCATGAAACAAATTTTACTGTTAATCACTGTATCTGTCCTTGCGCTTAACAGCCTGGCGCAAAACGTGGGCATTGGCACTACCACTCCACAGAATAAACTACATGTAGCCGGTGGCCTGCGGGTTGACACATTGTCTAATAGTATCGACAGTGGCCTTCTTCGCCACGATAAAAACGGTGTGATATACAGTTTGAAATTTACCGGTCAGTCTACCGATGTGTTGCGGGGCGATGGAACGTTTGGCACAGGAGGCACAGGAGCATCGGGCTGGCTGCTAACCGGCAACAGCGGCATTGACCCAACCACCCAGTTTATCGGTACAACGGATCTCCTGCCCCTGCAATTCAGAATCAACAATATCAAAGCTGGTTATATAGACAGTACCGGCTTTAATACATCGATCGGATTCCGTACCCTCGATGCCATTACCACTGGCACATTCAACAGCGCTTTCGGCTATAAGACTTTTGTCAGCAATACCACCGGCGGCAGCAATACGGCAATTGGGTCAAATGCATTGCGGTTCAACTCAACCGGATCACGTAATACCGGCATAGGTTTTCAGTCCCTTGCCAACAATACTACCGGCAATAGCAATACAGCGATAGGCACTCAATCGCTCGGATCAAATACCACCGGCATTTTCAATACCGCGACCGGCTATTTATCGCTATCCTCCAATACAACCGGAGCAGGCAATACAGCCCACGGCACCTTTTCGATGATCAATAACACAACAGGTACCGATAATACATCCATGGGGATTAACAGCCTTTACAATAATCTCACCGGCACCTCCAATACAGCCATCGGCAGCTCAGCGTTGTACGCAAACGAAGACGGGAAGTATAATGTAGCTAATGGTCAGACAGCACTTCTTTCCAACATATCGGGCAGCAGTAATACGGCTATTGGCGCAGCAGCACTCCAGGCCAATGTGACAGGATATTCAAATGTAGCTATAGGTGTTAGTGCCTTATCCAGTAACACTGCCGGCAACAATACAGTGGCCGTGGGTGATTCTGCTTTATATAATCACAGCAGCAGTTTTAGTTTTAATACCGCTATTGGCAGTAAAGCCCTTTACGCCAACACTACGGGGCTTTATAATACAGCAAATGGCTGGCGTGCGCTTTACGCCAATGTTTCCGGCGGCAGCAACACCGCCAGTGGAGCCAATTCACTTACAGCCAATACTACCGGTGCATTAAATACTGCCAGCGGGTATGGTACCCTTGCCGCCAACACTACCGCCTGGGACAATACCGCTATCGGCGCTTATGCACTCACTGCCAATACCACTGCCGGCAGCAATACAGCTATCGGAGCTTATTCACTTACAGCCAATACTACCGGCAACGGCAATACTGCTGCCGGCAATAGTGCCCTTTATTCCAACACTACCGGTTACTTCAATACGGCTACCGGGCTAAATGCTCTCAATTTCAATACCAGCGGTTTTTTGAATACGGCCAACGGGTACCAGGCGCTCTTTTTCAACAGCACCGGTAAAAACAATACAGCCAGCGGCAACGAATCGCTTCTTATGAATAGCGATGGCAGTTACAATACCGCCAACGGAAGCAGAACACTTGTAGGAAACACCACAGGAAACTACAATACGGCCAGCGGATACCAGGCGCTTCTTTTAAGCTCTACTGGCAGCCAGAATACGGCCTATGGCAGTGATGCGCTTTTCTCCAATACCACCGGCGGGGCTAATACCGCAAGTGGATTAGGTGCTCTGTATAATAACACTACTGGAAATTTCAATACAGCGATTGGCACCTATGCAGACGTTTCAAGCGGCAATCTCACCAACGCTACTGCAATCGGTTTTGGGGCAACAGTCAACGCCAGCAACAAAATAAGACTGGGAAATGCCAGCGTGACCGTTATTGAAGGCCAGGTACCTTTTACCTCTCCCTCCGACGGCCGCTTCAAAACTAATATTACTGAAAATGTAAAAGGGCTGGATTTCATCATGAAACTGCGCCCGGTGGTATACAATTTCCAATCAGGTAAATACAACGATTTTCTAAAAACCGGGCAGTACAGCGAAAGCAGTTTCGCTTCATATAGCGATTACTCTGCTGCGGAAAAAATACGTCATACCGGCTTTATAGCACAGGAGGTAGAGAAAACCGCAGTAGAAACGGGCTATGAATTTGACGGGGTAATTGCGCCGAAAAACAACAGGGAAGCATATGGCCTCTCGTATTCGCAATTTGTGGTTCCGTTGGTAAAAGCCGTGCAGGAACAGCAACAGGTCATACAAAAACAACAGCAGCAGATTGATGCGCTTATAAAGGAAGTTGAACGGTTAAAAGAAAAAATCAACTAGTACCATACGAGCGTTTCACTAAAAAGTGCAGTATGAAAAAAAGTTTTTTCGTTATCCTTTTCCTTTATGTATGTTCCTGCATGCATGCGCAGCTCTATGTGCAGGGCGGCGCAACACTTTATATCGGCGGCACGGTTACATTACTGGATCAAGACTTCATCCGGTCGCCTTTACCAGGCAGCGCAATTGTATTTGAACCCGCTAGCAGGGTGTTATTTACCGGAAACACCAATAGTCTCATAAGCGGCTATATCGATTTTCTGAACCTGGAAATCGCCAAAGAGAATAACCGGCAGGTAAGTCTTACAGACTATAACGAAGCCGTACGCGGACAACTGATTTTTACATCGGGGCTCTTTAACCTCGACAATAATATGCTCTTACTCGGCAATACGGGCATTCTCATTAATGAAAATGAAAACAGCCGTATTATTGGCCCCACGGGTGGAGCTGTACAGGCCCGCCAGCTGCTGGATCAGCCGGCCGGTGTGAATCCCGGCAATATCGGCGCCTCCATTACTTCTTCCAAAAACCTGGGAGGCATTACTATCAACAGAGGATATGTTTTCGGGGCTCCCTCCCCGATCAATTCCATAGAGCGTTATTATACTATCGTCTTCGATAACCCGGCAAACGATGTGAACCTCGATGCCTCTCTTCAACTCTATTATTTTGATACGGAGTTGGGCAGTGCCGACGAAACAAAACTGGTTCACTGGAAATACCTCGATGCCTCCAGTACCTGGCAGCAGCAGGGACCGGCCGGAAATATTACCCGGAATACAACCGAAAACTGGGTACAGCTTACAGGCATTGGCAGCCTCTCTCCCTGGACACTCGCCGAGGCTACAGCCGCATTGCCCCTCCAGTTTACCCGGTTCACGGTGACCTGCAACAACAATACTGCCGTTATAAACTGGCAAACAGCCATAGAGATCAATACCCATCATTTTGAAGTGCAGCGCAGCATAAACGGAACAGACTGGATGACGGTGGCTACTCAACCCGCTGCAGGGCAAAGCAGTTCTTTGCTGAACTATACCTATACCGATCCGGCGCCGGCCTCTCCGGACAAATTGTTTTATAGGATCCTGTGTGTGGATCTGGATGGCAGTAAGAATTACACACCTACCAGAACATTTACCTGTGGCACTGGCCTCTCATGGCAGGTATGGCCAAACCCTGTAAAACAACAAGCCTATGTAAGTCTAAAACTGGATGAAGCCAGCAACGTGTCGATCCAATTACTGGACAGTAAAGGAGCAGCAGTACGCCACTGGCAGAAAGAACTGTTGCGCGGCGATAACCGGCTTGTAATAGATATGCAGGATGTATCGTCCGGCATATACTACCTGCTTTTTACCTGGGGAGAAGGCAAGATGCAGAAAGGCACAAAACTCATTAAACAGTAAGCATATCCTGTAAATATGCTGGCATAAACTAATACCGATGGAGAAAGAAATGGAAATAAAATTTAAGCCGCGCGACCTGAAAGTATATTCCAGCAATGAATGGATGGCTGATGGCAGTAAAAAATACCGGCGCGTATTTGACCGGTATGAACTCAGCTATATCTATGTAGAGTTTTCTTTTTACAACAAACTTTTTGATGAAGAAGACTGGGATATACATGTAACGCTGGAATGTTTTGTCAATACCAAAGACCCTGTTAAGCTTTGCAGCCTGCAGCAGTCACGCCGCGTACGCAAAGATGAAAATATCGTTTATATACGCGAGTCGTGGGGCAACCCAGAGCCGGGTAAGTTCTGGAAGGTGGGCGATTTTCGCTGGGAGGCCTGGGTAAATAATACAGCAATGGCTGCCGAAACAAAATTTTATGTAGAAGATCTTGGCCCCGAAGCAGCCGTACAAAACAGTTACTTCGATCTGGATTCGGTGAAATTGTTTGAAAGCGATGCCAACATAAACGGAGATACTCCCCGCACATACTACCGAAAATTCCGGCGCGAAGACACCCGCTTTGTATGTGCCGAAGTAAAGATCAGGAACAAAAGCACGAAAGGGTTTTTCGCCGAACTGTTTTTTAATTTCTATAACCAGGCCGGGCTGCTTAAAGGTACAGGTGCAGAACTCAGGTATCTCTCTTCTGATCTGAAGAATCACGAATATATTGTCAACTGTGGCTGGGGTTCCTCCACACCCGGCTCGTGGATGGAAAATTTTTATACAGTCGAAATTGTTTTTCTCAATAAGATAATAGCTACGGTTCCATTTACCGTGGGCGATGAATGGGAAGAAGGAAATGTGGAAATGATAGCTGCCGGCAGTTCGGCAGCAACGGTATTATCAACACCTGTGGCAGTACCCGATCATCAACTGGCAGATAAACTACTGCAGGATAGCCTGGCCGAACTGAACGGGCTGACCGGTCTGGATAATATTAAAAACGAAGTAAACGAAATGGTACAACTGGTGCGCTTTTACCAGGAAACCGGTAAAGACTTTCTGAATCGTTTTTCGCTGCATACGGTATTTACCGGCAATCCCGGTACCGGTAAAACAACCGTGGCCCGCCTGCTATCGCGGATTTACAAAGGCCTGGGTATACTCGAAAAAGGCCATTTGGTAGAAGTAGACCGCGAAACCCTGGTAGCCGGCTATGTAGGACAAACCGCCATTAAGACAAAAGAGAAACTGACAGAGGCACTCGGAGGAATCCTTTTTATCGATGAAGCCTACTCGCTGGCAAGCAGCCATCTTTCTCAAAACGATTTTGGTGGAGAAGCCATTGCCACTATCCTTAAATATATGGAAGACCACCGGGGCCGGATTGGTGTGATCGTGGCAGGTTATACGCACAATATGCAGGATTTTATAAACAGCAACCCGGGTCTTCGCAGCCGCTTCGATAAATATTTCACATTCGAAGATTATACACCGGATCAAATGTATGCGATCGCCTCGGCCATGTTTGCGCGCGAAGATGCCCTCCCCGATACCACTGCAGCCAGTCATTTGCACCAATACTTTGCCCATTTGTTTAAACACCGTAATCAGCATTTCGGAAATGCCCGCACGGTAAGACAGGTCGTAGCGGAATGTATCAAAAATCAGCATTTGAGACTGGCTGCCCTGCCCAAAGAAGCCCGAAGCACCGAACTGATGAAGACCATCATTTTTAATGATGTAAAAGAATTTGAAATAAAAGAAATAACGGATACCGGCACCGGAAGAATCGGTTTCCGGCAATCCTGATAAGACAGTACCCTGTTATAATGCATTAAAAAACCTGGCATGAAACAACTATTTATTCTACCTGCATTCCTTTTGATTGTGGCTACAGGCTGCAGAAAAGACAAAGACGAGGAAAAAAAACCTGTATGCCGCATCAGCCGGATAACCGATGCCATGACCGGCCTGTCTCACACCATAACCTATACTACCGAAGGCGGATATCAGACTATTAAAAGAGAAGATGGTAAAAACACCATCAGCTTTGAATACGCCGGCAACACCATTATTTCACAAATCTATGATGCCAGCAACAAGCTTACACGCAAAACCACCATGGTTCTCAACAGCAAGGGAATGATCTGGTTTCAGTTGGGAGAGCTATTTGATGCATCTGGAAATATTACCAGCAACTGGAGTTACACGTATGAATATAATGGAGAGCAGGTGATGAAATCGACGTACAGTGTCGTTGGCACCACACCACGGCCTACTACCTATACCTGGACAAGCGGTAATAATACCGAGGTGACGGATGATATCGGACGAACAACCTATTATGAGTATTATACAGACAAAGCTGATCAGCAGGGCAACTACTGGAACATCCGGTTTCTGTACTTAGGTGTTGACCAACGGCTCATTACCCGTACAAAAAATCTGTTTAAAGGCTTCAGGGGGTATGAACAG
>JAGODE010000209.1 GCA_017998385.1 Chitinophagaceae bacterium | reverse complement strand
AGGCAATACATATCCCGTAATGATTGCCGCCGTATTAGGCTTTTCATTGTTGATCACTTCCCACTCCGTCCTGGGAGTGATAATGATGTTTTTAGCTCTTTCAATGAGATTCATGTTGGTTGGTTTTGCTCTTGCCTGCCAGGATAAATGAGTGCCGGGTTTTTGCAGGCACGAAAATCCCGGTACCTGCCCAAAAATGGTTTTTGGAACAACCTAATATAATTCAGTTTATGGGGAGAATGGAGAAAGAAAGGAGGTTTTTTTAAACCTGTTTGTCACACTTCGGACAAAATAGAAAACCCGTAATGTAGGGCAGGAAGTGATTGAAAAGATGTGGAATCAGAGCGGGTTTTTCACACCGGATACCGGATCAGATCAATTTCCCTGCCTTACGGGATCTTAGTTATGGTAATAAAAAGAGCTCGGAACAGAGGATATAAAAAAAGTCCGGTAAGCATTGACAGATAGTGTTTAATAAGATGATTACTAAATGAGAGTACCAATAGAGAACGGATCAGGTTTGATCAACCAGGGTATCAGATCCTATTAAGCTCTCTGCCGCTTACCGGAACTATTTTAAGCTATTCGAAAGAACTGTTTAGCGAACTTCAAACTGACCAGAGGCCGTTTCTTCATCACCGGCAAACACATGGTATACATATTTGCCGCGTTTCAGGCTTACCAGACGTTCATGGCCGCCTGCTTCCATTTTGTAATGCTGGATCAGGGTGCCCTGGAGATCAAAGACAAAGAAGTCGATTTCTTTGGTGTTGTTCTCTTTGGCTACCACATGCATGACCCTTTTCAACACATCGGGGTAGATTTTTACCGCATGGTTGTTGCGCGATGAGCGGTTATTCCTGCTTTTTTCGGCAGAAACAGTCTTGCTTCCATCGGTTGAATCACCGTTGGCTGGCCGTTTGCCGGCACTGGCAATAAGGGTGGTGCCAGGGGCTACAGACAGCAGGCTGAAGCAGACGCCCGCGATCAGCGGTTTTTTAAGATTCAGTTTCATTAGGGTTCGGTTGTATGGTGTGTGTCTGATGATCTGTTAATAGAATACCGGACAACGCATTTGACGACGGCTCCACTTGTCTTCAGCGCTGTTGAGGCGCCAGCCAAAGCGGACAAAAGTTGAAAAGAACGCATCATTCTCAGTAGGATCACCCCGCTGGAATGTCTGAATGTTGCCGGGGTTACTCACCGCCGACTGATAAGTACCTCTGTAATACAGACGACGGGCTTTGGCCGCATCACCTGCAGAAAGATACTGGTTGAAATATACAGGATCAATATAACCGGTGCTCACATCATCGATGTAGTCGGTGAAAGTCTGGCGATGCAGAATTTCAAGACCTACATACATGTTTTCTTTCAGGTAATATTTGAAACCAAAACCCATGGGGATTTCGGCCTGTATCAGTTTATATTCCTTGCGGGTCGGATATTCGGCCATACCCTGACCTTCAAGACGCAATGGCTTCAGTTTTACCCATTCACCATTTACATCCTGTGCTTTGGGATTGAAACGGAACATACCGGCACCTATTACGCCATAAGGACGAAATTTGCCGATAAGGCCATCATATTGTTCAAAGAACACTGTCGGATAAATTTCAGCCGCTACATAAGCTTCTGTGACCGACGATTTAAAGCTAAGATTACGCTGCAGACGATCTACTTCCGCACCTCCTTTATTGGGCGCTTCCGCATCGCTGGCAGAGATTGTGCCCTGGTTGAGGGCTACACGAAAACCCAGCCATTCAGACGGGTAGTAGGTTCCATAAACACTGATGCCAAATTTGGTCATGGGGAAATCAAGGTCCTTTACGAAAGGGCGGCCGATACCGGCTGATCCACCCAGATCGCCTAAAAAGAACATGGGGCCAAGGCCAAAGCTGACTTCATATTTGCTGTTGCCCGCCGAAAGAGATTGCGCGGAGGCGCTGTACGGGACCATGTGCATTGAAAAAGTAGCAGCACATAGTACTGCAGCACGAAACAAGTTTCTCATAGATTCAGATTTCTGGTTAAATTCTGCTATTGGATTTCAGGGCCAAAATAGAGAAAGAAAAATATAGAAGTGAAATGATTGCGCGAGTTTTTTTTATTGTGCGCCCTTCTCTGCTTTTTTTACCTAGTGAAAATACGTATCCGGCTCAGGGGCGGGTCATTTCAATATGGTCAATGCCATCTTCATCATATATATCACTGGTTTGTACAAAACCCAGTGATTCGTAAAACTGCTTGAGATACAGTTGTGCGCCGATACGTATCGGTTGCATGCCATATAAGGCTTCTATAGCCTGGATACTCTGTTGCATCAGGCTGCGGCCCAATCCAAGCCCACGCGCTATGGAGGCTGTAGCTACACGGCCAATAGAGGGTTGCGAATAGGAAATACCCGGTGGTACCAGCCGGGTAACGGCAATGAGCCTGCCATTGGCAAACCCCATCAGGTGATGGCAGGCCTGGTCTTTATCATCCATATCCTGAAACACACAGTTCTGCTCTACCACAAACACGGCGCTGCGTAATTGCAGGATGGCATACAGCTCATACGGATTGAGCTGGTCAAAATGTTTTATGTTCCAGGTTATTTCCATGGTGGAGATTAGCGGCCTTCCGGTAAAGGTACGACGGGCAGGCTTTCATTTCCGGCATTACTTACTGCCTGCACGCCAAAAAAGAAATTGTCTTTGGAAAGAGGCAGGTCAATCGTATTATCTGCAGTGAAATATTTTTTCTGCCATACAGCACTGGTCGTTTCACGTACCAACACATAATAACCGCTTGCTTTTCCCTGCGCAGGGGGTTTCCACTTTAAAACAGAATGATTGGTAAGCCGGCGTGTTTCAATACGGACGTCTGCGGGCATACCCGGGGCTTTGGCCAGGTTAGCCAGGCTGGCCAGGTTCATAGCGGTGTTTTTACGGAGATATTCAAAATCCATAAACTCGGGCAGGTCCCCATACTGCACACCATTTTCGATCCGCACATCCTGGTGCTGATGCAAATAGTTTTCATTCATTTCGGTAATACGAACAGCTGCAAATCCGCGCTGTACAAAAGGGCTGTGATCTCCTCCCCGCAAAAAACGATCATTGCGGTAGATCATTACCACCTGCAGATTATCGACATAACGTTCGCCGGTTTCCTTTACATAACGGGCCAGCTGACGTGACCGGCCATCGTTTTCCAGGCCCAGGTTGCGGATTTGTGCAGCCAGGCGTCCCGTATCCAGCACAGAAAATGCTTCGCTGAATACGCGGATCTGTGTGTTGTTTATAATACCGGTTTCGCTGCTGTTGTTGTTGCCAACAATATCGTTGTTGAGAACGGCTTCAATTGACCATGATTCGCGCCGCGCTTTTTCTGCCATAAAACTGGCCCCCAGCAATCCCTGCTCTTCGCCGCTGAAGGCTACAAAGATGATGGTGGCAGGAAAAGATTGTTTGCTGAGAATACGGGCCGATTCCAGCACAGCGGCCACACCACTGGCATCATCATTGGCTCCGGGGGCATCGCCCGTCCGGTCCATTACACTGGTTCTCATATTATCCAGGTGAGCGCTGATGATGAAAATCCGTTTGTCGTCAGGATCAGTACCTTTTAAAGTGGCCACCACATTGCCCAATACAGTAGGTTTGTCTACACGGCGGCCGTCTGCAGGAAGGGTAGTGGTATCTATAAAGGCCGTAAGCCGGCCCCCCGATTGGGGTGCATAACCGAGAAAACGCTGCAGCACCCAGTTGCGCGCCGCACCAATACCCCGTTTGGGATCGGTTTGAGTACTGAGTGTATTGCGTGTACCCATGGCTACGAGGCTGCGTACATAAGAGGAGAGCGAATCAGCAGAAACCTGGCTTACCATTGCCGCAATCTGCGGATCACGCTGAATGATGGTTTGCCCCATAGCAGTCACCATCAATACAAGGCATAGTACAAGGGAAAATACTCTTCTCATGTGCGTAGCTTTTGGTAGACGAATATAAGAAATGTAATGTGCTAATGTGAACAATGTGCTGATGTGCTAATGAGTTAATGTGCTAGTGTGAACAATGTGCTGATGTGCTAATTATTTTCTCATTTATTTTAATTAATCATACCATATTCTTAGGCTTGGCAGGATCATAACAGCTCTTTTTATAGCTGTTGAATTGCATCCATTAATTAGCACATTAACCCATTAGCACATCAGCACATTAATACTTGTATTTCTCCTTCCACAGCGCCTTCAGATATTTCCTCAATTCTTCTTCGCGTGCATTTTTGCCGGGGTCGTAGAATTTGGAGCCGGCAATTTCGGGTGGCAGGTATTCCTGGGGTGAAAAATTGTTTTCGTAACTGTGCGAGTACTCATAGTTCTTGCCATAACCCAGGTTTTTCATGAGTTTGGTAGGGGCATTACGAATGTGGAGCGGAACCGGCAGGTCACCTGCCTGGCGTACCACATTCAGCGCTGCATCGATAGCTACATATGACGCATTACTCTTGGGCGAAGATGCCAGGTAAATAGCACATTGGGAAAGGATGATTCTCGACTCGGGATAACCGATCTTATTAACAGCTTCGAAACATGTATTGGCCAGCACGAGTGCAGTAGGATTGGCATTGCCGATATCCTCGCTGGCCAGTATAACTAATCTGCGGGCAATGAATTTTACGTCTTCGCCGCCCTCTATCATACGTGCAAGCCAGTATACGGCTGCATTGGGATCGCTGCCGCGTATCGATTTGATGAAGGCAGAGATTATATCATAATGCTGCTCACCACTTTTATCATAAAGGGCAATCTTATTCTGCGCAACTTCCATCACCAATGCATCTGTAATGGTAACATCGTTGCCGCCATCGCGGCCGGCATCTGCCACGATTTCAAACAGATTGAGCAGTTTGCGGGCATCGCCGCCTGATATGCGAATGAGTGCAGCTGTTTCTGCAAGGGTGATATTGAATTGTTTCAGCACTTCATCTTTTTCCATGGCCATATGCAGCAGCCTGATGAGGTCGGATTCATCAAGCGACTTTAATACATATACCTGGCAGCGGCTCAGCAAGGCACTGTTGACTTCAAAGCTGGGGTTTTCGGTGGTGGCACCGATGAGGGTTACGGTTCCTTTTTCCACCGCACCCAGCAGTGCATCCTGCTGACCTTTATTGAAGCGATGTATCTCATCAATAAACAGCACCGCTCCGGTTTGGTCTTTAGCCTCCTGAATTACTTCGCGTACTTCTTTTACGCCGGAGCTGATAGCGCTTAGCGTATAAAAAGGTACCCGAAGGGTATGAGCAATGATATGAGCAATGGTAGTCTTGCCGGTACCCGGCGGCCCCCACAGGATCATAGAAGGGATACGTCCTTTTTCAATGGCTTTGCGTAATACACTTCCCTTACCGGTAAGGTGCTGCTGCCCGGCCAGGTCATCGAGTGTCTGCGGTCTTATTCGCTCTGCCAAAGGAACCATAGCAGGCAAAGGTCGGGAAAATGTGCTAATGTGCTAATGGGTTAATATGCTAATGGGTGAAGGGGATTTTATAAGGCAGAAAAAATATTTCTGGCAGCCTTACGGATATGTATGAGTAATTAAAATAAATGAGAAAATGATTAGCACATTGGCATATTGACCCATTGGCACATTGCTATTGTTGCTGCTGCCCCGAAAAACTTTCCAGATAATCTGGTACAGGCGCATCGGTTTCGAGGGTTTCCATACGTACATTATTGATCTCTTCAAATGTAGCCCCGTCTTCATAGCCTACCGATACGAATACGGAAAGAGACTGCCGTGCAGACCCCTTGAAAGTGCCTTTAATAGGTGAGCAATCTCTGAAGTCGCGGCCTACTGCCAGTTTTACGTGATGATTGTTGACCCATACATTGTTGGTGGGGTCAATGCCTGTCCAGCCGTACCCGGGTATCCACGCCTCAATCCAGGCATGGGTGGCCCCTTCACCCCGCATCCCATTTTTGTTGGGACAGATATAACCGCTTACATAGCGGCAGGGAATACCTGTATTACGAAGCAGCTCAAGCATCAGGTGAGCAAAATCCTGGCACACGCCCGACTCCAGCCCGAGGATTTCTGCTACGGTTGTTTCCACATTGGTGATACCCTTGATGTATTTGAATTGTGAGAAAATATAATTGGCGCAGCGCTCCACAATCATGGAAACGGGCATTTCGGGAGTGGAAAAACGGGCCGCCAGGTTGCTCAGTTGCTCACGCAGATCGATTTCTGTGACCTGGCGAAGTTCGAGCAATGACAGATTTTGCTTCATTTCTGCCTGCAGGTCCTGTCGGGTACCCGGTGCGGTAATAGCAGCGGTATTGCTGCCCAGGGTACGCACAATGAGTTTGCTTTCGATGGTCAGTTCTTTATGTGAATCCAGCAGGTTGAACATGCCGGTGCGATTGCCCCAGTAATCGTTTACCTGCAGTATTTCAGGAGAGCCGGTGATATTTATTTCGTGATACAGCGCTTCCTGTTCTTTGCAGGACAGCGGATAGATCCGGATTTCATTTACACTTTCTTTTACCGGACGGTCATACTGGTAACGGGTAATGTGATGTATGTTGAAAACGGGCATTGGGCTTTGTTAGGCGTATGAAAAATAAATCCGGGTGAGCTGATCCGAACATTCCACCAGGTCTTTGCGCAGCGAATATAGAAAATGTGGCAGACTCACCTGTTGTACAGCAGCCAGATCACTAAATTCGAGCTGACTGCAAAGCCGGCCGAACGATTTCAGCAATTGGTCGCTGCCTTCCATGCGTGTATCAGCTGCCACTTCGTCCAGATAGCGTCGTACCCGGCGCAATGAATACAGGAGTGAGCGGGGAAAATCTTTATTAAAAACCACATGGTCCACTACATTCAGGTTGTGCTGACCGCGGGTATAGGTTTTAAGATATAGTTCATAACCGGAGAGTGAGAGCAACAGGTTTTTCCAGAACAGCACATCCTGTTGTACATCGAGCCGGTGATCAATTTTGCTGAAATGAGCAAGCGTGGTATCGATAGTCAGCAATGCCCGTTCTATAAATTTGCCGAGGCTCATGAAGTTCCATCCCAGACCACGGGGCATGGTACTATCAGTAACACCATAGAAAAGTGTGTTGTTCTGATCCAGCAGATCTATAAGATCCAGTGCACGCGAACCGGTTACCTGCTCAATGAGGTCTGGCTGGTTCACAATATGGTAAAGCTGGTTTACTTCTTCCCACACTTCCTTGGTTATATTATCCTGAACACCCCGCGCATTTTCGCGGGCGCGGGAGATGAGCACACGGGCCGAGTTGAGGTTTTGTGTATCGGCCAGCAGCCAGGTTAGTGCTGATGGCAGATGATCGCCTTTGGATAAGATACGTTCATCGTTGGTGGGAGAAGCCAGCAATACCAGGTCGCGCCAGTTGAAACTGGAATGTGAGCCGGCATCAAACGAGAGGATGTAATTGGTACGAACCATTCTGACAAGGCAATCGCTTCGTTCCATATAGCGCGACAACCAGAATAATGAATCAGCAATCCTACTAAGCATGCAGTTGTTTTAGGTATTCTTTTCTAAAGTAATTAAAGGTCTACTACCCAGGTATCTTTGCTGCCGCCTCCCTGCGAGGAGTTTACGACCAGCGATCCTTCACGCAGGGCCACACGCGTAAGCCCACCCGGTACTATGCGGATGCCGCCGGGCCCGCAGAGCGCATAGGGGCGCAGGTCCACATGTCTTGGCTGCAGTTTACCATCAATGAAGCAGGGTACGGTAGACAGGCGAATGATGGGCTGCGCAATAAACTCACGTGGTGTTTCATTGATAGCTGCCATTACCTCCTCCAGTTCTTTTTCCGAAGCTTTATTGCCCATGACCATGCCGTAGCCGCCCGATTGATTGGTGCGTTTGATGACCATGTTGCCAATATTATCAAACACATACTTACGGGCATCCATATTTTCGAGTCCGTAGGTGGGCACATTGGGCAAAATGGTTTCTTCGTTGAGATAATAGCGTATCATGTCGGGCACATACGCATATACGGCTTTGTCATCGGCCACGCCATTACCCACTGCATTTACAATCGCTACATTGCCC
>JAGODE010000017.1 GCA_017998385.1 Chitinophagaceae bacterium | reverse complement strand
ACTCATTCCTCCCCAAATAAAAAAGCCGCCACAAGGGTAGCGACTTTCTCCGAGGTCCCTGGCGGCGAACCGCTGTAAACCCCGCAGTTTGCGGGGCTGCCTGGCCACTCACCTTCTACCTTACTCCTTCTACCTTACACCTTCTGCCTCACTCCTTCCACCCCAAATAAAAAAGCCGCCACAACTGTAGCGACTTTCTCCGAGGTCCCTAGCGGATTCGAACCGCTGTACGAGCTTTTGCAGAGCTCTGCCTAGCCACTCGGCCAAAGGACCTGATACTTTAAAAGGATAGCAAAAATAGGGTATTTTCGTTGAATACTTTTATTATAAACCGCTGAAAATATTCGTCATGAGCCGTATTGCCGAATCTGAGCTGATCATCAACCCGCGCGGTGCCGTCTACCACCTCGACCTCCGCCCCGAAGAAATTGCCGACACTGTCATCACCGTAGGCGATCCCGACCGGGTACGCGAAGTAAGCAAACACTTCGACAGCATCGAAGTGCAGGCTCAGCACCGGGAGTTTATTACCCATACCGGCCGGGTGGGCAATAAACGGCTGACCGTACTCTCCTCCGGCATCGGACCGGATAATATCGATATCGTACTCAATGAGCTGGATGCCCTGGCCAATATCGACTTTGAAACCCGCCAGGTGAAACCGAAGCTGAAGGCCCTCAACATCATCCGCCTGGGCACTTCGGGCTCACTGCAGGCCGATATTCCGGTAGACAGCTTTGTAGCCTCTACCCATGGGCTGGGCATCGACAACCTGCTGCATTTTTACCGGCTGGAGCAGAATGAGGAAGAAAACCTGCTGCTGCAGTCTTTTGTAACACATACCCAGCTGCATGGCCAGGGCATCTCGCCTTATATCAGCGGATCGGCACCCTCGCTGCTCAAACATTTTGTGACGGGTTTTCACCAGGGCATCACCGTCACCTGCCCGGGTTTTTATGGTCCGCAGGGACGCATCCTGCGCCTGGGTGTGCGCAATCCCGACCTCATCAGCCGGCTCACCGACTTCCGCATTGGTCCGCACCGGATCAGCAATTTTGAAATGGAGACCTCGGCCATTTATGGTCTGGGACGGTTGCTGGGTCACAACTGCCTGGCACTGAACGCTATTGTAGCCAACCGGGTGCAGCAAACTTTTTCAAAAGATGGGAAAGCAGCGGTAGAAAACCTGATTAAAAAGTTTATTCAGACCTTTGCAGAATCCTTTTAAACGAGGGAATGATAACAAAATAGTCACGAACGAAGCTTGCCCGGTTTACACTATTTTTGCACGCTGCAAAAGCAACTGCTGAGCAGTATCACTTTTCCGAGGAATTAACCCATGACACTCCGTTTTTTCAAGTACCAGGGCACCGGCAACGATTTTATCATTGCAGATAATCGCAGTGGCGAATACAGCCAGCTTTCTACCGATCAGATCAGGCGACTCTGTGATCGCCGTTTTGGCATTGGCGCAGATGGCTTCATGCTGCTCAATGAAAAGCCCGGCTACGATTTTGAAATGAAATATTATAATGCCGATGGGCGCGAAGGCAGCATGTGCGGCAATGGCGGCCGCTGCATTGTAAAGTTTGCCTACCACCTGGGTATTCACCGCAGCGAATACAAATTCATGGCGGTAGATGGCGAGCATGAAGCCGAAATTGATACAGACGGCATCGTATCGCTGAAGATGAAAGATGTAGACCGGGTTACCAAACTGCGTGGCGACTTTGAACTCAATACCGGATCGCCCCACTACATCAAGCTGGTAAACGATGTCATGAATATCGACGTATATAAAAAAGGACGCGATATCCGCTACAGCAAAGACTACGAAGCCGAAGGCATCAACGTAAACTTTGTGGAGCAGGTAGGCGACCACGAAATCATTGTGCGCACCTACGAGCGCGGTGTGGAAGATGAGACCTACTCCTGCGGCACAGGAGTGACCGCCGCCGCCCTGGTATCTTACCACAACGAAAACGGATTTAATGATGTGCAGGTAAAAACACTGGGCGGCAGCCTCGTAGTGGAATTTGACCGCACAGACGACGACCACTACCACAACATCTGGCTTTGCGGCCCCGCCGAAAAGGTATATGAAGGAAGTGTTGAACTGAAATAAATACAGTCACCGGTACCCACCAAAATCAGGAGTCATCATGGTACAGTTTTTTAAAAACATCAACCACCGTACTGTCGAAATCGACAAACCCGAAAATGGCGCCTGGATCAACGTCCTGCCTCCCCTGCGGCAGGAAGAGTTTACGGAACTCGCCGAAGAACTGGAAATCCCACTCGACTTTCTAACCGACTCGCTGGATATTGACGAACGGAGCCGTTTTGAAAAAGAAGACAATGTAAAACTCATTGTCATCAAAACGCCTACGGAAAACAATTCGTTCAACGAAAGCGATGCCTACTATATCACCATCCCGATCTGTATCATTCTCACCCACACCCAGATCGTAACGGTCAACTCTTTCGAGAACACGGCTATCAAAAAATTTCTGAACACCTTTCAAAACCGTCATGAAGACAAAAAGAATATGATGGTGCTGAAGATCTTCGAAAAGGTGGTACAGAATTTCATGGAGCACCTCAAAGAGATCAACCAGCGACGCAATGTATTTGAGCAAAAACTCTATGATGCCAGCCGCAACGAACACCTGCTCGAACTGATGCGTATCCAGAAAAGCCTGGTATACTTCGTAACAGCCCTGCGCTCCAATGAACTGCTGCTGATGAAACTGGAACGCAGCAATTTCCTGGGGCTGAATGAAGAAGAAAAAGAATTCCTGGGCGACCTCATCGTAGATAATTCGCAGGCCCTTGAAATGGCCAACATCTATACCAATATCCTGAGCAGTACGCTCGATGCTTTTGCCAGCATCATTGCCAACAACCAGAACCAGGTATTGAAACGTCTGTCGGTGATCACCATCGTACTTACATTTCCCGTACTGATTGCCAGCGTATTTGGCATGAACGTACGCAATGGCTTCGAGGATTCTCCCTATGCCTTTTACATTGTAGTCGTGCTCTCGCTGGCGGTATCGCTCACAGTAGGCTGGTTATTTCTTCGCAAAAAAATTATCTGATTTACATGCAACAGTTTTCTATTCGGGTATACGGCCTCCTCATCAATGAACAGAAGCAGGTACTCGTAAGCGATGAATTCATACGTGGCAACTATTATACGAAGTTTCCCGGCGGCGGGCTGGAGTTTGGCGAAGGTACCCGCGACTGCCTCAGGCGCGAATTCAAAGAAGAAATGGACCTGGAAGTACAGGTAGGCGATCATCTTTATACAACTGACTTTTTCCAGATGAGTGCTTTCAATAATGCCTACCAGATCCTGAGCATCTACTATTTTGCGCATGCCCTGGAGCCTATCAAAGTGCCACTACGCACCCGCCCTTTTGATTTCGATGCCGATCAACTGGCCATTTACGAACAGAAAAAAGAAACAGAAACCTTCCGCTTTGTAGACTGGAATGATTTTTCGGCCGAGAGTGTGACATTGCCGATTGATAAGGTGGTGGCAGAGTTGATTAAAGAAAGATACTGAGAATCTGCGAGTAGAGAATGTGCTAATCTGCTAGTGGGTTAATGTGCTAATAATTCAGCTGGCAATATATTCGAATAGACTTTCTGTTACTGCAATGCAATGAGCATAACGATTTTTCTCCCGCAAGCATTAGCACACTAGCACATTAACTCATTAGCACATTAATCCCGCATCGCTCCTTGCTTCATCTCTGCAGCCAGATCATGGCCAGGTATTTTTCTATTCAGGAATGTATAAGGCAGATAACCGCTGTGAGTAATATGGCGTTAATGTGCTAATAATTTATTCGGATAAACTTTCTGTTACTGCAATGCAATGAGCATAACGATTTTTCTCCCGCAAGCATTAGCACACTAGCACATTAACTCATTAGCACATTAATCCCGCATCGCTCCCCGCTTCATCTCTGCAGCCAGGTCATGGCCCAGGTATTTTTCTATCCAGCCATGTATGAGGTAGATAACCGGTGTGAGTAATATGGCTACGAGGAATTTGTAGATGTAGTTGACGATACCAACGGCCAGGAAGAGTTTGAAAGGCCATACGAGGTCATTGCCGGTATTATTCACACGCGAGCCGATATAAAAAGCAATAAACAACACCACGAAGCTGTCGATAAACTGCGAAATAAGGGTGGATCCGGTGGCCCGGAGCCAGATGCGTTTTTCGCCGGTCATTTTTTTGATCCGGTGAAACACAAATACATCGATCAGCTGACTCAGGATAAACGCCGCCAGTGAGCCCACGATGATAAAACTACCCTGCCCCAGCACACTGTTATAGGCTTTGCTCATATCCGGCACACCACTTCCCTGTTTACTGGTAATAAAAAAATCGGCAGACGTGAGCTTCATGGCGCCGAAAAATATAATAAAGGCAAAAGCGATTAACCCGGCGGTGAGCCAGGACAGAAAGCGCACACCCTTCATGCCATAGTATTCATTGATGATATCTGTCATAATAAAAACGACCGGCCAGAGCAGTACGCCGGCGGTAAGGTTAAATGACAGATCATTGCCCAGGATGTGGAGATTGAGGGGCGGAATACCCAATGTCTTTTCGAGGGAAAATATCTTTACGCCAATGATCTCTGCGATGAGCGCATTGGCAATAAAAAAGCCGCCCAGGATAATAAACAGGCGGGTTGGCTTATGCCTGATGATTGTATTGACCATTCTGATACAGGAAATAAAGTATCAACAAACATAAGAATAATATGTTGGCTGTGACGAGCCAGGCCGGCACGTAGGGCCTTAACTGCCTTTTGACCAGTAAAACCCCGAGGTAAGAAAGATTCACCAGCGGTAACACTACCACGCCCAGTACCTGCCCTATTATCACAATGGTAGATACGATGGCCTGGTCTTCGGTCCAGTCACGTATCAGTAAACTGATGGAAACCAGTAAAAAGAGGCCGCAGATAAAAGCCAGTCGCGACAAAAATAATAGCCAGCGCATCCGTATTTTTCGTGTAAAATAGCATTATTTTGGCAGCCTGAAAATGAATCGGGACGGGAGTTTTTTCCTGCTATTCACTAAAATTTTATAATGAAAAACGAATTGGTAAAAAAGGCCCTGCCCCATGTGGTGGCGGTTTTGATTTTCCTGCTGGTTTCGGTACTGTTTTGTAAGCCGGCACTCGAAGGCAATGTACTGGATCAGCACGATATTGTTGGTTGGAAAGGCATGGCCCAGGACGCTTTTGATTATAAGGAAAAGAATGGCCATTTCCCGCTGTGGAATACCCACCTGTTCAGCGGTATGCCCAATTACCTGATTGCCATGGAAGGCAAATCAGTATTGCCCGACCTCAACAAGGTGCTGGCACTGGGACTACCGCAGCCCATGAATTTCTTTTTCCTGGCAAGCCTCTGTTTTTATATTCTTTGCCTGGTGCTGGGAGCAAGACCGGTAGTAGGCATTTTTGGCGCCCTGGCCTATGCATTTGCCACGTATAACCCTATCATTATTGCGGCAGGTCACGTGACCAAGATGTTTGCCATCGCCTATATGCCATTGCTGCTGGCAGGCCTCCTGCTCACCTACAACAAAAAATACTGGCTGGGCCTGGCAGTGTCCACGCTGGGCGCTTACCTGCTGCTGGGTGCCAATCATCCGCAGATCAGTTTTTATTTCTTCCTGGTGGCTGCTGCAGTAACCCTGAGTTATGTTTTTGTATGGATAAAAAATAAGGAATGGAAACACCTGGCCCTTTCCGCCGGCATCGTTGGCGTTGCCGCCATCGTTGCTTTACTCACCACCTCCTTATCGCTGCTTACCACGACTGAATACAGCAAGGCCACCATGCGGGGTGGTAAAAGTGTGGAGATTGCCGGCGACAGTGTGAAAAATGTAAAAACCACCGGCCTCGACACGAGTTATGCATTTAGCTATAGCCTCGGTAAGGGTGAAGCCCTCACCCTGCTTATGCCCAACTCATTTGGCGGCAGCACCCGCCAGGTTTTTGGCGAAAGCTCAGGACTTGCCAGTAAAATGACCGCAAAAGGTATTCCGGAGAATGTAGCAATGCAACTGGCCGAAAGCTTTCCGCGTTTCTGGGGCGATCCCAGTTCAACAGGCGGCGGCCCGCTGTATGCCGGCGTAATCGTATGTCTGCTGGCATTGATGGGATTTGTTTTGTATAAACACCCGCTTCGCTGGGGCTTACTGGCCATTTCTGTCATTGCCATCATGATGGCGCTGGGGAAATACCTGCCCGGCTTCAATATTTTCCTGTATAACAACCTTCCGCTCTACAGCAAATTCAGAGCGCCTTCCATTACCATGGTAATACCACAACTGGTCATTCCTGTAATGGCTGTACTGGGCTTACAAACGATTTTATTCCGTGAAAATGCACAGGCCGCCCTGCAGGCAGATTTCCGAAAGCTGCTGTATGCGGTGGGTGGTTTGCTGGCCCTTCTACTGATCTGCTACCTGATGATGGATTACAGCTCACTCATCGACCAGTCGGTAAGCGCCAATCTTAAAAATGCCGGTGCCGATGACAACTTCATCCGCAATGCCATCAATGCTATGAAAGAAGAGCGCCGCTCTATCTTTGGCATGCAGATACTCCGCACTGTTGGTTTCATGATACTGGTGCTGGGCCTGCTTTGGCTTTACCTGAAGAATATCCTGAAGCCAGTTGTGGTAGCCATAATATTTACTGCCATCACATTTGTTGATCAGCTGATAGTAGACAAGGATTACCTCAACGCTGAAAACTATAAGCCGAAAGATGAGATGGAAAGCCATCTGACTGTCAAAAACAATATAGACAACCAGATACTGGCAGATAAGGAACCACAGTTCCGCGTATATTATGCCGGGCCTGACCGCTTTATGGCCACGGACTATCATACCTCTACTTTCCATCGCTCTATTGGCGGTTACCACCCGGCCAAACTGCGGATATACCAGGATATCATCGAACGTTATCTCTATGGAGGCGATGCACGCCAGGTATTGAACATGCTTAATGTGAAATACATTATTGCACCCAATCCGCAAAACGGACAGGAAACCCTTATCCCCAATCCTGAGGCCTATGGTCCCTGCTGGCTGGTAAAAAATGTAAAACTGGTGAGTGATGCTGCAACTGAGCTGCAAACCATTGGCCATACCGACCTCAGAGACACAGCCGTAGTACAGGCCACCAATGCGCCTAACCTGGTACAGCCGCAATGGGACAGCACTGCCAGCATCAACCTTGTCAAATACGACAACGATGAGATTGAATATAGCTACAATGCATCTACGCCACAGTTTGCCGTATTCAGCGAGGTTTACTACGATATGGGCTGGAATGTATATGTAGATGGACAGAAGTCGGGCTATGTAAAAACAAACTATGCGCTGCGTGGCATGTCGCTGCCCGCGGGTAAACATAGTATCAAATTTGTATTTGAGCCTGAATCGGTGAAGAAGGGAACTTCCCTTTCTTTTATCGGTTCCATACTGGTACTGGTACTTACACTGGGCGGTCTGTTTATGAACTGGCGGCAAAACCGGCAGACTCAGCAAGCATAATTCTTTATAAAAGGGCGGGCCAATAACCCGCCCTTAATGTTTAACAGTACTGTACTACCTTGCAGTTATTCCTGTTATCGCTTTATGACCGAGCAGCTTTCCTTACTGATCATTACCTATAACCGGCCTGCCGATCTGCTGGAGTTATTGCAGAGTCTGGCCGGACAGGAGCGGCTTGACCTGCTCAATGAAGTATTGGTGCTTAATAATGCCTCCACTGTCAGCTACGCAGAAGTGGAAGAATACATCAAGGCCCATCCCGAACTAAAGGTAAACTACCGGGTATCTCCGGAAAACCTTGGTGTTTCGCGCGGCCGCAATCAGCTGATGCAGACAGCCAGCTCACCATTATTGCTGGTACTGGATGATGATATTTTATTTACCGGAAAAAATGACCTCGAAAAAATAGCCGGCACCTTTCAGAAGCCTGCTTTTCAGCAGGCGCATTGCGGTGCAGTAACCTTCCGGGTTATTTATCATGAAAATAAGCAGGTGCAGCGTACAGCCCTGCCTCATAAACAATTCGATGCGTATAAAGACAGGGATCTTTTTTTCACGTCCTATTACACGGGCTGTGCACATTTACTACGCCGTGAAGTACTGGACAAAACGGGTTATTATCCGACTGACTTTTTTTATGGCATGGAAGAATATGACCTGGCATACCGCATCATCGATGCCGGCTATGCTATCGGATACGATAATGCCGTGACCTTCGAACATAAAGAATCGCCTAAAGGGCGTCAGCCGCATTACCAGAAACTGGCTTCGCAATGGTTAAACAAGAGTAAGGTAGCCTGGCGTTACCTGCCGGCAAAATACTATCTCACAACAGCAATCGCCTGGAGTGGAGAATACCTGAAACATGCCATCGCCCATCCGGGTACGTTTTTCCGCACCTGGGGGCGGGTACTGGCAGTCCCTTTTCGTGAAAAGAAGAAATCCATAAGTGCCAAAGCCATGGAATACCTGAAAATTGTAAAGGCACGGCTCTGGTATTGACCATCAAATCAACAGCCAGGCTCCAAAACCATCAAAGCATTTTATAGAAATAAGGCTTGCCGCGAATCATACGTGGCAGGAGCGCGATGCTGCGGCATACATTGCCTGTATAACTGGCAAAGGAGTGCCAGTGTGCTGCCCGGTGAGGTCGAAGTAAAAGAGTTGAAATCAGAAAAGCGAAAAAATAAACGGGAATCGCAGCTGCATATACAGCCGCATGCAATAAAAGCCAGGCTGTTCCGAATTGTTTGCGGATGCGCAACCAGCCACTGACGATCAGCTGCAACCCTTTCCGGTCTGTGAGCTCCGTATATCCTCTGAAAGACGAGCCAAATGCTTCACTGGCAGTCATGCCCACCAGGTGAATCACATGCAGATCGCCATAGATTACCATTTTACCCGTTTTATGCAGCCGGCTGCACCATTCTATTTCTTCTGCATAGAGAAAAAAATCTTCATCCAGCAGGCCGGCCTTTTCAATGGCATCCTGTTTAACCATCAGGAAGGCCCCATTGATCCAGTCTACCTCTACCTCGCCTTCTGCCCGGGCCACATTTGTCTTTTTCACCTTCAATGACATTCCCGCAGCCCTGATCAGCCGGCCGAGATATGGCACATTCATGAGATGATTCAGTCCGCCTTTCATAAAAAAGTTGCCGGATATCTGCGGACTTCCGTCTTCGTTGAGTAGCTGTACTCCTGCGCCAATATTATCAGAATCGTTAAGTCTTTTGAAACATTTAACCACTGCTTCATCCAGGATCAACGTATCCGGATTGATCAACAAAATAACTTTGCCACGAGCCCTTCTTATGCCTTCATTATTGGCCCGCGCAAACCCACTATTATATCCCATCTGAATCCAGGTAACCTGCGGATAAACTCCTGTAATCAATTCCTCACTGTTATCATACGAGTCATTATCCACTACTATGATCTCCAGCAAAATCCCGGCATTGCCGGGCAATAAAGTGTCCAGGCAATCAAGTATAAGTTTTGCTGACTTATAATTTACTATCACAATAGACAGATCCATCAGGCTGATAACTTATTTCTGTTTGCTAGATAATGCAAAAACATTAAAACTTTCGACAGTACCCCGATTTTCAGCAGGCTCACCGGAACTCTATTCTGCCATCTAAGCATACTAACAAAAACCGGGTACAATAAATCTTTTTCCCAGTAAGGCAAGAGATCATTCGACTTTCTTATATCAAAATTCCGAAACAGCCGCCACCAGTAGTCATAAACCAGTACGTTTCTGAACTGACCAATTCCTTGTTTTCGAAGTAAACGACCATGTTCTGGCAGTTCAACCTCCTTTACCCCATGTACTGATGCTGTCACCTGCTCATCTCCTACTCCCACAAATATCAAATTATCTCTGAGGAAAAAAGGTGTTGTTGTATTCATTACCTGCATGTAAAAATCAACATCTACAAGCCATTTCATATTGGCATCATATTTTCCTGAATCGGCTCGCCTGTAAAGCGTAACACTTGGCGGACCTATAATATTTCTGGAAAGAAGGGTCATTGGTCGTTTTCTCAGTTGCTTTAGTCTCCACGCAGAAGGCATCACAGAAGCCTGCAAGCCAGAAATTTCCGTCACATTAGTATATGCAGAAAAGATAAACGATACCGAATTATCCGATGCAGCCTCGGCAAACCTATGCAGGCTGTCTGGTCCGGTAAACCAGTCATCATCGTGCATTAATTTAATCCAAGTACCCCTGGCCCTGCTGACAGCAGCATTCCAGTTTTCCGGTGTACCCAGCTGTTTTTCATTTTTATGATAATGGAGATAAGGAAAAGTATGTCTGTATTCTTCCAGCAGCTGCTTCAATTCATCACCGGGGCTGTCGTCTGTTATAACAACCTCATAATTCCGGAAGGTCTGAATAGAAATAGAGTGCAGTAACCGGTTCAGATAGCCGGTACGTTTATAAGCTGGTATACATATTGAAATACAAATCTCTTCCATTAAAAAATTCCCTTTATTATCGTCGAAGCAACTTGCTAATAGGTCTCACAATAAAAAACAGGCACATATAAGGCCAAAGCAACGGTTTCTTCCATCCGCCAATAGCGCCTACCCATTTCAACCTATTTCTGAACGATATCTTTTCTTTTTGTAATCTTTTTAACCAGGCTATTGTGACTTTATGTTCGAAAACTGGAATACTGCTTTTCTTAACCGCTGATGTGTACAGTGGCAATGCCGATGCCTGACTCCTGTGCCATTTCAATGCATACCCGACCCACTTATCTCCAAAATCACCCCATGTCGAAAAATGAACAAGGTCGATCTCAAAAGTCACGGCCACCCTGTACTGCCTTGCTATCCGCACTGAGATGTCTACATCATAAAAATGAAACCCATCCAGTAGCTGTTCCTCAAAAGGGATAAGTGTGGCTACTTTCTTGGGAATAACCATAAAAACGCCGTCTACGGATATCACATCCTTTAATGAAGCCGGTTCGCCTCCATCAAAGTACATGGGGCATTCTTTACCGCCATCAAGCCGTTGAATAACATGACATCGATCAAATTCAGGTAAAAAACTTGTCCATCCGGATGGTGTCCTGCTCTTATATGCTGAGCCGGCCAACCCCAGCATTCCGAGTTGCGGATCGGCTCTGAAATATTCCGAAAGTATCTTCCCCCAGCCAATCGTGCGAAACTCCACATCTTCATGCACAAAGCAGAGCAGGGGATAAATTGCACGAGCAGCGCCTTCATTATATACAGCTGTCAGACTACGCGATGGATTCACATTGGGTATACAGATATATTCCCAGTTAACGCCAATCGTGGAATCAATATTTGCTTTAACTTGCCTCGCCAGTTCTTCTTTAACGGAACAAATAATGACAGAAATCATTGAAAATTAGCTATATTTCAATATTTGAATCGGACAAATATACTCGAAAACAAACCAAAGTACATGTCAAGCAACTCCCTTTCTGGCAACTTGATTCGGGGCGCAAAAAACCTTGTTCAAAAAAAAATCAAGAACCCTTTTCAGAAGGTCGGCTGGAGTTGGTTTACAGTAAAAAAATTAAAGCATTTACCCAATCGACCCGGCCAGACAGTAAATTTTCTGGATAAGACCATTCACTTCTATTCTCCTGCAGAACTGGTACACGGCGTGACTGAGATATTTGTGCAGGAGCTTTACGCCCAAAAACTGGGAGGTTCTCCATATATTATCGACTGCGGGGCTAATATTGGGCTGAGTGTTATTTATATAAAAAAAATGTACCCCGGAGCTCAGATTGTGGCCTTCGAGCCAGATCCGGTAAATTTTGACCTACTAAACAAAAACGTAAAAAACTTTAATCTTGATTCCGTAGAGCTCAAAAAAGAGGCTGTTTGGATAGCCGATACAACATTAAACTTCGATGGCGAAGGTAGTATGTCGAGTAAGATTAGCGAGGAACAGGGTAAAGGAGCTAATCTTGTTAAAGCCTGCCGTCTCCGGGATTATTTGAACAGAACAGTTGATTTTTTAAAAATTGATATAGAGGGCGCAGAATATGCTGTACTTAAAGACTGCCATGATCAATTAAAGCTGGTCAATAACCTGTTTCTTGAATATCATGGTTCATTTAAACAGGGGCCTGAATTAATAGAAATGCTCCAGTGGATTGAACAGGCAGGATTTGTTTTTTACATAAAAGAAGCCACGACCGTTTTCGCCACACCTTTCTCCAGGCAAAAAACAGGAATGGTGCCCTATGAAGTACAGTTAAATATATTTTGTTTCCGTCCCTAATCCCAGATATCGATTAATGCCTGTAATTTTCCTGCAGAAAATGTTGATAGGCCTTAGTGAGCCCATCAACAAGGGAAGTCCTGGCACTCCAGCCCAGTGCTTTGATACGTGAGCTATCCATCAGTTTACGGGGCGTCCCATCTGGTTTACTGGAATCAAAACGAAGTTCACCAGCGTAGCCAACTACTTTGCCTACCGAGACTGCCAGTTCTGCAATGGTTAATTCTTCGCCGGTGCCAATATTAATGAACAATCGCTCATTAAAATGATTCATTAAGAAAACGCACCCATCTGCAAGATCATCAACATACATAAATTCCCGTAATGGCTTGCCACTTCCCCAAATCTCTACAAGAGGTGCATTGGTTAATTTAGCCTCGTGAAATTTACGAATCAGTGCCGGTATAACATGCGAGTTTTGCAGATGATAGTTATCTCCCTGTCCATACAGATTAGTTGGCATGGCTGAAATAAAATTGCATCCATACTGATCCCGATAAGTCTCACACAGCTTAATGCCGGCGATCTTTGCAATTGCATAAGGCTCATTGGTTGGCTCAAGCAGACCTGTCAGCAGGTGTTCTTCTTTTAACGGTTGCGGAGCCAGTTTGGGATAAATGCAGGAGCTGCCCAGGAAAAGAAGTTTGGCCACCTTTTCTGTATAGGCTGCATGAATTATATTGGCTTCTAGTATGAGGTTCTCATACAGAAAATCGGCCCGGTAGGTATTGTTGGCCATTATACCGCCCACTTTTGCCGCAGCCAGAAATACATATTCGGGTTTCTCTGCAGCAAAAAATTCGTTTACGGCCTGCTGATTACGCAGATCCAGCTCGGCAGATGTACGGGTAATGATACGGGAGAATCCTTCTTTTTGTAATTTTCTTACGATGGCTGACCCCACCATTCCACGGTGTCCGGCCACATATATTTTACTGTTCTTCTCCATTATTCAAATTGTCGAAGCGTTTTGAAACCCGATTGGCGCAATATCACATCTTTCCGGAAATGCTGTATATCTGCTTCCATCATTTCTTTTACCAGTTCGGGGAGCGAATATTTGGCCTGCCAGCCCAGTTTTTCTTTTGCTTTCGTGGGATCACCCAATAGGAGATCTACTTCGGTGGGGCGGAAATAGCGTTTATCCACTTCTACCACTACATCCCCTTTGCGCAGATTGATGTCGGGAATGGAAACTGCTGTTACGATTGCCTTTTCATTTTCACCGGAACCTGAAAATTCTATGCTTACACCGGCATGTGCAAATGCCAGCCGCACAAAATCACGTACGGTTGTAGTAACACCGGTAGCCACAACATAATCATCAGGCTCGGGCTGCTGCAGCATGAGCCACATAGCTTCTACATAATCGCGGGCATGGCCCCAATCGCGTTGCGCATCCAGATTACCCAACCATAATTTTTTCTTTAGGCCTAATACTATCTCAGCTACGCCACGGGTTATCTTACGGCTTACAAACGTCTCGCCGCGCAATGGGCTTTCGTGATTAAATAGTATTCCATTGCAGGCATACATGCCATATGCCTCACGGTAGTTGACCGTAATCCAGTAGGCATATAGTTTGGCTACCCCATAAGGAGAACGCGGATAAAAAGGAGTTGTTTCAGACTGCGGCACCGCCTGCACTTTACCATATAACTCAGAGGTGGAGGCCTGGTAAATACGTGTCTTTTTTTCCAGCCCCAGTATACGCACCGCTTCCAGTATGCGCAGGGTACCGATTGCATCGGTATTGGCTACATACTCGGGTTCTTCAAAACTCACGTGCACATGACTCATGGCCCCGAGGTTGTATATTTCATCTGGCTGTACCTGCTGAATGATCCGGATAATGTTGGTGGAGTCGGTTAAATCGCCATAATGCAGGATCATTCTCAGGTTGCTCTCATGCGGGTCCTGATACAAATGATCCACACGTTGCGTATTGAGAAGTGAAGTACGTCTTTTAATACCATGTACTTCATATCCCTTTTCCAGAAGAAGTTCTGCCAGATAAGCGCCATCCTGTCCAGTAATACCCGTTATAAGGGCTTTCTTCATGTCTGTTAAGCGTTTAGCCGCAAAGATACTCTTTTGGGCATTCAGAAAGATGGCCCACAAAGCCTACCTGATAAGCACAAATGTACCTTTCCGGAATACCTCCTCCGAGCACAAGGTTTTAGCCCGTATCATATACACGAATACATCACCGTTTTGCTTAATACCCTTGTATGTTCCATCCCAACAGGCCCGTGGGTCTGTCGTATAAAAAATACGTTCACCCCACCGGTTGTAGATACTGAATTCAAGTTTATCAATAGTGCCCCAGTATTTTATGCCATAACAATCATTCAAGCCATCGCCATTCGGAGTAAAAGCATTGGGCATAAGATAACTGCCCTCGTTTACTTTCTCTACTTTAACAACGACCGTATCTGCGGCCATGCATCCGTTCGCATCCGTTCCTTTTACGATATACGAAGTAGTGATGCGTGGAGTAGCGACAGGATTGCGGATACCGGCATTATTAAGCGTAGCCGCTGGCGACCATTCATACCTCAAGGCTCCCATGGCATTCAACTGGCTGCTTTCAAGTATACAATCCAGATCATTGGAACGGGTGGCAGAGACAACCGGCCTGGGAAGTACAGTAACCTGTGTTGACAGAGTGCTTGATATATTACAAATCGTTTCCGTAATGGTAACCTGGTATTGCGTCGTGATGCCTGGACTCACCCGGGGATTCGGTACATAAATGTTATCAATAGCGTTGCCTGCAGGAGACCACTGATAAGAATCTCCCCCGCCTGCCTGTAACTGAACGGTATCGGTGCGGCAGATCGTCACTGGTGCATTGACTGTAAACACCGGTAACGGACGAAGAGAAACGGTTACCGAGTCCCTGTACGAGCAGGTATTTATATCTCTAATGGTCACAAAGTATTTGGTATCGGATGTGGGAGTAGCCACGGGATTGGAAATAGTTGTACTGCTCAGTGTGGGATGCGGCGACCAACTGTATGAAACACCTCCGGAAACATATAATTGCGCCGAAGTGTTGTGGCAAATACTGGTATCGGGCGTAATACTAATGGCCGGTTTCGTATAGATACTGATATCTACTGTATCTTTTGCCACACAACCATGAATGGTTGTACCTGTTACAATATACCGGGTATCGGAAGTGGGAGTGGCTACCGGATTAGAAATAGTTGTACTGCTAAGACCTGTTGCGGGAGTCCAGGCATAGTCAGCAGCTCCGGAAGCCTGCAATTGTACCTGGCCATTTTCACAGATAGTGGTATCTGCATTTGCTTTCACCAAAGGTGTGTCTACCGATATCTTTACTGAATCCCACCGGATCAGTACCGGTGCAAAGGAGATATCATCAAGTGCAAAATCATTACCCAGTACCTGCAGATTCTTATTGACAATCGAAATAGTAGCTGTAGTATTTGAACCAGAATTCCAGGTGGTATAAAACTGCGCCCATGAACATGTGGTGGGAGATCCTCTCAACTCCAGACCAACCAGTTTGCCGTTGATAGAGAACTGCAACTGAGCGGGGCTGGAAGGCGAAAGGCTTTGAAGCCAGGAAGAAAAAGCATAATTGGTATTGGGTTGAACTGAGATGGTTTGTTTCCAGACTTCTGCACCCAGACTGCCCGACCCATTTACAAGCATCATATTTCCGCTGCCGCCACGACCTGCACAACTGGCCAGTCCGCTATGCCAGGCTGGTACACTGGCAGCTACTGTATATGTGCCTTCACTGAATCCCGAGGAAGGCGAATAATTATAAACCGATGAAAAACCGGTGTTGCCCTGAGAAAAATCCCCGTTCTGAATCAGATTATTGCCTTCTACCTCGGCCGTAAAGTAGTACACGATTTCGCCGGGCGTGGAAGTAGTGGGATTAGCCAGTAAGGGATTGTCCAGATAAGCTACCGGCTTCCAGCAAAAGCTTAATACCGGTACGGTACGCAATTGTTTGGCAGAGCCGGCACAAATTGTCGTATCCGGTGTGATGATCAGATCCTGCCATTGTATATCAACCGCAATAACTTTACGTACGGTATCTGCGCACAGGCCACTTCCGGCTATATATTTTACCAGATAATTTCCCGGACTGCTAAAAGTATGAACCGGATTAAGATTGCCGGCAATGATGGTTCCATCTCCCATATCCCAGTAGGGATTGGCTTGGGTACTTCCAACTCCGGAAAACTGGTAAGTCAGGGTATTGCACACATCCGCGGTATAATTGAAATCAAAATCTGCCACCTCCACATTCAAGCGGACGGCGAAGCTGTCCTTACATCCGTTGATGTCTGTCGCTACCAGTTTAACATCATAGTTGCCACTGGTGGTATAAGTATGACCTGCATTTTGAGTTGTAGCTGTGCCGCCGTCACCAAATGTCCAGTTCCAGGTTGCAACCGGAGCTACATTTACATAAGCAAAGCCTTCGAAAGTCCATTCCGGGCAGGTAATTTTTGTCTCGCGTATTCTGACCGAATCAATATTCTTTTTAAAGGGTGTGGTGGCAATGGGAAGATTCAGGTCATTCAACTCCAACCCGATTGCACCTGCAGTAGCGCCCCACGCATCGTTGCCCGAGCCCGTATTGGTGCCATTGTTTCCGCCAGTAATAGTCGTTGTAAGCGATGGAGCTGCTGTACCTGTGGTCCAGACGATACCACCGCTACCGCCGCCGCCCGGCCCCAGGCGACCTATGCCTACCGCTACCATATCGGCCCCTTTTCCTCCACGGGCTATGGCTGCTGCCGGGTCTGTGTAGGTCTGGATACCCAGTAAAATAGAACCACCGGCACCACCGCCGCCCATTCCTTCGTGGCAATAGGTATTGGAACCATTGCAGGTAAACCCGGCATATCCGTCCGCCTTTATCACATGTCCGTTAGCGACCAGTGTATTGGCCGTGATCAGGATGATGCCACCGCCATTTCCTCCGGGTGCCTGAAAGCCATCGGGATTGTTGCTTTGTCCGGCACCACCGCCGCCCCCCAGAAAAACCCGATTCTCCGTATTGGAATAAGGCAGCGATCGACCTCCTATACCACGATTATCAAAAGGTACTGTTGTGTTGCAGGGAGCAAGATCATAATTATAACCGCCCATCCCACCGGTTGCTGCATTCGCACCGCCACCGCCGCCTGAGTTATGCGAGTTTCCTCCTCCACCACCATTGCCGAGCGCGCCCCGTCCGAATGATTTTGCTGTGGAGAGTTCCGCAATTCCTTCTCCCTTTTGCGATGCCAGATCAGGATTGGGAGGATAGAAATATTGCGACTCATAACAGTACATAGGTGTAGGATTCGAAAAAGGATCAATGCCGCCCCGAAACCCTTTACCACTCACATCCAAATCGTGATTGAGTGTTAGCGTACCCGCTACATTATAAGCCAGCACACCTCCTACCCGGCCATCCCAGGGCAGGCAGGTCATCGTTTTGGTAGTGGAATAATTCTGGAAATAAGGCACCCTTATGAGTTGAACACGACCTTCCTGTATATCATAATTATGCAGAAGAATATTCCGCAGTTCAATACGGTTGCCTGTTTTACCTTTAACAAAATTGTATTCATACTGACCAGCATTATGATAATCAAGAATGGTTCCGAATGCCGCTGTGTTGGTGCTGTCGGCAACGGCACCTTTCATCTGCATTATGATCACCGTATCTCCTATTTTGAACCGGCTGGGATCAGATACAATGATTTCGTTTTTGCAATTGCGATCCACTCCCTTCACTTCTGTGTAATCATTTACGATTATAGAATCTGCCTGCACCGGTATCGCACATGAATCGGCCACAAAGAAACAATTTGATATACTCGTATTAATACTGGCATTCCCCCCAAGCCTGCCATTCCAGGTAGCATTTCCCTGTTTATTGAGCAAGTTGTCGAATGTATAATACGCCAGCAATCCAGTTTGAGAAGCTGGATTAGGAAGCGAGGTAGACATATAAGTACGTATCTGCGCCTGAGTACGCGCTACATTCCAGATACGCACCTCATTAATATACCCCAAAAAGTTTTCGGTCAGTGTTGAAGGATTGAAATAACCGATCCAGGTTTTCCAGTCATTAAGAACCATATTACCGGTTACAGGAGTTTCAGCCATCTTATACCCGTTCCTGTAAAACTTGAGTGTGCTACCATCATACACCATAGCAGCATGATATATCCTGTTGGGCTCTACCCTGCATCCGGCGCTTGCGCTGAAATATCCGTTGGTAGTGGTAATCTCCGCACTGCCGGAGCGTAACAGATAGTTTACATCAACCGGACCTTTATGTTTTGACACAAGATCCCCAAACCCATTGTTGTCATAAATAGCATAAAAATTACATTCTACTGTGAGCTTGTCGCCAGAAACATCCAGATCCCCAATATCCACATATGAAGGTTGAGAAGGCGTAAATAGCCAGTTATTGCAGGTCTGGGAAATGGCGGGAATAAAGAATCCTATAAAAAGCAACGATAAGAATATACGGATAAGGTACATAGCAGGTGGTGGTGGTTCTTTTTTTATACCGCTAAAATACACTATGTATTTCCTATCCGGAAGCTTTTCGGGCGCTCAAAGGTCCAAAATGCTCAAAAAATGCTTCATTCCCGCCCTTTTCTTTTCATCCAGCAGATAACTGAGATGCAGCGTATAATACTTCCGGAGATCGTAGAGGGGATAGGGGTTGGCGGCCACAATATCATCGATATGCGCCAGGCCCATCTGGTTGGCCGCATCAAAGCGGGAAATGAAATCCTCGGGTAATGGTTTTGTACTGATCCAGGCGGCAAATACAAAGGGCAGGCCCGTGATTGCCCTCCACTCGGTACCGAGATCATAAATAAATGTGGAGACCTTGCGCTGTTCGAGAGCCCGGTCGCCAATGACCAGACCCGCTGTAGTGCCCTTGATTTTGTCGCGGTACGACTCATCGGCAGCCGGGATGATGGTGGGATGAATACCCCATGACTCGCGCATAAGCCATCTCAATAAAGCGACCGAAGAGCGGCTCTGATAATCGAGATACACTTCACGGATTTCATTCATGGGTACTTCACTAAACAGGCACACAGAGGCGATCTCACCCTCAGCACCAATACAATAGTTACCAATTACATGATATTCGGGCAATTGAGGAATAGCAGCCACCGGAACCAGGCCCAGATCAACCTCACCCTCTTTGAGCATCTGCGCCAGCCGCGCCGGATAAGCCCCTACGAGATCGATCTCACTACGTATAGGTTCGCGTTCCAGGCCGTAAATAAGCGGTTTTGTGTTGAGGTAATTCACAATCCCTACCCGTATCTTCTCCAAATTCGATTATTTTTGCGGCTGCAAAGTTAACCAACCTGCTATTCTTTTAAAAACAAATCATGGAACTCAGCTCCCTTACCGCCATATCAGCCATTGATGGCCGCTACCGCAAACAGGTACAACATCTTGACGAATTTTTCTCTGAATATGGCCTCATGAAGTACAGGGTGCTGGTAGAGATAGAATACCTTCTTTTCCTGGAAAAAAAGAAGTTTGTAAAACTGCCTGTAAAAGCTGCCCGCCACCTGCAGAAACTGAAAACAGCATTTGGCCCCGAGCATGCACAGGAGATCAAACAGATAGAAGCCACCACCAATCACGATGTAAAGGCAGTAGAATACTTCCTGAAAAATGAACTGGATAAGGCCGAAGGCAGTGAAGCCAAGGAATGGGTCCACTTTGGCCTCACTTCGCAGGACATCAACAATACAGCTATTCCGCTTTCCTGGAAACATGCTATCGAGTACGAGTACCTGCCCGGCCTGCTCAACCTCAATACCCAACTGCGCCTGCTGGCCAAAAACTGGATCGATATCCCCATGCTGGCCCATACCCACGGACAGCCAGCCAGCCCCACACGCCTCGGCAAAGAAATCATGGTATTTGTAGAGCGTATTCAGAACCAGATCGAGCAATTTATCGGCATTCCTTTTATGGGAAAATTCGGAGGTGCCACCGGCAACTTCAATGCACACCATATCGCCTTCCCAAAAACCGACTGGATCAAATTTGGCAATGAATTCCTGCTCAACATAGGTTTATCACGCCAGCAGTTTACCACCCAGATTGAACATTACGACAACCTGGCCGCCCACTTCGACTGCATGAAGCGGATCAACAATATCCTGATCGATTTCTGCCGTGATATATGGACCTATATCTCCATGGAATATTTCAAGCAAAAAACCATCAAGGGAGAAGTAGGCTCATCGGCCATGCCGCATAAGGTAAACCCGATTGATTTTGAAAACGCTGAAGGTAATCTCGGCATTGCCAACGCCCTGCTTGAGCACCTGGCTGCCAAACTGCCGGTATCGCGCCTGCAGCGCGATCTGACCGACTCTACCGTACTCCGTAATATCGGTGTACCATTTGCCCATATCATCATCGCCTTTAAATCGATCGAAAAAGGATTGAGTAAACTGCTGCTCAATGAAGCGCAACTGCAGCAGGACCTGGAAAATAACTGGGCTGTTGTTGCAGAAGCCATCCAAACCGTATTGCGCCGCGAAAAATACCCACAGCCCTATGAGGCGCTCAAAGAGCTGACACGTGGCAAAAATGCCATTGACCAGAAAGCCATCCATCAGTTTATCGACAAACTCGACATCAAGGCTACCCTCAAAAAGGAATTAAAGAAAATCAGCCCTCATAATTATACCGGGGTTGTAGCCCGGGTTGATTAAATTAAAAGGTAAAGGGTGGAAGGGGAAAGGCAGAAGGAAG
Organism: Chitinophagaceae bacterium; assembly: GCA_017998385.1. GTDB lineage: Bacteria > Bacteroidota > Bacteroidia > Chitinophagales > Chitinophagaceae > CAYMZZ01. The sequence goes on along the minus strand of JAGODE010000017.1, from coordinate 13,380 downwards.
GATTCCGCTTTTATCGGTGTGCCGGAAGTATAAACCGGCAAAGGGTTTTGCCGGCATCCTCATATACTTCCACCTGCTCAAACCCGCATTTGAGCAGCACCTGCAGCGAAGCCCGATTACTCTGTTCGGCAATAGCCGCCAGTTCATCAAGGCCCAGTTGTTCAAATGCATATTGTATACCTGCCCGGGTGAGTTCTGTAGCATAGCCCTTACCCCAGGCAGCCTGTACAAAGGCATAGCCTAATTGAGTTTGTCCCGTACGCTCCAGCGGAATAATTGCAAAGTTGCCAATAAGCAACCCTGTTTCCTTTTCTTCCACGGCTAAGCGCAGATCGAGCGAACCGGGCGTATAACGACTGATCACTTTTTCGAGAAACTCGCGGGTGCCGGCAAAGGTCTGTGGCGCGCGGATATACCGCATCACTTCTGCATCGCCAATGATGCGGTGATAGGCATCGGCATCGCCAGATTGCAGATGGCGCACACGCAGACGAGGGGTATCAAACAGCACCGCCATAACCCGGCTTATTTATGGATTTCGGAAGTAAAATGAAATTCTATATCGGGATTGTTCGTACGCTCCGTGTTCAGATACCATTCACTCTGCGCAAAATAGACCATGTGATCATCTTTATCTGCGCCGATATTGGCCTGCTTGAACCGGGCAAAATCCTCCAGTTTTTTGGCATCCTTACCAGACAGCCAGCAGGCTTTATAGAAGGGCAGGGCATTAAATATAACCGATGCGCCATACTCATGCAGCAGGCGGTATTGAATTACTTCAAACTGCAGTTCACCCACACAGCCAATGATCTTTTTATTGCCGCCAAACTGGGTAAATAACTGCGCTACTCCTTCATCGGTCAGCTGCAGCAATCCTTTTTCCAGCTGTTTCGTCTTCATCGGATCCTTATTCACTACTTCTTTAAATATTTCGGGAGAGAAAGAAGGTATACCGGTGAAAAAGAAATTTTCGCCTTCGGTCAGTGTGTCACCGATCTTGAAGTTGCCGGTATCAAACAAACCCACTACATCGCCGGCATAGGCATCTTCGATGATACTTTTATCACGCGCCATAAAGCTGTAAGGATTACTGAAGCGAACATCCTTATCAAGACGCACGTGATGGAAATATTTATTACGTTCAAAACGGCCGGAGCATACACGGAAAAAGGCGATACGGTCGCGGTGGCGCGGGTCGAGGTTGGCATGTATCTTAAATACAAAACCACTCAGTTTTTCTTCCTCCACGTCTACCAGCCGCGTATTGGTTTCACGGCTGCGCGGCGTGGGCGCAATACGGATAAATGTATCGAGCATTTCCTTTACACCAAAGTTGTTGATAGCGCTGCCAAAGAATACAGGAGCCACTTTACCTGCCAGGTAATCATCTACATTCAATGCACCATGCACGCCGTCTACCAGTTCTACATCTTCGCGCAGCTGGGCAGCATCCTTTTCACCGAGTTTTTCATCGAGAATACTTTCCTGCAGGTCGCTGATGGCAATACTATCTTCATCGTCGCGGGTATTGGCTGTAAACAGGCGAAGGCTTTTGTCGTGCAGGTTGTATACACCCTTAAATTCCTTACCGCTGTTGATAGGCCACGAAAGCGGGTGCAGGGTAATAGATAGTTCTTTTTCAATTTCTTCCAGCAGGTCAAACCTGTTTTTACCATCGCGGTCCATTTTATTGATAAACACGATCACCGGTGTATCGCGCATGCGGCACACTTCCATCAGGCGGCGCGTTTGCTCTTCTACCCCATTTACACTATCTACCACGAGTATGACACTATCCACTGCGGTGAGGGTACGGTAAGTATCTTCCGCAAAATCTTTGTGGCCCGGAGTATCGAGCAGGTTGATGAGGATATTATTATACTCGAAGCTCATTACCGAAGTAGCGACCGAGATACCCCGCTGCCGCTCTATTTCCATAAAGTCGCTGGTAGCATGCTTCTTGATCTTATTGCTTTTTACCGCACCGGCCACCTGGATGGCTCCGCCAAACAGGAGGAATTTTTCAGTAAGAGTGGTCTTACCGGCATCGGGGTGGCTGATGATAGCAAAGGTTCTGCGTCGTTGTATTTCGTTGTGATACTTCATGATTGCTGATAAATGGTACTGCATCCGGCCTGCGGATGGCTTTTGAGCCCGCAAATGTACGGTGGAATGCCCGAAAATGGGCGGTTTACAGCCGGTCGCTGTCCAGCCGCCCCGCTGATATAAAATCTTTCGTGGCACGGGAGCAAGCCCCTAAATTTGTTATATGATCCGCCGGACACTCGAGATTATCAGCAGCAGCCTCAAAATGGCCCTCCAGGAATTATGGAAAAATAAGCTCCGTACATTTCTGTCGCTGTTTGGCGTCACCATCGGCATCTTCTGTATCATTGGCGTGCTGGCGGTAGTTAACAGCCTGGAACAGAATATCAAAAACGAGGTCAACTCCCTTGGCACCAACACCATTTATATCGACAAATGGGAATATACCGGCGGAGGGCCCGACTATCCCTGGTGGCGGTATGTAAACCGACCTTCCCCCCGTTACGAAGAGGTCAAACAGATCAAGGAACGCACCCCGATTGCCAAATATGCCTCTTTCCGCATTACCACCCAGGACAATGTGGAGTATAAAGGCGCCACCCTCAGCGGGGTCAATCTCTATGGCATCAGCGAAGATTTTGATGACATCCAGCCCTTTGAAGTACCGGTAGGCCGTTACCTGACCGATGCGGAGTTTGACCGTGGCAGCAATTCCATCGTTGTAGGGAATGATGTAGCCGAAAAGATCTTCGGCTCGCCCGAGCAGGCGCTGGATAAAGAAGTGAACATCCGCGGCAAAAAATGCATCATCGTGGGGGTTATAAAAAAACAGGGCAAACAAATGATCGGCGGCTGGGACTTTGACCAGAGCGTGGTAATAGCCTTCAAATTTGCCCGCACCATGATGAATGAACTGCGTACAGACCCTATCATAATGGTACAGGGACATGAACAGTACAGCAGCAAGGCGCTCAAAGACAACCTGGCCGGCACTATGCGGGCTATTCATAAATTAAGCCCCACCAAAGACGATGATTTTGCACTCAATGACATCAATGACCTGAGCGAATCCATCAGCTCGGCCTTTGTAAGTCTTAATATCGGCGGCTGGGCTATTGCCGCCCTGTCACTTATTGTAGGCATGTTTGGTGTTGCCAATATCATGTTTGTAAGTGTACGCGAACGTACCGGTCAGATCGGACTAAAAATGGCCCTGGGCGCCAAAAGCCGGGTTATACTTGCCGAGTTTCTGCTGGAGTCGGCCTTCCTTTGCATCATCGGCGGACTGATTGGTTTGTTGCTGGTATTTGTACTAACCAAAGTACTCAGCGGCTTGCTCGATTTTCCTGTATATATCTCCACGTCTAATATGCTGATGGCTATCGGCATCTGTATCCTCGTAGGCATTATTGCCGGTTTTATTCCCGCCTCGCAGGCAGCAAGGATGAATCCGGTAGTGGCGATACGGAGCAAGTAAAAGGTATAAAAGTATAAAGGTTTAAAGGTATAGGAGCCATAAGGTGAAAGGAACCGGACATCGCCATTTACTTTTAAACTTTTATACCTTTAAACTTTTTATACTGGTAATTTCGCATCTCAAATGACTCCTGTTACCATCCTCGCCATTGAATCAAGCTGCGATGAAACATCGGCAGCAGTTTGCCGTGACGGAAAAATACTTTCCAATTTTACTGCCACACAGGCGGTGCATGAAAAATATGGCGGCGTGGTACCGGAGCTGGCATCGCGCGCGCACATGCAAAATATTGTGCCGGTTGTCAATACTGCGCTGAAAGAAGCAGGCATCGCCATGCAGGAGTTAAATGCCATTGCCTTTACCCAGGCACCCGGCCTTATCGGATCATTGCTGGTAGGGTCGCAGTTTGCCAAATCCCTGGCACAGGCCCTGCATATTCCGCTCATCGCGGTTCATCATATGCAGGCGCATGTAATAGCTAACCTGATAGAAGAACCCCAGCCAGCCTTTCCTTTTCTTTGTCTTACCGTCAGTGGCGGCCACACCCAGATCGTGCGCTGCGATTCACCCACACAGATGCAGGTGATCGGCGAAACTATCGATGATGCTGCGGGTGAAGCGTTTGACAAATCAGCCAAACTGCTGGGATTGCCTTATCCCGGTGGACCCTTGATCGACAAGTATGCCAAAGCAGGCGACCCCACCCGTTTCCGTTTTCCTGAACCTCAGATACCGGGCCTCGACTTCAGCTTCAGCGGACTTAAGACTTCCATTCTTTATTTTCTGCAAAACGCCGGCACCAGCCTCGTATATAAAGAAGAATTCAGAGCCACAGAGGAGGTACGCAAAGCGTTTATTGAAAATAATCTGGCCGATATCTGTGCCTCCATCCAGCAACGCATCATCAGTATCCTGCTCAATAAGCTGCAAAAAGCAGCGCGTGAAACCGGTATTAAACATTTGTGCCTGGCGGGTGGCGTATCGGCCAACAGCGGCCTCCGGCAGGCTTTTACTGAAATGGGAAAAACAAATGGCTGGCATACACATATCCCCGCTTTTCAATATTGTACCGACAATGCCGGCATGATCGCTATGACGGCTTATTACAAGTTTATCGAACAGCAATTCAGCGATCTTAGCGTCACTGCTTCTGCGCGGGCAGAGTGGTAAATTATTCAATCAACAGTATCCGGGATAATGTGCTAATAGCTAATGTGCCAGTGTGCTAATCAACTATACCCTTTTTTGTCTCCGGTTAACTATCAACATTTTCATCACAAATACCACCCGTTTGGTCACAGCATAAGCAGTACTGCTAACCTATGCCGTATCCTTGCAGAAAGAAACAGTTATGCAGATTCAATGGCGGCGACATGAGATATTTCTGGCAGGCATTATTGCCTGTTGTTATATCCTGTCGATATGGGTACGCGACTCCGGCGTTCCGCCCGCTATGCTGGAAAACATTTATGGCAGCAGCTTTAAACGGAGCGGCATGCCCTTCAATTATATCCGCAATGTAGGCGGTCCGGAAACACTAATGGCGATTGTACTTTTTACAGGCCACCTGCTCCTCAACCTGCTGCTCACCAGACGTTCCCTCTTTCAGCAGAATATAGTGAAGCTGCTGCCGAGGCTGGCATTAATTTTCTTACTGTTGCTTGCCGGAGCGTTTATTGTTCAGTACTTCGAAGAGCAGTATCTCTATCACGGATCAAACAGTTACCGCTACTCGCTCACCTATGCTTTTGCCCGCGGAGGCAAGGCGATTATTCATATCCTGATGGTATATGTACCCTATCTGCTGCTGCGTGAGCTCATCATTCATTACGTCGAGCGCGAACAGGGGCATCGCTCTTTCCGGGTATGGTGCACCAATCACCTTACGGCCGGTGCAGCTGCCTATTTTGCCATTTTCTTTTTTGCCACCTTTTTTGAACTTTTACGCATCAGGGCCTTCATGGTCGTCTATTGTTACGCAATTCCACCATTGATACTGGGCTTTTATGTTTGTCTTTTTGCCTTTTCCCGGCACCAGGGAGCACAGCTGTTTAAACAAAAACAGGACCTGCTTCGTTACCTTACCCAGTTGCAGGTGCTGGTACTGGCGTTTGACTTATGGTATGTGATAGTAATGGAAGCAGGACGTCATTTTGTGCCATTTCTGATTATTGTCACCCTCATTCAACTGATCGCCGCTCCTACTATGGCCTGGCTGGTCTATAATATACAACGCAGCAAGATTGATATGCTGCAGGGACTGCAGGCAGAGCTGGGACAAACACAGGCCAGCCTCCAATCGCTGCGTGCACAGATCAATCCGCATTTTTTATTTAACGCACTCAACACCATTTATGGCCTGGCCCTGCAGGAAGGTGCCAGCCAGACAGCAGAAGGCGCACAGAAGCTGGGCGAAATGATGCGGTTTATGCTGCACGAAAATGCTCAGGAAAAGATACCACTGCAGCGAGAACTGGATTACCTGCGCAATTACATCCACCTGCAGTTGCTGCGTACGCAGCTTGCTCCTTCTATCCGCATAGACATCCAGCTGCCCGAAGAAGTACCCACTGCCGATATACCACCCATGCTGCTGATACCGTTTGTGGAAAATGCATTCAAACATGGTATCAGCCTCGAAAAACCATCTTTTATCCGGGTCACACTCACCGTGCATGAAGGCTCATTGTTTCTGGATGTTCACAATTCCATTCATCAGCGCAGCGGAGAGGATACAGAAAGAATGAACAATGGCATAGGCCTGGTAAACGTGCAGAAAAGGCTTGAACTGTTATATCCCGACCGGCACGAACTGATCATCCGCGCCGGCGTACATGAATATTTCATACACCTTACCGTTCAACTAAACTGATATGATACGCCTATTTATACTACTGAGTCTGTTTCTTACAGGCAGTCAGGCACTGCCCGCGCAGTTTACCTTCTCTGGCCATACCAGGCAATGGACAGGAGAGGATGCTTTAAACGTCAACATCCCATTTATATACGGCTATTACAACGAACATAGCTACAACATACCTATCGACAGCCATGGAAACTTTCATATCAACCTTCCGGTATCTGAGCGGAAACTGATCTACCTGCAGCATGGCGGACAATCTCACCTGATCATGGCCGAGCCAGGGGGCAACCTGCAGATCAGCTGGGATAGTCTCCATGCTGCGCCGGAAGATCTTCTGGGCAGCACAGCCCGCATCAACCAGCTTTTGTGGAAGCTGAACCTGAATGCCATTCCTTTCTTTATGCAGGAAGAATCATCGAAAAGCAGCTATGCGAAAATCTCACCCGCTCACTGGCAAGACTCCGTTTACCAGCCATGGGAGGCCTATCATGATGAGCAGGTGCAGCTGATCCGCCAATCGGAACTGAATGATACTGATAAAAAATGGCTGCTGGCCGAAACCAACGCCAACTTCAACCTGCAGCTGTATTATTATACAAGCGGATATACCAACTGGCCCAAAGAAGAAAGGTTGCCGGTAATAGCTACGCTGTACGATTCCATTGCAGCGCCACAGGCTGTGGTATCACCTGCCTTGCTTCAGCACTACTATGCCGACTCCTATACCCGCTATCTCGAGATGAAAGCATTCTTTTACTACCTGCAGCATGGCAGCAGTAATGACGTTTTGCTGCCCTATTATCAGCAGTGCTTTGATTCACTTAACGGCCAGATAAATATACAGGGCAAGCCCTTCGTAAACTGGCTACTGGTAAAAAACAACTTCGTAGCACCTGCTGCTGAGACCTGGCTGGCACAACAGGTATGGCTGCAGGGACGTAATAAAGATCTTGCTACTTACAGGCAATTGTTTTCCGAATTCAAAAAAAACTATCCCCGTAGCCGTTGGATGAGCAGTCTTGCCGGTAAAGAGATACAACTGGAAAAAATGCTGGCACAGAGCAGCAGTGATACCAGTGTGAGACTGGTGGCCAATTATAAGAATATACAATCAATCTACAAAGCCCTTGAGCAACTGCGGGGCAAGGTCGTATACCTCGACATCTGGGGTACCTGGTGTGGTCCCTGCCGTATGGAACTGGCTTACACACCGCAGCTAAAACAACGTTTTGCCGGAAAGGAGGTAGCGTTTCTCTATCTCGACATGGACGATGATGAGAAAGACGATAAATGGCGGGAGTTTATCAGGCTAAATGGAATGAGTGGCTGGCATCTGCGCAAAAACAAAACAGACATAAACGCCTTCTGGAAAGAGTTATTACCGGCCGGCGCCAGCATTGGCTATCCCACTTATTTTATTTTTGATAAAAAAGGAAAGCTGGCTGTGGCCAATGCATTACGACCCAGCGACGGCGAAGCACTTTATGCGCAGCTCGAAGAAGTGCTTAAAAGAAAATGATCTGTATATTTATTTTTGCTATAGAAAAAAGAAGTTATGACTGCTATTGCTATCGACGATGAACCCATTGCACTGGAAGTGATCAAATCGCTGGCAGCCAAAGTTCCGTTTCTCGAGCTGAAGGCCTGCTATACCAATGCCATGACGGCGATGGCCAACCTGCAGGAAGACCGTCCCGACCTGATATTTCTAGATATCAAAATGCCCGATGTAAGCGGCATCGAATGGCTGCGTGCCGTCAAAGATCCGCCGCTGGTGATCTTTACCACCGCCTATAGTGAGCATGCTGTAGAAGGTTTTGAGCTCGATGCGGCAGATTATTTATTAAAACCTTTTTCGCTGGTACGTTTTCTGAAAGCGGTGAATAAAGCGCAGGAACTGCTGCATCTGAAGCAACTCTCTGCTACCGGCAGTCCCAACCTGGGTGATATTTTTTTGCGCAGCGGCACAGAACAGATAAGAGTGAACCTGGCCGACCTGCTATATGTGCAGAGTGCGGGCAACTACGTGCAGTTTATTTTTACCGGCAGCAAATTGCTGAGCCGGCTTACACTCAACGAAACAGAAGGCCTGCTCCCCTCCCGTCATTTTACCCGTATTCACCGTTCCTATATCGTAGCCAACAACCGCATTACACGGGCCGATAAAAACAGTATTTACATTGGCAACATCACCCTGCCTGTTGGTGCGGGTTATGCCGAGAAAGTAGCCACCCTGGTAAGGCCTATTGGCTAAGCAGTGCTTATCTTGCAGCCATTACTGCTGCACCATGGCCAATAGTTATTTTCAGTTCAAACAATTTACCATCTACCAGGACCGTGCTGCCATGAAGGTAACAACCGATGGTTGCCTTTTTGGTGCCTGGGTGGCGGAACAGGAAAAAAAGTTCACCGCCGGCAGCAGTACAACTATTCAGCTGCTCGACATCGGTACCGGCACAGGCCTGCTCAGCCTGATGATTGCCCAGCAATGCCGGCATGAGATCACTGCTCTGGATATGGATGCAGCTGCCGCCACACAGGCAAAAGAAAATGCCGCCGCTTCGCCCTGGCGCAATCGCATCACCGTAGTGCAGCAGGATATAAAAACCTGGCATTCGCCGCAACTCTTTGACAGCATTGTCTGCAATCCGCCTTTTTACGAAAATGAATGGCAGTCTGATCAGGCTTCGCGAAATATGGCCCATCACAGCAGCCATCTTACCTTGCAGGAACTGATAGCGGCTATTAACACGTTAATATCGCCCGGCGGACGATTATACCTGCTGCTGCCTTTTAAGCGCTGGCCTGCGGCCCGGCTTTTACTGGAGGAAAACGGATGGTATTTATACCAGTTACTCTCTGCGCGGCAAACTCCGCGTCATCAACCCTTCCGGGTGCTGATACAGGCAGGAAAAAATACCGGCCAATTCATCGGAGAAGAAATTATTATTAAGAACGAAGCGGACCAGTATTCGGAACGGTTTACTGAGTTGCTGAAACCTTACTATTTGAAGATTTGAAGATGAGAGAGAGCAATGTGCTAATGAGATAATGTGCTAATGTGCTAATGTGCTAATGTGCTAATGCTCTTTTTAAACTCTTTAAACTCTTTATACCCTTTATACCTTTAAACTTTTATACCTTTATACATTTAACCCTCTCCTGCATATTCTTTCAGATACGAATACTCCGCTGTGAGTTTACCATTTTCTGTCATCGTGGCGCGGCGGATGAGTGCTGAGCCTCCTTTAACCAGGTCTTCGAGTACAAATTTGATGAGCTGTTCGCCAAAATAGCGCGAGGCATCGCGGGGCAGTTCATTGGGCAGGTTACCTACAGCCATCACATCGATAGAGTTGTCGAGGTAGGGAGCTGTTTTCTGGAGCGTATGGCGGTCTACGCCATATACCGGATCTGCAATTGACTGATCGCCCAGGTTGATGGGCACTGAGCCATCGGCATCATCGGTGATGTCGGCGATGGTGCGGATGATAAAGCCATCGCGGGCCACAGCTGATTTTTCAAAGAGACGGGGCACATTTTTATCCCAGTATACGCCATTCATGAGGATATCCGTTTGCTCGGCATAGGGCAGAAATTTGCAGCCATACTCCTGCGGATGTTCATGAAAATGCTGGCGGCTGTATTTACCCGTTTCCCGGTGTGCATAGAGGTCAGCACCTTTCAGTTGTGTATAGACAGGGTAGGCAAAACGGCGTCGCAGGTAATCTTCGGGTTCTACCTCATGAATGCCCATCAGGTTCATGATCTCGAGTATACCATGTGCTACGCGGCCGCTGCCGGTCACGGCGATTTTTACATTGGGCAGGCGCAGGCCGAAATAGGTATGAATCAGTTCGCGAAAGCTGCGTTGTTTATAGACCCGCTCGAGGTGATACAACCCGGAACGCTGGCCATAGGCCATCATGCCATTGTGTGCGCCCACCACCCCGGCAAAGAAACCAAAGCCAATGATACGCTGGCCGTCTTCGTGCTCCAGGCATTCGTAGTCGATAAGGCGGATCTGCCGGTCGAGGATGGTACGCAGCAGTGGCTGATTATAGGGTTGTTTCTTTTTGGTGTGGGAGAAGAAGAGATAGGTTTTGCCGGCTATGAGTTGGGCAATGGGTACCTCTTTGATGCCCAGCAATACATCGCAATCAGCAACATCTTCTGTCACCGTGATGCCTGCCGAGGTATACTCCCGGTCGGTGAAGCACCGGTCGGGCGAGGATTGTACCGCTATCTGTACATCCGTACTGTTTTTGAGTATCCATTTACATTGTGCCGGTGTGAGTGCCACCCGGTTATCGGCCGGGGTCTTGCCTTCGCGGATAAGTCCAATTTTAATCATATAGCCTGAGATCGTTGTGCTGAGGGGCAAAGTTGGGATTTCCTGCGGGTTTCACCAATTGATTCCTGTCAGTGGTTATAACATTTCGTGTACGGCAGGCAATCGTATCTTTGTGGTATGGAACAGAAAGGGTGGAAAAAGGTATGGATGCAGGTAGGCCGCTGGCTGGCACGCATTTTTGTACCCAAAAAACGCTGTTGCCGGCCCTGACCCAAAATTTCGGTTAGTGATTCCCTTCATTTTAGCCGGAATGCCGTAATATTGCAGCCCCTTATGCCCAGATGGCGGAACTGGTAGACGCGCTAGACTCAAAATCTGGTTTCAGCAATGGAGTGCAGGTTCGATTCCTGTTCTGGGCACGGAGATCATCCATTTATCAGCAGGCCACTTAAAGTGGCCTGTTTTTTTATTGCACGGTATCGGTTTTAAAATAAAATCATCGGGAAAGCCCTGGCTCCGGAAGTCCCTCCTTATCTATCTTCAGATATAAGGCCCGAAGTACGGCAGCTATGCGCAGAGTATCCAAATACTGCTGATCATAATCCTCCTCCACCACAGCATTGAGAAAGCTAATATCAGTTGCCAGAGAGCCAACATCCGGTGTAGGATCTTGCAACAAGTTGTTCATTTTCGGATACGCCGACATTCCAGTAAAAATCGTTTTCAAATTGAATTTCGACGGGAAAAGCCGATTTTATCTTATTGGCCAGCCGGTTTAACACCTCAGCCAATACTGCTGGATTAATAGTTGGTTTTGAATTCATTTTTCCGATTAGTTTACACAAAAAATTCTTGCTATATATCCGGCAAATGTTTCTATACAAAGGAAAGATTGTATCAATCAGTTATCAGACATGCTGCTTTTATAAGACTCCAGTTTATCAGACAGCAGAAACTCCAGGTTTAAGAGCGATCATTGGAATGGCAACAGGTGTACGAAAGCTTTTATACTGTGTCCGCAGATACCATCTTTCAAACCAGTTTCTGCCATTGGTAATAAAAGAAAAAAGGATCATTTACAAAAATCAATAAATAGGAAGCCGAGCCAAACTCATGACTTTTAATTGCCAATACCTCGCTCCATGATATTCTTCCAACGCTGGCAACACCTGAATAATCAGTTATTGACTTACAACTAAGTGTAACAATTTACAAACTTACGATCAATCACAGAGCACTGGCAACTGTAGCTTTTCATCATTGATTTTATTGTGGGCGACTTAATTAAGAACAATTTTTCAGATTTCGTTCGTTATAACATGATTTACTATAAATTTTATTCATAACAATGGCGATCAATTAGCGTATCTATTGATAACTTTACAGGATCAGTTGGAAGCATTTTCCGAACAACAATAAAAACCGATTTCTCATGTGATTTGTATTCAATGGGATGTACTGAAGCCACAAAAACAGTATCATTTCTAACGGTCTCTATCTGAGCTAAGCTTAATGTTTGAGCAAACGTTTTAGATGAATCTTTATAGACAGTACAATAAGATTCCCCAACAGCAAAATAACAATTAGACGGCTCTCCTGAAAATGTAGATTTTTTGTATATGAAAAATGACTCCCCCGAACTCAACTTTCCTTCATCAATGAAATGATATGATAATTTCTGACTTTTATCACAGCCACTAATACCAAACGCTAATATCGCAATAAATACTAAGTGTAAACTATTTCTTTTTCCCATAAATTGCCGCATTAAGAAACGCTTTAAAAATTGGATTACCCAAATCATGAGCTGCAACCTTTGACTACATTTTGTAAATTCTTTTCCTTAACGAAATACTCAGCACAACAGTGATCGTTTTTTACTATTTTAAAGCTCCAATCCAACTCTTGTCTCTATAAACTTGAGTGATTTTTTCCAAATAAATTTTGGCTCTGAGTTATATAAGGCACTTATTCTCTGGTAGTCCAAATTCGGACCAAAAGAATGCTTGAACTCAAAAAAAATCTCTTTCGTATTTAATGGCTTTACAAATTTTATATTGGTAAGCAAGTATGTTCTGGGGTTAAGAATAATGGGATAGCTTGGCATCTGTTGAGGGTCTATTTCTAAATCCTTTTTTGACCAGAATAAACTAACAACAACTACTGAATCCTTTTCACTGTATATGTCTCCTAACTCCAAAGTATCATTAATATTCATTCTGTAAGCAAAAGAATTAGAGATAGGTATACAAATGGGCTTGTCTGTATTGTTGTAAATCCTAACACCGTATGTGTTCTCCAAGGTATTATTACCTGTACTTTGTTCCTGCAGTTTAAGAACTGTTATCTGCTGCGATACAGCATTACTGCAAATCAGTAATAGGAATGCTAATATTCTCATGGTTTAATTATTAGATACTTTAGGGTGTCCATCATCGTAACCTCGCAATGGCAAATTATTTAGTTTCCGTACTTGATTTTCATAATCAATAGTCTCACATTTTTGTTGCTTCCTAATTTTCTGGACATCCCTGTATACAAAATGACCAAATGCCTCATGAAAGGCTACCGTATAATGATATTGAGCAATTTGCTTCCCAGATCGTCCATCTACAGTTGTAAGCTGCTTTCGCTGAATATAAATACTAGTTGTATTTTTTTCGAATCGTATTGATCTGTAACCCCACCACCATATTC
>JAGODE010000208.1 GCA_017998385.1 Chitinophagaceae bacterium | reverse complement strand
CAACTACTCCATCCACTACATATAGCGGATCGCTATTGCCGATGGTGGTTGTACCACGCACCCGTACGGTGCTGCCTTCTCCCGGCTGACCGGAAGCAGAAGTAATCGTCAAACCCGAAGTACGGCCCTGCAGCGATTGCTCCACCCTGAATACAGGCATATTTTCAAGGTCAGTTGATTTCACACTGGATATAGCTCCCGTTACTGTACGTTTCTTTTGTGTACCATAACCCACCACAATCACCTCTTCCATATTCTTGTTCTCTGCAACAAGTGTGAAGTTGATCACATTTTTGTTATCAACTTTAACTTCCTGTGTAAGAAATCCGATTGAACTCACGATCAGCACCGCATTCCCATCAGTTACATTGAGTACAAAAGTGCCCTCTGAGTTGGTGCTGGTACCGTTATTTGTACCCTTTTCCTGTACACTTACACCCTGCATAGGTTCACCCTTATCATTGGTCACCTTTCCGGTAACAGGCTGTGCAGCAGCCTGACCCATCTGACCACCTGTGGTAATCACCACCAGGCTGCCCGTAACCTTTTTATAACTGAGTTCAGTATCACGCAATACCTTTTTCAGCACTTCATCCAATGACGCATTGGCTACCGAAATGCTGATACGCTGATCGCGGGGTAAAATGTCGTCTTTATACACGAAGCGGCAAACACCTTGCTGCTCAATGGTTTTGAAAACTTTTTTCAGTGTGGCTTTCTCCAGGTTGAGGTTGATGTGCTCCTGCCCGAACCCTTTTGCAAAAGATTGTAGGGAAAAGGCAAGAACCAGGAGAAGGGAAAACTTCATCATAAGTAAGCATTTGATGAATGTACAGGACGCAAAGGACCATGCGCCTGGTGCATTTTTTTTCATACCTTAGTTTTGAATTAATGATAGAATTTTTGCTCAAGCCTGAGCAAACTTGCTGTCGCTAAAAAACGGGGGATGCCGCAAACATTCTCCGTTCTTTTTTGGGATAATATCTAGGTGAGTTTTTTCATATGCGCGTCGTTTTGAGGGTTAAGCAATCGTTTGCAGTTATTGAGAGTTATTTTAAACTACCGGGCCGCAGACATATTCACCTGTCAGGGCCTGATGGTTACTTCCTTTTTATTAATCGAATAATGAAATTTACCTGCCACTCGCAGGGCTTCCATGACCTGCTGCAGGCTTTCGTCTTCAATGATGATGGAGAACTCCGTTTTTTTCATCGCCTCATCGGCAATCACCACTTTCACATCGTACCAGCGCTCAATCTTGAGAGCGATCTCTTCCAGCGACTCCTTATCAAAAGCCAGCTTATTGCGTGTCCACATGGTTTCTGTGGCTACTGTATCTGCCTTGCTGGGATAGTTGATCTTACCCCAGGTAAGAACGATCTGTTTGCTGGTCGTGCGTTCAATATCTTTTTTTACGTTACCGGCAACTGGTCCGGCCTGTTCGTTATTGATAATAAGTTTATCGTTGGGCTTGAGGGTAAATTTCTTTTCGGGGTGATTGCGGAGGGTAACTTCTACCGATCCGCGTACCAGGCTTGTTTCTGTATTTTTTTCATCGGCATAGGAACGAACGTTGAATGCCGTGCCCAGGACTTTGATATCAATCACATTGGTATGGATCACAAAAGGGCGTTCTTCATCACGCACCACATCGAAATAAGCTTCTCCGCTCAGTTGCACTTCACGCAGGCTGCCCTGAAAATTTTCATTGTAGGTGATACGGCTATCAGCATTCAGCCATACCTGCGTACCGTCAGGCAACTGTACCTTCGATTTGGATCCGCGTTTGGTGGAAATGGTATTTTGCGCAGCAGATACAGACTTGTCTTTCCCCAAAAGCAGTGGTCCGGCAAAGAACCAGCCCAATAGCAGCGAAGCAGCAATACCCGCCACCCAGGCCATCCGTTTATACAGACGGCGTACCGGCGCCGGAGACGAAGCCACTTCTTCGGCAACCGGAGTTTCCGGCTGAGCCTGCGTATCGGCCGATTCATATTGCAGGGTGTCTTCCGACAAATGATTGCTAAGTCGTTGCAGATGTTTATTAAAAGACAAAGACCGGATACCGGCAGACGCAGGCCGCTGTTGCCAGGTTGATTGCAACTGATTGAATCGCAACCTCCACGCAGGATGATCAGCCAGAAAATGCTCCAGCTCAACCCGCTCTTCGGGGCTTATTTCGCCGGATAATTCCAGGCTGGTCAGTAGCCAAAAACGCTCTTCGGTCATAAAGGTTCCTCTGTATCCAACCAGAGACACCAATCCTGAGCAGGATGTACCAAAGCCAGTTAAAGTTTTTTAAGATTTTTTTAGAGATGGGTCGAAAACGGTCGTAACAGCGCCGGCAGATTGAATCATGGGAAGCGCCTGACCCAGGCGACGTACCGCAATCGCCAGTTGATTGCGTACGGTAAGAGGCGATACCTGCAAAATGTCGGCGACTTCCTTGTATTTGAGTCCTTCCTCTTTCACCAGTTGAAAGATAAGCCGGCATTGCGGAGGCAGTTCCTGTATTACCTGCCGTAAAGACCGAAGCGTTTCTGCTGAGATCAGCATTTCTTCCGGATTACCCATTTCCACCACGGGCATGACATCCAGCTCATCGAGGCTGACCGGAGGATGTTTGTAAGTGCGCTGAATATAGTTGAGAGAAAAATTGCGTGCAATTGTATACAAATAGACTTTCAGATTTTCTACTTCAGAAAGTCTGTTGCGGATCTGCCATATCTTGATAAACACATCCGATACGATCTCTTCTGCTACCTCATTCGATTTTACAAATGAAAAAGCGAAGCGATGAAGCCCATCAAAAAAGCGGTTATACAGCTCTTCGTAGGCCCGCATGTCTTCAAATAAAGCAATCCGTTGTTGCAGTTCTGTTATGGTCTGTGATTGTTGCAATCGTTCAGCAAAGTGACCCCAATGTTAGATAATTTTGCGGATAACTTCCAAGTTTTATTCTGCAACAGATTATAAAAAACAGTGAATCAGGCTTTTTTCCGACGCTGCAATTCTTTTTTAATCAGCATTAATTCACGACCAGTTTGTCCTTTCACACTTGTATTTTCCTGCGCCCGGCGCATGAGATAAGGAATGACATCGCGTATGGGACCAAAGGGAAGATATTTGCTTACATGGCAGCCTGCATGTGCCAGATTGAAGGTGATATTATCACTCATACCATAAAGCTGACTGAAATGTATATGCGGATGATTGAGTGGTAAACCCCGCTGCTGCAACAATTGTGTGGCGAGCAGATTGCTATCCTCGTTGTGCGATGCTACTATCAGTGCTATACGGTCAAGATGTTCGATACAGAAATGCAGACCATCATTATAATCGCGGTCACTGCTGGCTTTATCGGGTTGTATAGGTGAGGGATAACCCATTTCCTGCGCACGTTTCCGCTCCTTTTCCATATAAGCGCCCCGCACCAGTTTTGCCCCCAGCACAAACTGACGCTCTGCTGCAGCCTGGTAAGAATCTTTCAGAAAAGCGAGCCGGTCGTGCCGGTAATGCTGGATGGTATTGTATACAACACATTTTTCTTTGTTATAACTATCCATCATGAGAATGGTAAGTGCATCGACCGGATCCTGTATCCATGTTTCTTCTGCATCTACCAGTACCCCGATCTTCTTTTCCTCAGCGCGGGCACAGATACGTTGCATACGCTGACCTACCCGCTCCCACTCTGCTTTTTCATCTGCAGTCAGCTGTTCAATCGCCGTCATATAGCGTTTCATCAATGAGCTATCAGCCTTATGCATGAGCTCATCCAGTTTCTCGAGCAGGGCAAAACGGGCCAGACCGGTCACCTTAATGCTCATAAAAGGAATATTAGGCTGGGTAGCTGCATAGTCGATCACCCGGATAAATTCTTCCGTAGCATGATCAAAGCCATGCTCTCCATCATCGCCGCCTTCTACACCATAATCGAGAATTACCTGTACCTGGTATTCGCCCAGTTTACGCGCCACCGCCGCCGTCTGATCCAGTGTTTCCCCACCTACAAACTGTGCAAATATGGTATTACGGATCAGTCCTTTTACCGGCAAGCCCGATTTTACCGCCCATGGCGTAAGCCGTGTACCCCATTTTACCAGCCATGGCCGGGCCATGCAGGAAAACAGGAAACTGGCTTTTCTCAGCTCGCGGTCAGATTTGTATTCAAATGCGTATTGAGTATTGTCGAAAGAAATTTTTGGATCAGCAGGCATAGCAAATAGAAATTGTGCCGCAAATGTAGCCAGAAGCGGGCAAGTGCAGAAAAGAAACTGCCTTATATCGCCTGATGGTTGAACGGCTGCAGAACCAGCTCACTCACCACTCCGCTTTCCGGTTGCTGACACAGAAACCAAATGGCCCTGGCTGCATCTTCCGGGGTGATCATTTTTTCCCGTTGCACCCGCAGGTCGATCGAATCCCAAAAAGGCGTATCCACACCGCCCAGTATTACATTCGTAAACCGGATACTGGTACGCTTTACTTCTTCACGAACACTTTGAAGCATGCCCATAAGTCCATACCGGGAGGCCGCATATGCAGCCGCACCGGCCATTGGCACTTTGCCCAACACACCCGGAAGGTGAATAACAAGCCCCCTGCCTTCTTTTTTCATATAAGGAAGAAAAGCCTGCAACAAGGCGAATGCACCAATCAGATTGACCTGTATCACTTCTTCAAACTGCTGCAACGTAAGCTGCTCAGCCGGTTTCAAAATACCAATACCCAGCGCATTGATAAATATATCAACCCGCCCCTCCTGCTCCACAATTTGCCGGGCTATAGCCGATATATCCGACAAATCCTGCATATCAAATTGATGAACCTGCTGCGCAGACAACCCTAACTGCTGCGCAAGCCGCTGCAACTTTTCTGTATTACGTGCACATAGATGAAGCCTTGCGCCACTTTGATGGAGTAAGCGTGCAGCAGCACTACCAATACCACCGGTAGCGCCGGCCAGAAAAACAATTTTCCCTTTTAAAGATTCCATAATGCCATCAAACAATGCCTCCTTCAATTTTGTTTGAAAAATCATGATAGAAAAAACGGTGCTCCTGCTTTTTCCTCACCAGCTTTTTGAACAGGCTGATCTTTTGCCAGCAAACGACATCTGTATTGTTGAAGAATTTCTTTTCTTCCGGCAATATAAATTCCACAAACAGAAATTGATTTTTCATCGTGCGTCCTGCCGGGCATTTGCCGACAAACTACAACAACAATCAAAAACAGTTTTCTATATCGAAAGCCATGACCCGGTATCGGATGTCAGAAAACTTCCCTTCTGGTTGAAAGAAAAAGGATTTACTGCTCTTCATTATTTTGACCCGGCTGATGACTGGCTTGAACGCCGGCTTCAGGAGGCTGCTGCACAGGCCGGCCTGCAACTCCTGCGCCACGCCAGTCCTGCGTTTTTAAATGAACCGGATCAGTGTCAGGCTTTTCAGGATCAGTCTGCTCCGTATTTTCAAACCGATTTTTATATTCAACAGCGAAAGCAACGAAGGATACTCACAGACCAGCACAATAAACCTATCGGTGGAAAATGGAGCTGGGATGCAGAAAACCGGAAAAAATATCCGCGAAACCAGCAGCCCCCTGCCATCGTATGGCCGGCACTTACTCCATGGCATACGGAGGCTATAAAATATGTGCAGACGCATTATGCCTCCAATCCCGGCGAAGGTTCGACCAGCTATTATCCCGTGACACATGAGTCGGCCCGCCAGTGGCTGCTGCAGTTTCTGGAGCAGCGATTTTATGGGTTTGGCCTATATGAAGATGCCATGCTGCAGACAACTGTATTACTGCATCATTCCCTTTTATCTCCGCTAATCAATGCTGGCCTCTTACTGCCCGATCAGGTACTGCAACAGGCTATCGATCTGGCCGGCCTCAAGGGAATTCCACTCAATTCCCTTGAGGGATTTGTGCGGCAGATCATGGGCTGGCGTGAATTTGTGCGCCTTATATATGTGCGGGAAGGAAGAAAGCAACGCTGTCAAAACTTCTGGAATTTTCACCGCCCTGTACCTGACTCCTTTTATATCGGCACCACCGGCATTGCACCTGTAGATATTGTCATCAAACGTGTATTGCAGACAGGATACTGTCATCATATTGAAAGACTGATGGTACTGGGCAACTTCATGCTGCTTTGCGAGTTTGACCCTCACCAGGTCTATCAGTGGTTTATGGAATTATTTATAGATGCTTATGACTGGGTAATGGTGCCCAATGTATATGGGATGAGCCAGTTTGCAGACGGTGGCATGATGACCACCAAACCTTATATCAGCGGCAGTAATTATCTTTTAAAAATGGGCGACTGGCCCAAAGGCGAATGGCAAACAGTGTGGGATGGTCTTTTCTGGCGGTTCATGCATACCCAACAGCAATTTTTCAGTACTAACCCACGACTGGGGATGCTTCTTGGTACCTGGCAAAAAATGCCTGAAGCAAAACGTCAGCTACATCTCACTTCAGCCAATCAGTTTCTCGCACAATTATGAAATCACCCCTAAAACAAAACCGGCAAACAAAAACCTGTGCCGTGTGCAACCGTCCATTTCAATGGAGAAAAAAATGGGAAAAATGCTGGGAAGAAATCAGGTATTGCAGTGACAGATGCCGGCAGAACCGTCAATCTGTTAAAGAGAATAAGCCCTAAACACACCAATCGCTTAACAAATAAAAAATTACCAGCTTATCACTCAACCAAATATTTCCGGTCTTGTTGGATAAAAAAAGTATGTATGGAATTGCTGGTTGATTATGCAAGAATCCTCCATCAGGTAGAATCGATAAACCCTATTGAATATGGACGATCACGCAACTATACTGATGGCGCTGTTACCCGCCTTTCGCCCTATATCTCACGCGGTGCTATCTCTGCCAGACAGGTGCTGCAAACATTGCTTCGAAATGGATATTCCATCGACTCAATGGATAAACTGATACAGGAACTGGCCTGGCGGGAGTATTTTCAACGTGTACATCAGTATCTTGAAAACGACCTGCTTGAAGATATCAGGCGACGCTTCACCGGTATTCGCAACCGGCAGATACCGCAAGCCGTTTTAATGGCAGAAACACAGATCGGGGCCATTGACGATGGCATAAAAAAACTCCTGCAAACCGGCTACCTGCACAATCATCTGCGTATGTATATCGCCAGTCTTATCTGCAATATTGCCCGCAGCCACTGGCAGGCACCAGCCGCCTGGATGTATTACCACCTGCTCGACGGCGATGTAGCCAGCAATCATTGCAACTGGCAATGGGTAGCCGGCACATTCTCAACCAAACAATATTTTTGTAATCAGGAAAATATTAACCGATTTACCGGCACTTCTCAAAAGGGCAGCTACCTCGATGTTCCTTACGAAGTATTACCTATCATGGCCATACCCGCCCAACTTCGGGATACCAGTCCATTTACTGCAACTACCGTGCTTCCGGAAAAGAAGCCGGTCACTATCGACACCTCGCTGCCTGTTTTTTTGTACAACAGTTATCAGCTGGACCCACTTTGGCATGCAGACAAACCTGGCAACAGAATACTCCTGCTGGAACCTTCGCACTTTAAAGAATTCCCGGTTAGCGAACGGGTCATCGAATTCATCCTTCAGTTGGCTCAGAATATCGAAAACGTCCAGGTATTTGTAGGAGAGGTCACTGAAATCCCAGGTATAAGAGAAGTACCTGCGATTTACCACAGAGAACATCCCCTGTTTAAACATTATCCTGGTATCCGCGATGAACGGGCATGGCTCTTTCCGGAAGTAAACGGCTATTATGATTCATTTACTAAATTCTGGAAAGCCTGTCAACCTTCACTCAGCAAATGGAAAACTGAGCAACTGGTGAGCGTAACACAATAAAGGCATTACTCATTAAAGAAAAGGGCTTTCAGTTCGGCAGCATCATTCGGTTTCATTTTTCCGCCAAGGATTAAGCGCAACTGCCTGCGACGAAGGGCTCCGTCAAATAATCTTTTTTCTTCTTCTGTTTCTACTTCGAGGCCTGGCACCTGCCGGGGCTTTCTATTGGGATCAAGTGCTACAAATGTGTAGTAGGCTTCGTTGCTTTTATACTTATACTG
>JAGODE010000207.1 GCA_017998385.1 Chitinophagaceae bacterium | reverse complement strand
GCCCTCTTCAACATCCTTGAAGAAGGTGATGTGCAGATACGCGGATTCAAACTGCGCCTGCCGCTCGACATCCTCTTTGTATTCACGGCCAATCCAGAAGACTATACCAATCGTGGCTCTATTGTAACACCTTTAAAAGATCGTATACAAAGCCAGATACTCACGCATTATCCCAAATCGATTGAGCATGCGCTGGAGATCACCGAACAGGAAGCCGACCTGAGTGGCGACCAGCAGGCACGTATCAACGTGAGCGACCTGGTACGCCGCCTCATTGAACAGATCGCTTTTGAAGCACGCGGCAGTGAGTTTGTCGATAAAAAAAGCGGCGTGAGTGCACGTCTCACGATTTCTGCACTCGAAAACGCTGTCAGCGCAGCAGAGCGGCGAGCTATTCTCAATAAGGAAAAACAAACACAGGTATGGATCGGCGATCTCAACGGCATCATCCCATCCATTACCGGCAAAATAGAACTGGTCTATGAAGGTGAGCAGGAAGGGCCCTACCAGGTAGCTATGAACCTGGTGGATAAAGCTATCCGCAGCCTGTTTGTTCAGTATTTTCCTAACCCCGAAGCACTGAAGAAACGCCGCAACACGGGTAAAGCATCGCAGCAGGAACGTGCCGATGATAATCCTTACCGCGCTATCACCAGCTGGTTCGATAAAGGCAACCATGTCAACCTTTCATTCAACACAAAAGATTCCGAAAAGATACTGGCCTTATATCAGGTGGATGGGCTGCACGGGCTGATCAAAAAATATTTCCCCAAAGCCAATGAGGCCCAGTCGGCCCTGCTGATGGAGTTTGTACTCCATGGCCTGGCCGCTTATTCGCTTATCAGTAAAAAGATGTTTGAAACAAAAGTAGAGTTCAAAGATTTGATTGGAAGTATGATGAATATGAATACCGGAGGAGAGGATGAGGATTTTGAGTTTGATGAGGAAAGCTGAGGAAACAATGTGCTAATGGGTTAATGTGCTAATGTGCTAATTCTAATCAGGTTGGTTGTTTGACGAGTCATTAAACAATTGAAAAATATCATCCGGATATGTAGATTGAGGAATATTTCCAAACTATTCATTAGCACATTAACCCATTAGCACATTAGCATATTAGAACATTTCAAATCATATTCACTTCTCTCTCCAGCGTCACTCCAAACTTCAACAACACACTCGCTATTATTTCCCGGCTCAAGTCATAAATCTCCTGGCCGGTGGCGTTGCCATAATTCACTAATACCAATGCCTGGTGAGGGTGGCAACCCACATCGCCACGGCGAAAGCCTTTCCAGCCGCATTGCTCAATGAGCCAGCCTGCGGCCAGCTTCATAGTGCCATCGGCATTGGTATAGGCGGGCATGGAAGGATGCTGCGCTTTGAGCTGTTCATATTGCGCCAGCGGTACACTGGGATTTTTGAAGAAGCTGCCGGCATTGCCCGTCACGGCCGGATCGGGTAGTTTGGACTGGCGGATATGAATCACGGCATCGGAGATGGCGCGAATGCTTAACTCCTGTACACCCATGCGCTGCAGCTCGTGCTCGATAGCGCCATAGCTGGTATGAAATACCGGCTGGCGACGCAGCCGCAGGGTGACACTGGTAATGATATACTGTCCCTTATATTTTCCTTTAAACACACTCTCCCGGTAGCCAAATCCACAATCGGCCAGCGAAAAACGATGCAGCACTTTGTCGGCTATATGCCAGGCCTCCAGCTCATGAAATACATCTTTGAGCTCCACCCCGTAGGCGCCAATATTCTGAATAGGCGATGCGCCCACACACCCGGGTATGAGCGACATATTTTCCACGCCTGCATACCCCTGCGCGATACAATGCAATACCAGCTGATGCCACACTTCGCCACCGCCGGCACGCACATACATGCATTCATCATCCTGCCGCACGAGCTCTTTACCTTTAATACCATTGTGGAGCACCACGCCATCCACATCGCCGGTAAGGAGGATATTACTCCCTCCACCCAGAACCAGCGGAGGACGTGCTGTGGTTAAAGCGGCGGCCTGTTCCAGTGCTTCCTGTAGTTGATCTACGCTGGTAAAAGAGGTGAAATAGCGGGCCAGTGCCCCGATGCGGAAGGTATTATATGATTTTAATGAATAATTTTCCTGAAATTGCATGAGGTCAAAAGTATTGAATAATACGGCAACCGGATGAGTAAACACATTGCTTCTATCATTGGTGCCACTGGCATGATTGGCACTTACCTGCAGCAGGTGCTGACAGAAGATTCTTCTTTTGACACCATCCGCATCCTGGTCAGGCGACCAATGCCGCGCCCCCATCCTAAAATTGAAGTAAAGCTGGTTGACTTTTCCGACCTGGAATCGGTGAAGCTGGCTATCGACGGCAGTGATTCTCTGTTCTGCGCTATCGGCACCACTCAAAAGAAAGTAAAAGGCGACCGGCAGGCTTATCTTAAAATTGATTTTGATATCCCCGTCAAAACAGCGCGGCTGTGCAAGGAACTGGGCATCGACCGGATGGCTATTGTAAGTGCGGTGGGAGCCAACAGCAGGAGCCGAAATTTTTATCTTAAACTGAAAGGACATGTAGAAGATGCTATCAGCCTCGAGCCCATTGCATCGATTCATTTCTTTCAGCCTTCTGTTTTATTGGGCAATCGTGCAGAAAAACGTCCCATGGAAAAATTTGCCCAGCGAATGGTTCGCTTTGTACATCCCCTGATGCAGGGTGGCTGGCGCAAATACCGCGCTATCGAAGGACTTGAGGTTGCACAGGCCATGGTACAGTCTGTAAAATTGGGATTACCG
Source organism: Chitinophagaceae bacterium (assembly GCA_017998385.1). GTDB lineage: Bacteria > Bacteroidota > Bacteroidia > Chitinophagales > Chitinophagaceae > CAYMZZ01. The sequence goes on along the minus strand of JAGODE010000207.1, from coordinate 5,320 downwards.
GGCATTCACCGGTATACTTATACTGATATACAAAAGCTGGCAGCATCCTATCAGCCTAAACCCTGACCTTTATCAGATCACATCCACATCGGGCAGGATGATCAGGCTGCGGTAACGTTTATCCTGGTGCAGGATGGCTATTTCTTCCAGGATATCTTTTTTGCATTGCGCCAGCACCCGGTGATCGCGGGGCAGTTTCAGCAGCAATTCCATCAGATACTGATTGCGGATGCGGCCTACCACGGGCTCTGCGGGACCGATCATAAACTGTCCATACCGGTTTTGCAGGGCATCGGCGAGTTTTTGCGCACCACCCTGTGCCACTTCGCGAAACTTATGACGAAACGAAAGATGAATGATGCGTGAAAAAGGAGGATAGAAAAAATGGCGGCGCTTCTGCATCTCATCGGCAAACATGTGATCATAGTCATGCTGCTTTACATACAATAAAACAGGATGCTGCGGCTGTGTAGTCTGAATCAGTACGCGTCCATGGCTTTCCTTTCTTCCGGCGCGTCCACTCACCTGCTCCATCAGCTGAAAGGCCCGCTCATGCACACGGAAGTCGGCAAAGTGCAGCAGGCCATCTGCATCGAGAATGCCTACAAGCTCTACATTATCGAAGTCCAATCCTTTTACCACCATCTGCGTACCTACGAGTATATCTACCCGCCGCTGTTCAAACAACTGGATCAATGCATCGTGTGCATGTTTGCCCCGTACGGTATCCACATCCATCCGCGCCACGCGTGCCTGGGGAAAAGTTTCCTGCAGCATTTCCTCGATACGCTCGGTACCAAAATTGCGCTGCACGAAATCGTGATTGCCACAGGCGGCACAGGTATGCAAAGGCGCATAGGTGGTACCGCAGTAATGGCAGATCAGTTTATTTGACAGCTTATGAAAAGTAAGCGACACATCGCAATACTTACATTGCGGTATCCATCCGCATACAGCACACACCTGGTAAGGTGCATAGCCACGGCGGTTTTGAAAAAGAATGATCTGTTTGCCCTTTGCAATAGATGAATTGATACCTTCAATAAGTGTTGGCGACAACATCACTTTGCCTTTTCCTTTTTTCTCAATAAGACGTGTATCCACAATCTCTATCCGCGGCAGTTCCAGTTCACCATACCGCTCATTGAGCTTCACCAGTCCATATTTACCCCGGGTGGCATTGTCGTAGGTTTCGAGCGAGGGGGTAGCACTGCCCAGCACCACCTTTGCTTTGAAAAGGCTGGCCAGATAAACAGCCGCATCTCTGCCGTGATAGCGGGGCGCAGGCTCCTGCTGCTTGTAAGATGTATCGTGCTCCTCATCGCATACCACGAGACGCAGGTCCTGAAAGGGCAGGAACAATGAACTGCGTGCACCGAGTACCACCCGCAATTCTCCATTTTTTATTTTATTCCATATCTCCACCCGCTCGTTGTGCGAGAACTTACTGTGATAGATGCCGATATACCCGCCAAAGTGTTTTTGCAGCCGGCGTATAATCTGCGAGGTCAACGCAATCTCGGGCAGCATATACAATACCTGGTGACCTTTGCGTACTGCTTCGGCTATGAGGTGGATATAGAGCTGTGTTTTACCACTACCCGTCACGCCATGCAGGAGGCATACATTTTTTTCGGTCAGCGACTGCTGTACGGCATCGAGGGCCGTCTGCTGTGCCGGGCTTAGGGTAAAATCAATATTGATATCCTTTGGCAGGTATTGAATGCGGTCGATGGTACGCTTCTCCAGTTGCAGGACTTTCTTTTCTACCAGTCCCTTGAGCTGGGCATCGCTGGCACCTGATTTTTTCAGCAGCTCATTTTTGGTTACTTCTCCATCTGTTCTGCTGAGATGCAGGAAGGCCAGCAGCAATTCCATTTGTTTGCCGGCGCGTTGCAAACGCGGATCCTCATTGAGGAGTGCCGCCAGCTCCTCTTCACGATCATAGGGCGGGCTCAGCAGCACATAGGTATCTTTTTTGGGAGTGTAGGTCTGCTTAAGCGCTTCCCACACATAACATACCTTTTTATTGATCAGGCGATTGATAACAGGATACACATGCGCACTGTCGAGCAGTTGCTGCACTTCTGTAAGCTTCAGCTCTTTTTTTAGCAGCAATGCTTCGGCTACCAGGTATTCATCGTGATCGAGTGCGGAAAAATCGTCACCAAATTCTTCATTGTAGACCAGGACCGACTCGCTGGATAATTTAAAATGTGCCGGCAGTGCGGCCGCCATCACTTCTCCTTCGCTGCACATATAATAGCTGGCCAGCCATTCCCACAACTGCAACTGCTCTTCAAATATCACGGGCTCGGCATCCAGGACATTGAGGATGGGTTTGGGGTCAAAAAACTCCGGTTTTTCATGATGCAGGCGTTTGATGATGCCGGCATACTTTTTGGATTTACCCAGGTTTACTTCCACACGGCAGCCCGGCCGGGCCGTAGCCTGCAGCTCATCGGGTACAACCCATGTATAATTTTTGGGAAGAGCCAGGGGTATAATGATCTCCGCGTATAACATCCGGCTGCAAAAGTAACATTAAATAGGCCGCGGTTCGTTTTCCGCAACAGGTAATGGTTCGATCCAACTCGCCCGGTAGCGAAGCAGGGCCGCTTCCATTTTTTCGTAGACAACCTGCTTGAGCTTGCCGGTATCACTTAACCGGTAGCCATCGACCGGTATGGGCTCCATGTATACAATCCGGCTGAGGCCGGGTGTGATGCTAAAAAGCTGTCTATAATGCATGCGATCGTAGGTATCAAGGAATAATACGGGCTTAATGGGTGTTTGTGTTTCAATGGCCACCCGGAAAGCGCCATCATAAAATTCTTTCAGCGGCTGATGGGTCATATTAAAAGTGCCTTCGGGGAATACCAGCACCGATATACCCTTTCGGATAAGCGAAGTGAGTACGCGAATGCTGCGTGCCCGGTTTTCGGCACTGCTGCGATCAACGGTTACAATCGCATTGCGGTAAATAAATCCAAACACAGGCACTTTAGCCATTTCTATTTTTCCCAATGGACGTACAGGCTGACGATAGGCTTTTACCAGTACCGCCGAATCGAGGTAGCTGATATGATTGCTCACAAAAATGTAAGGCTTGCTGCGGTCATGCGGGCTCTCATATATTTTTTTATGAAAAATGAAAATGAGCGGAAACCAGATATCGGCCCAGAGGCTGCAAAGCCTGAATACAAGATTACCGCCGCGGATGCGACCGAGTGTGCTGGCGATTACCACAAAGGGAAAGATCAGCAGCATGATGGCAATAAACAGGATGAGTGCATACAGGTTGTATATCCACAGCAGCGGTTTCAGCAGCAGGCGCATCATCGTTTGTTTTGATGTTTCTGATCATCGCCCGGGCAATCGCAGCTCCAGTCTTTTTCCAGGTCGATGGCTGTGACCACTTTGGTCTTGAGGTCGCACTGGGCAAAGACGATACGTACACGCTGATTGTCGGTGGTCATACCTTCGAGGGCATAGGTGGGGCATGGCCGGTCATTTACATCACTTTTGTTGTAATTGATCTTTCCGTTGCGCATGATATCTTCCACTTCGGCCTGGGTGATCTTGCGGCATTGCATGCGGCATTTGGCATGCGCGGTGTACTCGATATAGGAAATACGGCGGTCAAACCCACGGTTGCGGTTTACAGCTGCCGGGTCTGTGGTGGTACGGCGATTGTCGGTCGTAGTGGTTTTTGGCTTTGCCGGCCCGGGCTGCTGCAAACGCCGGACAATGAGTAATACGATAGCCAGCACGGCAACCAGGAGAAAAGGAATCCATTTTTTGTTCACGCAACAGTTTTAAGTTTCGGGTTCTAAGTTATACGATTTAAAGAAAAGGTTGAAGATAAAGGGTGAAAGGTAAAAGGCAAGCCGTGAAGATAAAACCCCATAAATAGCAGCTAAAAAACAGATAGGTAAATTGAGCCCCTTCCCTCCCTTACCCCAATCTTTTACCTTCTCCCTTCCACCTTCTACCCTTTTGCCTTTTAAGCGAAGGTTGAAGATAAAGGGTGAAAGGTAAAAGGCAAGCCGTGAAGATAAAACCACGTAAATAGCAGCAAAAAAGCCGATAGCCGAATTAAGCCCCTTCCCACCCTTACCTGAATCTTTTGCCTTCTACCTCACGCCTTACCTTCCACCTTCTCCCTTCTCCCCTTTTGCCTTAACTTTGCGGCCTATGTCTTTGTCGTCGCCCCGCACTGTGGCTTTTCATACACTGGGTTGTAAGCTCAACTTTTCAGAGACCTCCTCCCTCTCGCGTTTGCTGGAACAGGAAGGTTTTGAGAAAAAAGAGTTTGAGGATCAGGCAGATGTGTATGTTATCAACACCTGCTCGGTTACCGATAATGCCGACAAGGAATGCCGTCAGCTGGTGCGCCGCATCCAGCGCAAGGCTCCCGAAAGCCTGGTGGTGATCACGGGCTGCTATGCCCAGCTAAAACCCAAAGAGATCGCTGAGATTCCCGGAGTGGATCTCGTATTGGGGGCCGCTGAAAAGTTCAATATTGCGCAACATCTGCGCGAACTCGCCAAGGGTGATTCTGCCCGTATCTGCAGTTGCGATGTGGAAGAAGTTACTGGTTTTCATTCCAGTTGGTCTGTCAATGACCGCACCCGCACTTTCCTGAAAGTGCAGGATGGCTGTGACTATAACTGTGCTTTCTGTACCATTCCCATGGCCCGTGGCAAGAGCCGCAGCGATACCGTCAGCAATGTGCTGCGCAATGCCCGGGAGCTGGCAGCCTCCGGTGTACAGGAAATTGTGCTGACGGGTGTCAACCTGGGCGATTTTGGAAAAGGGCCTGATGGAGCCGGCACAACGATTGGCATCCATGAGCGTGAAGAGAATTTTTATGAGCTGGTACAGGCACTCGATGAAGTAGAAGGCATTCAACGCTATCGCATTTCATCTATTGAGCCCAACCTGCTTACCAACGATATCATCCGTTTTGTGGCACAGAGCCGCAAGTTCATGCCGCATTTCCATATCCCGCTGCAAAGTGGCAGCAACAATATCCTGGCCGCCATGCGTCGCCGGTACCGCCGTGAGCTGTATGCGGACCGTGTGCAGCTGATCAAGAGCCTGATGCCACACTGTGCTATTGGCGTGGATGTGATCGTGGGTTTCCCCGGCGAAACAGATGAAGCCTTCCAGGAAACATTCGATTTTCTGCACAGCCTCGACATTTCATACCTGCACGTATTTACCTACAGCGAGCGCGACAATACACATGCCCTGCAGCTGAAGCCTGTAGTACCCATGGAAGTGCGCCATCAACGCAATAAAACACTGCGCAACC
>JAGODE010000206.1 GCA_017998385.1 Chitinophagaceae bacterium | reverse complement strand
TCATTATTCACGATACCCTTGAAATGATTGCTGAATACGTTTATATAGATATTGCCACTCCACCATTTATTCAGTTCTTTAAAAGCACTGATGGATAAACCTGCCTGTTTGAGACTGGCTATATTGGCTTTTTTGATAAACGTTTCGTTGGTCGCTTCATTCTGCTCAAACACCTGCTGAATGATATCATCGGTCTGCGTATAATTGAGTGTGGTAGTCAGAAATCCTTTATAAGTATGGCTCAGCTCGATGTTGTGCGAAAACTGTGGCTTCAGATCCGGATTACCCTGCTGAAACGTATACCGGTCCAGAAAGTTGATAAAAGGATTCAGATCCTGGTAATTGGGACGGTTTACCCGGCGGCCGTAATTGATCACCCACTGATTTTTTTCACTGGCCACATACTGCAGGTATACTGTGGGAAACAGTTGTGTATAGCGGCGTTTGAATTCTTTTTCGGTATAGGTAAATTTATTCTGCGCCTGATCCCAGGTATATCCTTTCGACAGGCCATTGGCATTGGTATTTTCCAGTCGCAGCCCCATTTGCGCATTCCACTTCTTGCCCAGCGGACGGCTATAATTTACATAGGCGGCATTGATATTTTCATCGTAAACGAAATGATTGCTTCTGCCGGAATCCAGTACAGCCTGACCACTCACCAGATTTTCGTAGATCGCGTTATTGTCGGTTTCCACATAACTTGATTTCAATCCTGCTTCCAGCTTAGCTCCTTTACCCAATGGCAGTGAATAGTCCAGTTTGCCACTGTAGATATAAATATCCTGGGGCAGGGAGCCCAGCAGTGTATCAGGTGTCAGCGATGGATTGCCTGCTGCATCGAAATAAGAACTGTACAGCGGCTGAGAATTGGTAGAACGGTATTGGATATGATCAAAGTCGCCTGTCAGCTCCTGGCCGGCAGAGTCGAGTACCGTACGGAAGTTGAGGTTAACACTATAGTTTTTCCATTTCTCATCATTGCGTGTATAAGCATACGTGCGGCTTTGCAGGTTACCTGCAGGATCGTAGATCCAGGTAGGTGTGCGGCTCTGCCACTCCGATGGATTGTAAAAGCCATTCAGCACAAAGCCCAGGGTAGTACGTTTACTGGCAGAGTAATCAAGCCCCAGTTTGCCGCTGAAGAAATCGCCACTGTTGACCATACGCGATTCCTGTTCAAATCTTGATGAAATGTCTTTGGTGACCGGCTCTCTGAAATTGCGTTTGATAAACAGGTTTTCGCCCCGATGATTCTTATTATAATTGAGACTGGTAAACAGGTTTACCTTACCAGTGCGGTAGTTAAAGTTTACAGACTCATTGAAGCGGGCATACCAACCCAGCGTATAACCGGTCGTAATGCTGCCGTTATAACCAAACTGTTTGGTTTTTTTGGTGCGGATATTAATAACACCCGAGTTGCCGGCTGCATCGTATCGGGCAGGAGGATTGGTCATGATCTCGATCTGATCAAGCTGGCTGGCATTCATGCTCTTGAGCAGGTTGGCCAGATCAGCTCCGCTGAGATAGCTGGGGCGGCCGTCAATATATACCTGTACACCCTGTTTTCCTTTCAGGCTGATATTACCGTCCTTATCAACAGTAACGCCCGGAGATTTCTCCAGCACTTCCAGCGCCGAATTGCCCACATTGGTGGGAGATGCTTCTACATTTACGATAGTGCGGTCAGGCTTTTGTTCTATCAGGGGTTTACGCGCAGTAACGGTCACTCCGCTGATTGCACGGGCTACTGGAACCAGTTGCATAACAGGAAGCTCAAGCGCCTGCCCGGCTTTTACCTCAAATATGGCCGATCGCAGCGGTTCATGGCCCACGGCAGTTACCGCTACCTGATAGCGGCCGGCTGCTACCTGCTCAAATACAAAAGCTCCGGTTTTATCAGCCACCGCCATTTTGACCAGCACAGAATCACCAGCCCGATGCAGGCCGATGGTAGCCGATTCAACGGTTTTGGTGCTGCCATCGATCACCTTTCCCTGCACCCGTACACCGCTTTGCCGGGCCTGGCTTTGACTGGTTACCAGGATAATCAAACCGATAAGGGTAAATAACTTTCTCATTTTAAACGACTTATATATTTTACAGTACTAGTTGTTGATTATTACAGTCCAAAATTAGGTACTTTGCATTGCATAGATCATTGTTTTGTACCAAACGGTAAGAATCGAGGATAACCGGCTACTGAATCAGGCTGCTTTGTGACGGAGAACTGACAAATTGGTTACAAATGCCCTGCGTGATTGTGCTGAGCGGCAAATACAACCGGGCCACTGGTAGCAAAGCTACCGGCAGCCGGTGCGGTTGAAAAGAGGTAACGGGTGAATTGCGGTTTTACACCAGTGAATGGAGGGAAAGTGAGGTCGGCCTGAAAAACTCAGAGACCAAATTCATTCTTGATATCATCATAATAAGTACGCCCTGATGTGAGGCGGGTAGCATTCTTATCATCCATCACAAAGAGGTACCGCCCGTTGAAGTGACGGTGCATTTCGCGGATGCGCTCTTTGTTGAGGATATACGACTTCTGAATACGGTAAAACCCGGCAGGCAGTTTTTCGGCCAGCGAGGTTAGTGACTGATCGGTGAGATATTTCTGACCGTCTGCAGTATATACATATACGTATTTGTCCTGCGCCTCGAGATAAATGATCTGTTCAAACCGCAGCAGTGTAATGCGGTCGCCGGTGCGGATGGGCAGTGCAGTGGCTTTGGGAGGAGCCTGCAATTGTTTGATGATATCCTGCAAGCCGCTAATATTGACGGATTGATTAAGGCGCCCAAACTGTTTGAGTTTGGCCATACTTTTTTCCAGCCTTTCCTCTTTGATTGGTTTGAGCAGGTAATCGACAGAAAAATTATCGAAGGCCTTGATAGCATACTGCTCATAGGCGGTAGTGAAGATTACATTGGGTTTGTGCTGCAACCGTTCCAGTACTTCGAAACCGGTAAGGTCGGGCATCTGGATATCCAGGAATACGAGATCGGGATGCAGTTGCTCGATCAGTTGAATGGCTTCTGTACCGGTGCCTGCCTCTCCTATCACTTCAACCACATCGGTATGATCCAGCAGCAGACTTTTCATCAGGCGGCGGGCTGCAGGTTCATCATCAATTACGAGGGCTTTAAATACCTGGTTCATTTTTCATCAGTTTATTCAATACAATGATCACTTGTTTGCGGGGGGTGTTGGTAAAACGGATCTCATATTCGCCGGGGAAAAGAAGATCCAGCTTATCGAATACGCTCTTCAGCCCATAACCGGGCACCAGCTCATCGGGAAAGAAGGGACCATTATCGGCCAGGATGATCTGCAGCCTGTCTTCGACCAGCGTCACCTCCAGTTGTATTTCCGTCATGCGGCCGGTAGCTTTCAAACCATGTTTGACGGCATTCTCGGCCAGCGGCTGCAGCAGGAATCGGGGCAACAGGTAATGCCGGGCTTCTTCCTGCACATTTACAGAATAGTTCAGTTGATCTTCAAACCGGATCTTTTCGATCTGCAGATACACTTCCGCCATTTCAATCTCATCGGCCACCGTAGAATAGTTATTCTGGCTGTAGTTAATACTATAGCGGAAAAGATCGGCCAGGGCAATGGTCATTCGCCTCGCTTTACGCCCATCGGTTATAGAAAGGTCGGCGATGGAGTTAAGCGCATTATAGAGGAAGTGAGGATTTACTTTCGAGTGCAATGCATCCAGTTCTGCCTTGGTTTTGAGCACAGTAAGCTGTGCTACTTCCAATTCTTTTTCGTTCAGCTTCCGTTTTCGTTCCTGGTCTACATAATTGATGGCTGTATAGATAAGACCTGTGGCAAAGGCATTATAGAGTGCAAAGATCAGGGTCACCCGCAGCTCTTTGAACTGAAAACCATGGTTGAAGTAGTTCAATACGGAGTAGATCAACACGGCAGAAAGTACAATGGTGAGTACTACTACGGTATGGTGCCGGAAGAAGTTCAGCTTTTTCACGGAGGGGATCTGCACCACGACCCATACCACATTAAATACAAATAAAACGATGAGGGTGGATTGCAGCATTTGTATAGCCAGCGCAGTCACCCACCCCTGCTTGGCTGCTTTCATAAATATTTCAGAGGAGGCCGAAAGCAGGGAAAACATAAAGCATAAGCCCACCACCAATACTGCCAGGTTTTTGCGGAGCCATTTATTACGGACGCCTATAAACAGGCGGTTGAAGATCGACAGGAGGTACACTGCCACCCCCAGCATGATAGTGGAAACAATTACTATCAGAACCATAATCCATGATGCCATTACAAACTATTGTTAGCGCAAGATATTTATTTACAGCTGATAAAAGGTTTTATGGATTCGCCAACTGCCTCATTTGCGGAGCGAACTGATTATCTTGCAGCAAAAGATCCGCGATGTTAATTGATTACCGGTCCGATACCGTTACCCGCCCCACTCCCGGCATGCATGAGGCCATGATGAAAGCCCCGCTTGGCGATGATGTGTTTGGCGAAGATCCTTCTATCAACGCCCTGGAGCAGCAATGCGCTTCCCTTTTTGGAATGGAAGCTGCCCTGTTTTGCCCATCGGGTACCATGACCAACCAGATTGCCATCAAATGCCATACGCAGCCCGGCGATGAGGTGATCTGCGACGAATCGGCTCATATCTACCAGTATGAAGGTGGTGGTATTGCCTTCAATGCCGGTGCATCGGTAAAATTGCTGACAGGCAACCGTGGCCGCATTACAGCCACCCAGGTGCGCGAAGGCATCAATGCCGATGATGTACATAAAGCGCGCACCAGCCTGGTATGCCTCGAAAATACAAGCAACCGTGGCGGCGGCAGTTGTTATGACTTTACCGAAATGGAAGCGATTGGACAGGTTTGCAAAGAAGCCGGCCTCCCTTTTCACCTCGATGGTGCGAGACTGTGGAATGCACTGGTGGCTAAAGGAGAAACGCCTGCACAGTATGGTCAGTTGTTTGACAGTATTTCGATCTGTTTCAGCAAAAGCCTGGGCTGCCCCGTAGGCAGTGTACTGCTCGGTGAAAAAGCTTTTATCCGGAAAGCGCGCCGTATCCGTAAGGTATTTGGCGGCGGCATGCGCCAGGCGGGTATGCTGGCTGCAGCAGGGTTGTATGCACTGGAGCATCATATCACCCGGCTGTCTACAGACCATAACCATGCACAGGCTCTTGCCAGTTGCCTGCACCAACGCCCCTTTGTAAAAGAACTGTTGCCGGTAGAAACCAATATCATCATTTTTGAACTGCATCCCGGTCAGTCGGCCCCGGCCCTGGTACAGCAACTCAGGGAAAAAGATATCCTGGCTTATGCCATTGCTCCCAATCGCGTCAGACTGGTAGTGCACCTCGATATCACGCCCGCCATGATTGATCAGACAATTACTATCTTAGAATCTATATAACACCTCTTATGTTTCCGAAGATCAACCCTCAGTCAACAGACACCTGGCAGCTCCTGCGCGAAGAGCAGGCCATTATGCAGGCTATTCAGATGAAAGACCTCTTTGCCAGCGACCCGCAGCGTTTCGAAAAATTCAGCATACAACTGGAAGATATCCTGTTCGATTATTCTAAAAACATCATTACAGAACATACGCGCAATTTATTGCTGCAACTGGCTGCAGAATGCAAAGTGGCCGAAGCGCGGGATGCCATGCTGAATGGTGAACTGATCAACGAAACAGAAAACCGGGCCGTACTGCACACGGCGCTGCGCAATTTTTCCGGCAAGCCCGTAATTACGGAAGGAGAAGATGTGATGCCAGCTGTTAAAAAAGTGCTGCGGAAAATGAAAAAATTCTGTGGCGAAGTACATGATGGTACACACCGCGGTTATACAGGCAAACGCATCAAATACATCGTCAATATTGGCATTGGCGGCAGCGATCTGGGTCCCCAGATGGTTACCGAAGCTTTGAAACCATATGCCGTTGACGACATGGAGACCTATTTTGTTTCCAATATCGACGGCACACATATGGCCGAAACGCTGAAAAAGGTAAAACCCGAACGCACACTCTTTCTTGTTGCTTCCAAAACCTTTACCACCCAGGAAACCATGACCAATGCCCATACTGCCCGCGACTGGTTTCTGAAAACGGCAAAGGATGAGGCACATGTGGCCAAACATTTTGTGGCGCTCAGCACCAATGAAAAGGAAGTCGTACGGTTTGGGATCGACAAAAAAAACATGTTTGAATTCTGGGACTGGGTAGGCGGCCGTTACTCGCTCTGGAGTGCCATTGGCCTGTCGATTGCCCTCAGTATCGGCTACGACAACTTTGAGCAATTGCTGCGCGGTGCGCACAGCAGCGATAAACATTTTGCCGAAGCAGCTCCCGAAAAGAATATCCCCCTCATCATGGCGCTGAATGGCATCTGGTATACGAATTTTTTTGGCGCACAGTCAGAAGCCATTTTACCCTACGATCAGTATATGTACCGCTTTGCGGCCTATTTCCAGCAGGGAAATATGGAAAGCAATGGTAAAAGCATGGATCGCAACGGACAGGCCGTCAACTATAGTACGGGACCTGTAATATGGGGCGAACCCGGCACCAACGGACAGCATGCCTTTTACCAGCTCATTCACCAGGGCACCCCGCTTATTCCCTGCGATTTCCTGGCCCCTGCACAATCGCATAACCCCATCGGCGATCATCACCCCAAACTGCTGGCCAACTTCTTTGCCCAGACAGAAGCGCTCATGAACGGTAAGACCGCGGCCGAAGCACAGGAAGAACTGGTCAAACAGGGACTCAGCCAGGAGCAGATCACCCGCCTCCTGCCCTTCAAACTGTTTAGCGGTAATAAGCCCACCAATTCTTTCCTCATAAAAAAGATTACGCCGTATACACTCGGACAACTCATTGCACTGTACGAACACAAAATATTTGTGCAGGGCGTGATCTGGAATATTTTCAGTTTTGATCAGTGGGGAGTGGAACTGGGTAAACAACTGGCCGGTAAAATTTTGCCGGAGCTTCTGTCGCCCGACAGGGTCACAAGCCATGATGCCTCCACCAATGGGCTGATAAATAGTTACAAAAAAATGCGAAAAGATTCGTAGATTGTGTACCTAAACCACAGCAGTATGAGAGTAACGTTACTGGCATTAGGCTGTTTGTTGTTTCAGGCGGTCAATGCCCGGCAGGAAGAAATCACCCTTCCGCTAACAAAGGCTGATACGGTTTCACGGCCGTTCAATGCGCTGATTATACCCAATGAACCGCAGGCTCAGTTAATGCACACATTGCCCAATGGCAATAAAGTGTATGCGTTGCCCCAGGACAATATGCCGTGTGTAGTACCCCAGGTGCTGCCTACAATGCCTGTGGCACGACAAAACACTCCCGGTCTTTTCAATTATAATATGCCAGTGATGGGTTTGCGTAAAACACCGCTGATACCCGGTACTCCTGTCAATCCGATGATAACAGCACAGGAGCAGGTAAAACCACATTCACCGGTAAGCATATCACCCATCAAGCCAATAAGACCTGCCCAAAAATTAAAAATGTTTCTACCTAAACAGTAAAACAATGATAAAGTAAAAGCGCCGTCGGTCTGATGGCGCTTTTACTTTATACCAATAAAGGAATACAAATCTTTACTACTTCTTATACCTTATACCTTACACCCTCCACCCTTTACCTCAAAAAAAAGCTGCTCCATCAGGAACAGCCTTCAAATAAGCTATACAGTTAGTTCAGGTGCTTATTACCATTTGTCTACTTCTTCGGAGCTGGCAGCGGCAGAACCGGATTCTGCGGGTGCGCTGGCTTCTGCAGGAGCGGGAGCTACTTCTGAAGCAGGGACGTTGTCGCCCAGACCATCAACTTCACCTTCGCCCAGTGCTTCATCATGATTGAAAGCATCGAAATCGAAGTCAGGCATCAATTCTGTTTTTACGTAATCAACCGCCTCATTCAATGCTTTGATGAATTTGTTGAAATCTTCTTTGTACAAAAAGACTTTGTGCCGGTCGTAACCGTTGTCATCAAAACGCTTCCTGCTCTCTGTAATGGTCAGGTAATAATCATTACCGCGGGTAGCTCTCACGTCAAAGAAGTAAGTCCTTCTTTTACCAGCACGAATTCTTTTGCTGTAGATACTCTCCATTTTCTTGTCGTTATTC
>JAGODE010000205.1 GCA_017998385.1 Chitinophagaceae bacterium | reverse complement strand
TATAGAAAGGAGAAGAAGGCATTCTCAGCGCATACGGATACAAGCAAGACGATTCGTGTTTAGTGCGAAGTGCGCCGATTCAATAGCTACCCGGGTTTAAGGAGCAGTGAGTGGGGGGGGGGACTGTGAGAGGGGATTCTTTCTTATTAATAACGCCTGGTGAAATCATTTATCCTCACCTGTCGCTGCACTGACCCTGTTGCTACAAAATGCAAACTCTTTGGTGGAGGATTGGGGAGGCTCGCGGGGGTATTAATGAGTTTCCCGGGATCTTTTTGTGCTTAATTATGAAATGCACTTCCCGCCCCCGGGAGGATGCTGCAAAAGAAATAGTATCGGTAGAGTATCGAATTGTTTCCTCGGAACTGGAATATATCCGGGTCGTTGATACCGGTATTTATTTCGGTGCATTCCAGGGGGCACTAAACTGGTACGAGCCAGAGCCTACTTTTAGCACTACATATTCTTTTTCCCTGCCCGCTATCCGGATATCTTTGGATGCGCTTAAAGCCTTTCCGTTCTCGGTTATATCGCCAGCATCTGTAGCGGGTATATAAACAGTAGCTGTTGTATTAACAGGGATTTCTATATCCAGCAGTAATTTATTGCTATCAATTTTCCAGCCGGCATACAATTTTCCGTAGCGTGTAAGATAGCTGGCCGCAGCCTGTGTAAGTCCTTTGCCGATATGTGGCTTAATGGTACTTTTTTTATAGCCAACGCTTTCTTCTTCGGTATCAAGCCCCGCTATTACCCGGTACATCCAGTCGCCAATGGCACCATAGGCATAGTGATTGAACGAATTCATGCCGGCGTTTTGAAAACTGCTATCGGGCTTCATGCCATCCCAACGCTCCCATATGGTAGTAGCTCCCATTTTTACCGGGTATAACCAGGAGGGGTAGCTTTCCTGTAAGAGAAGGTTATATGCCACATCTGTGTGTCCGAAGCGACTGAGCACATGGCAGAGATAGGGTGTGCCCAGAAACCCGGTCGTCAGGTGTGTGCCGTATTGGTTAATATTTTTCACCAGCCTGTCTGCAGCCTGTTGCCGCAATGTTTCGGGCAACATATCAAAATGCAGGGCCAGCACATAAGAAGTTTGTGTATTACTTATGGTAGCTCCGTTTGCTGTGGTGTATTCTTTTATAAAAGCGTCTTTGATCTTACTCAGAAGATTGGAATAGGTAACAACGTCTTCAGTTTTACCCAGTACACTGGCTGCCCTGATCAGCAATTGTGCGGAGTAGCTATAAAAGCATTGCGCAATCAGGTATTTGTCGGTAATGGCTGATCTGCCATCCACATCATCGGTGATGCTGTAAAACAACCAGTCGCCGAAGTGACCTCCTTTATTCCATAGATAATTGGTGCTTTGGCTGGTCATGAAGTCTACCCATGCCTTCATAGAGGGATATTGATTTTCCAGTATTCTTTTATCTCCATAAGCCAGGTACATATTCCAGGGTATGATAGTAGATGCATCGGCCCAGCCGGCACTGCCACCCTCATTGCCCAGCACATTCGGGATGATATGTGGTACACTGCCATTGGAGAACTGATCTGCGACCAGATCGTTCATCCATTTTTTGAAAAAATTGTCAACATCCATTAAAAAAGAAGCTGTACGGAAAAATACCTGCGCATCGCCAGTCCATCCCAGGCGTTCATCTCTTTGCGGGCAATCGGTCGGAACGTCGAGAAAATTACCTTTTAAGCCCCATACAATATTATGCTGCAGCTGGTTGATCAGTGGATTGGAGGATGTAAAGCTGCCGGTTGGCTTCATGTCGGAGTACAGCGCTACGGCTGTAAAGTTTTCCGGCTTTAATTCGCCGGGGTATCCTTCTACTTTAATGAAGCGGAAGCCATGCCAGGTAAAATGAGGTTCAAAAGTTTTTTCTCCGTCTCCGTTTAAAATATAGGTATCCTGTGCTTTTGCTCTCCGGAGATTTGCTGTGTAAAAATTTCCAGCCTTATCCAGTACTTCTGCATGGGAGACAATGATCCTGTCACCCGATTTTCCAGTTGCTTTGAGCACGACCCAACCGACCAGGTTTTGTCCAAAATCAATCACCTGTTCGCCGCTGGGAGTTTTGAAAATACGTACGGGTTTAAAGGTTTCGTGCTTTTTGACGAATTCATTGTGCGTAGCAATCAGGATGTCTTTAGGAAAATCGACTTGTTTGGTCTTACTCCATTCCTGATCATTATATCCGGCAGAGGTCCATCCGGTCTTCTCCTGCCTGGCGTCTATTGTTTCTCCATGATAAATCTCCGAATAGCGGATGGCCCCGGTAGAAGATTTCCAGGTTTCGTCAGAAATAATACTTTCAGTGGTGCCATCGGAATAGGTAATCTCCAACTGAAATAACAGCGCGATATCTTTACCGTAGATGTTCTTTTGTCCTTCCCATACCAGGTTGCCACGATACCAGCCGCTGGCAAGGGTTACAGCAATGGTATTATCCCCTTTTTTTACGAGATCCGTTACATCATAGACCTGATACTGGAGGCGTTTGTTATAACTTGTCCAGCCAGGTGTGAGAAAGGCATCCCCCGTCTTCTTCCCATTGATGCTTGCTTCGTAGAGGCCGTGTGCAGTAATATAAGCAGTTGCTGTTTTGATCTTTTTTTTACCTGTGAATTCTTTACGAAACAGGGGAGAGGCCCTAAGGCTGTCTTCTTCAAATCCGGGTACAATCCAGTTGGCTTTCCAGTCAACCGGGTTTAGCAGCCCCATTTGCCAAAAGGCTGGTTCACTCCAGGCAGAAGCCTGGCCTGAATTGTCCCAAACACGAACCTGCCAGTAATAACGTGTGCCGGAGCGGAGTGGTTCTCCATTATAAGCTATCAGGATAGAGTGATCAGAAATGACCTTACCCGTACTCCAGCTTTTTTTACCACGGATAAGTTCTCTGGAATCAGTTGCAACTCTTATTTCGTAGGCCGTTTGCTGCACATTGCGTTTGGAGGAAACAAGTTGCCAGCTAAAATGAGGTCTGAGTACATCGAGGCCAATAGGATTGCTCAGGTTTTCGGTGCTTAAATTTTGTACCTGCACTTGTGCCAGGGCGGCAGAAACGCAGGTAAAGATATTGATGAAGAGAAAAAATATTTTTTTCATATGGCCTGTAATGTAAGGCTTCAAGTTACTGCTTTTATGAGTAAGCTGCTGACGCAAAGATGTTATGGCTTCCTGATAACGGGAAGGATTTGGTACTAAATAAAAAGGGCACAATGAAAAAACATTGTGCCCTCAGTGACCCCGCAGAGACTCGAACTCTGGACCCGCTGATTAAGAGTCAGCTGCTCTACCAACTGAGCTACGGAGTCAAAATAGCCCCGGTGGGAACCGGGGCTGCAAAAATAATGTTTTTGTGAAACAGACCGCCTGTTTTTTAGGAGGGATGTACCGGCTGTGAAGCGGCAATGTTTTCCCATAGCAATTTCTGTGTGGGAAAGGCAAATTCGATGCCTTCGCGCTCAAAGGCTTCATAAATGCCCAGGCATACCGCCTCCTGGATATTCATGAATTTGACATAATCGGCACTCAGCACATAATACACGATTTCGAACTGGATGCAGGACTCGGCCAGCACCGCCAGGTGGGTGCGGTCAAACAGGGTTTCGGGTATCGCCGTTACGATATCTTTTACCATGCCGGGAATACGGCGCAGTTGCGCCGCTCCGGTATTGTAGGTCACACGCACCGGAAAAACCACACGCCGCCGTTGCATACGCTTGAAATTCTGAACCCGGGAGTTGGTGAGATCGGTATTGGATACAATCAGTTGTTCTCCGCTCAGTGTACGCAGGCGGGTTGTTTTGATGCCGATGTATTCCACGATTCCGGAGTGACTGCCTGTAATTACAAAATCACCGGTCTCAAAGGGCTTGTCAAAAAAGATAACGAGGTAGCTGAAGAGATCGCCCAGGATGGTTTGAGCCGCCAGTGCAATAGCAATACCACCGATGCCCAGGCCGGTGACAATGGTGGTAATATCGTAGCCAAGGTTATCTATGAGGAAAATAAACCCGATGACCCACAATACCACTTTTATGATCAGGAGTATACCGCGAGCCTGTTTGGCCTGTGCGGGATCATGCGAAGCGTTGCCCGCAAAGCGCTGAAAAGCGTAACCAAGCAGGTCGCTCACCATACGTATCACAAAAAACACAACTACCACCAGCGAGGCTGTCTGTATAATCTGTGTAGCCCGGGTGGGCAGGCTCAGATATCCGATGCCGGCATTGAACACGCCCAGGTAAAGCAGGGGCATTACCGATCGTTTAAAGAGGCGGATGAGGAAATCATCGAAGCCTGTTGCCGTACGGCTGCTCCATGCCTGCAATCGTTTTAATACAATCAAACGGATGATTCGCAAGATTAAAAAGCCGCCTGTTACGATTGCCAGTGTGATTGTCCAGTCGCGAAGCGTATTACCCCAGAAGAGCGTATCCCAGTATCGTTCCATAGGATTTTATTTAGGTTAAGCGCGATAGTTGACGCGGCAAATTTCCGTACCGGATATTATGGAGACCTTAAGCTCTTATTAAAATAACCTTAGAGAGGGCGGGCAACGGGTAATTCTATTGTAAATGTAGAACCGGTACCCGGCGCAGAGATGACACTGATATTGCCTTTGTGCAATTTAATAATGCGATGGGCCAGCGAAAGTCCCAGTCCAAAGCCTTTTGCCTCATGCGCATCATTGATGCGATAAAAAGGCTGAAAAATATTGCTCAGCTCTTTTTCATCCATACCCACACCTTTATCGCTGATGCGGATGATAAACCATTTGTCGGTTACCTCCAGGCTTACATCTGCGCGGTTATCGTTGGAGTATTTGCAGCCATTGGTGGCAATATTGCGGATGGCAGTAAAGAGCAGTTCCTGGTTGCCCAGAACCAGCAGGCGGTCTTCTTCTTCGGGAAGAGGGCCAAACTGCAGGCTGATATGAAACTGGTTGTCCTGTTTATGAATTTCGCCGGGCAGTTGCATCAGTACCTCATCGATCCGTACCAGGTCAATGTTGAGTCCGCCGGGATTACCGGCTGCCGTGGCAAACTGCAAAAGTGTTTGTACCAGGTTGTTCATATGGTGCACATCCTGCAAAACGGTATACATGATCTTCCGGTATTCTTCGTCGGTACGGTTGCGCTGCAGGGATACTTCCAGCTGGCTCGAGATAAGCGTAAGGGGAGTGGACAGCTCATGCGAAGCATTGGAGATAAACCGGCGTTGGAGTTCAAAACTTTCCTTGAGCCGGTCGAGCAATTCGTTGAGGGTGGCAGAGAGCTGATACCATTCATCTTTATTGTGCCCGGTTTGTATACGCCGGTCGAGATGGTAAGCGGAGATATCGGTTACATCTGCGGTGATCTGGCGAATGGGGCGCAGCAGACGGCGGGAAAATATCCAGCCAACAATGAGCGAAATAAGGGTGCCGCCAATAAAACTGGTTAACAGGATACTGCGGAGCCGGGCCAGGTTGTTGAGGCCTTCGGCATCTACGGCGCCACACACTACTACGGGCCCTTCGGGATACTTACCGGCCAGGGCTACAACTTCCTTTCCTTCTTCTTTGTAAAACAAGGATCCTTTATGCCTTGCTTCGGCTTGTATCTCATTGCTGACATGAATCGTATCATGGGGCCGGTCACTGTATGAATAGATTTTACGGCCATGGCTATTGTAAGCCTGTACGGTTTTGTTTTGAAGCGTGAGCGATGTAGAGGAGTCTATACGGCGAATGAGATCGCGGTCAAATATTTCGGACTGTGCCAGCAGGCGCGAAATAGTAGTGGCCCGGTTAGTAAGACGTTTGCGGATTCCGGCCTCCCGGTTGCTGGCAGAAAAATAATAAATGCCCAGGCATACAATGCCGAGAATGACAAATACGGCAGCAGTAAACAGGAGCGTAATGCGGAAACGAATGGGCATGACTAGCTATTTTCTTTCAGCATATAGCCCATGCCTACCTGTGTATGAATAAGTTTATCGGCAAAGGGCTTATCTACTTTATTTCGCACGTAGTTGATATATACGTCAATTATATTGGTATTGGTATCGAAATCGATGTCCCATACATTGATGGCAATATCTGCCCGCGATACCACGCGGTTTTTATTACGCAGCAGGTATTCGAGCAGCTGAAATTCTTTGGCGGTCAGATTGATCAGGATATCATTCCGCTTTACCTCCTTGTTGTCGAGGTTCATAACCAGGTCGCCTGCCCGAAGCAGGTTGCCAACCGGCGTATTGGGGTCACCACTTCTGCGCAGCAGTACCCTGATCTTCATCAGCAGTTCGCGAAACTCGAAGGGCTTGATAATATAATCGTCGGCACCAGCATCGTAGCCTTCAATTTTATCGTCGAGTGTGCTGAGTGCAGTGAGCATGATCACCGGTATCTGTGCATTGGCCGCCCGTACCAGTTTGCAGAGTTCATATCCGTTGATGCCAGGCAGGTTGATGTCCAATACCACCAGCCCGAAATCACCATTTTGAAATAAACGATATCCGATCTGGCCATCATAAGCCACTTCCACATCGTAACCATTTTCAGTAAGCCCCTGACGCAACGTATCGGCTATGCGTGCTTCATCTTCTACCAGTAATATCCGGATTGGATCCATGTATGCCAGTTTGGTGAACAAGAAATGCTGACCGGCAAGGTACGATTATTCTGGCCGGTTGAAAACGCAGGCCTTTTCCGGATTCTAATATTTTTTTAATTCATGATTAATGGATGCTTAAGAGGGAAGAGTCATTTTTAGCACATGGCCACAGGCTTTAGTCATATTTTGATACCGGTCGACTTCAGCGTAAATACTGAAGTGGCAATTGCCCGTGCTGTTGACCTGGTGCAGCTGAGCAGCTGCCGCATTACATTATTACATGTGCAACGTATTCTGCTGCCCGGCATGGTGCAAAGTATTCATTGCTATGTGAAAGGTTATTCACGTCAGCAGGTAAATGCCGATAAACAGGTGCTGATAGATAAACTGCAGGTATTGAAGAATACGATAGAGGAGCAGCATCCTGCATTGAGTGTACGTACGGAACTCATTTTCGGTGAGCCGGTGCAGGAGTCGATTGTGCGCTGCGCCATGGCGCGTGAAGCCGACCTGATTATAATAGGTAAGAAAGGCGGAACCCGCCTTTTTCCTTTTCTGCATACCGTGATCCCTGCACGGGTTGCCGCAGCATCTGGTGTGGCCGTGCTGACAGCCAAGCCTGGTTCTTTAAATAATGAGATAC
Source organism: Chitinophagaceae bacterium (assembly GCA_017998385.1). Lineage (GTDB taxonomy): Bacteria > Bacteroidota > Bacteroidia > Chitinophagales > Chitinophagaceae > CAYMZZ01. The sequence continues at coordinate 908 of JAGODE010000205.1, read as the reverse complement.
GTACAGTGGTGGTTTGTATCGGTGCCCATTCTTCGGCACGTAAACTGGCTATGCTAGAGGCCTTGCGGCGTAAATCAAAAATGCAGGTGAGACTGGTGTCGGTAGAAGAAACAGATCGAGATGATGGCCCTGGTCGCCAATCGCTTTTTAATGCCTTCAGGCTACTGAAGACCCACTGGCCTTATCCCGTGGCCTATGAAGTGCTGCAGGGAAATAATAAAGCCCGTACGTTGCTCAAATACTGCAATAAAGTAGGGGCAGATATGCTTATTGTCAACTCAGGAACGGAAACGACAGTGAGTGGCTGGACGAAGCAGCAGATATCAGATTTGTTGCCGGCCAGTTCACGTACCCAGGTGCTGGCCCTTGATCCGGCCTGATATTTTTTTATCCAAAACAACAGATGTATATGATAAAACAAGCTAAAAGGTTAATGACGCTGATAGGTAGCAGTCTCCTGCTTTCGCCGGCTATGGCTCAGTCGGTTAAGGAAGGAGAGGAGTTGATTGCCTATGAGCGGTACCAGCGTGCGGTCACCGTATTTCAGGAGGTATTGAAAAAAGATGCCAGCGATGCCGATGCCTGGTTGGGATTGACCCGTGCCTTCCTGTTTAATGGAGATAGTGCAAAGGCTGTGGCGAACCTGGCTACTTTGCCGGCGTCTATTGCAGATAAGCCGGCAGCACTCGTGGCACGCGGAGGCGTTTTGCTGAAGCAGGGTAAGGTGGCAGAGGCCCAGGCTGATTTTGATAAAGCACTGGCCGCTACCCGCGAAAAGGATGCTGATCTCATCGGGAAAATCGCCGACTGGCATGTGGAACTGGCAGCAGGAGATGCAACGTATGCCCTTCAGATCCTGGAAAAGGCTATTAAGCGTGATAAGAAAAATGCCGGTCACTATATACGCC
>JAGODE010000204.1 GCA_017998385.1 Chitinophagaceae bacterium | reverse complement strand
CGGATCTCCAAAGTCCCATTCAAAGGTTTGTCCACCCGTACCGGTATAGGTAAATGCTACATTATCGGGTGCACAACCAACCGGCGGCGCATCAAAACTGGCATCTACATTGGCCGATACACGTACTACAACCTGAATAGAATCGGGGTTATTACAATAGCTGGTATCATTCAGAATCAGCCATGCATTATAGGTACCGGGTGCTGCATAAGCATGCGTAACCGGGGCGAGGCCCGCACGTACACGTGGTGAGCCGTCACCAAAATCCCAGGTAAAAGAGGTGTCGGTGAAAGGTCGTGAAGGCAGCGTTGTAGAAAGATTTTCGAAGCGGTAATTAAATGCATCGCAGGGATCGAGCTTCACGACATTGGCCCTGAGATTAGCCTCCAGGTCACCAACACGTATATTCATATATACAGTATCACGCTCATTACAACTGGCCGGGTCAATGGCAATCAGCATTACTCTGAATATACCGGTCGATGTATAGGTGTGGGTTTGCTGATAACCTCCTGCAGTTGCTGCAATAGGACCTACCTGGGGAGAACCATCTCCAAAATTCCAGATATATTCTTTTGCATTGCGAACGAGGTCAGTGAAACTGACATCAAGCGGAACGCAGCCGGCGGTATCATTGACCACTCCGCCGATTTCGGAACGGAGGGTGGCACCCACACCAGCCAGGTTAAATGCGATCTTGATCATGCCCAGGTTACAAACAGCCGAAGCGGGCTTAACAGGCCCCCATACGCCAGGTGTAGTGGGGAAGATGGCGTTGCCACCACAGTTGGCACATACACCCTGGTAAATCACACCATTGCGGTCGAAGCGGCTGGTACCACCATCTACGTGATCGGTAAATCCGCCGGCCTGTCCAAAAAAGCTGGCATACAGCGGACCGGAAGCATCCTTTTTCAATACAAAGAAATAAAAATCCCTTCCGTCTGTATTGGGCTGCAATGCATCGGGAGTAACAGGCAGGCCCTGAGTACCTGCACTTAAATAGGGATTACTCTGTGTTGAGATAGCTCCACCCCACCCGGAAACGTATACATTTTCGCAACGGTCAACCAGGAAAGCGGTTGGAGAAATATTGGGTCTCGATGCACCGGTACCAAAACGTGTACGGTATACGTATGCCGAAAGATCAGGCTGCAGCTTGGCAATAAACTGTTTACCGCCAGCTGGATTATAGGTGGAATTAATAGCCGGCATATCACCAGTAGTCTGCCCCATAATATAGGGAAATCCATTGCGGTCAAACTGCACACCAAATATCTGATCATCATTAGCCGTGCCGATATAGGTGGAGCGAATCAGACTGGAGCCATCATTACTTATCTGCGCTACAAAGCCATCAATACCCCCATTGTTTGAAGTACCGATAGTACCCACGTGGTTGCCGGGGAAATTGCCGCTCTCGGTTCCTCCTGCTACAAAAATATCTCCGTTGGGAGCAAGTGATAAAACATAGGCAGCATCAGCACGGTCACCACCGAGATAGCTGCTGAATAAAGGATCACCGGATAGACTGGCATTCATCTTTATTATCACCGCATCCTGATTACCCCCTGAAGTGGCCTGAAAGCCATTAAACACGGGAAAATTAGTCGACTGTGTACAGGATGCTACATAAATATTATTAGCAGCATCCAGTATTACCTCACTACGTCCATCATCGCCGTAATTCTGTTGTAGCGAAATAGTGCCATTACGTCCTTCACGAATATTAACCCCATCCACATTGGAACCACCTATAAGACGCGATCCCAGCAGAGTGCTGCCATTGGCACTCAGTTTTACAATAGCAATGTCGTAATCGCCACCGGTTCCAATAGTGGGTCCTGTAGTCGGAAAAAGCCCGCCAGGTCCGCCAGTAGTGGAATTGGTACGTCCTGCAATAATAACATTGCCTGCTGCATCTACAATCAAACTATGCGGCTGCTCATCGCGTGAACCACCAAGATAGGTAGCAAAAAGGCGGGTACTGCCGTTGGCCGAAAGACGGATAATCCCCATATCTGTTCCCTGCTCGCCTACTCCACCCTGAAATACGGTCTGGAAAGCTCCGGGTGATACCGGAAAGGAATTCCCTTCAAATACGATACCGCCACCATAAAAACTCCCATCAGGTCCATAGGTCGCAGTGAATCCCCAGTTAGATGCCGTACTGTTGGAAAGAGAGCAGAAGATCAGTGTAGGATCAATCACCAGTGTGCTGTTACGATCGTATCCTTTTATATCAAATGTGACCAGGTCACCTTTAATTACATATTTACAACTTACTTCCTTACGTTCTTTTCCATCTGCCTGGTACGTATACGGTGAAGATTCCTTGCGCTCACCCAATGAAGTTTTCAAGACCAGTTCCTTATTCTTCACTTCCATCTTATCAATGCCTTCATAACGCAGCGCAATCTTACTGATATCTGATCCGGGCCTGGCCACAATATCATACTTCAGCATACCATTGTAGGTGTAATAACGTACATCCACATTGGGATATACATCTTCGAGCGTCATGGCCTGGTATATCTTACATTCGGCGGCCCATTTGGAGGGATCATTTCCCAGGAAATAGTTATTGTGAGAAGGCAGGGCTTTATCAGGCACCACACGCATTTGGGGAGAAGCCCCTACAAAGTCTACATTCCAGGCATGTGAGTTAACGGCCAGCTTACCATCGGCCCGGCGCATGGCATCCAGACCTTTCTGGTCATGATGCTGAATCATATTCTGAATAAGCGCATATTCATCGGGCTGATGCTGCAGGACGGTAAAACCGGTATTGCGGATAAAAATAGCGCCCGAATTGATTTCGCCCTTATAGCGCACACGGCTATCCCACTGACCTTTGTTTTCAATAAATTCAATATTGCTGTAATCCTGGGCTCCTGCGGCAAACGCAACGGCGAGCAGGACTACGAAAAATATGGAAGATTTCAGGGTAGCCATTCTATTATTAAAATACGTAAATAATCCTGGAAGGGATGCGAAAACTTATGTTAAGATATTTTGCTCCAGCTGGTTTGTCTTTTCTGTGCCTGCAGGAAATTTTTTAACCGCAAATTTTCTGCCGAATCCAGATCCGGATCTTTTTCCAAAACATCCATTACCAATGTTTTGGCAGCATCTACGAGGGGGCGGTCCCGTACAATATCTGCCAGTTTGAAATCAAGCATGCCGCTTTGCCGGGTACCGGCAATATCACCGGGCCCCCTCAACTCCAAATCTTTCTCGGCTATCTCAAATCCATTACCCGTCTGTGTCATGATCTGCAGCCGCTCCCGCGCATCCTTACCCAACTTGGTCGAAGACAGCAGAATGCAGTAACTTTTTTCTGCGCCCCGGCCCACCCGGCCTCTCAACTGATGCAATTGGGCCAATCCGAATTTTTCTGCGCTTTCAATAACCATCACACTGGCATTGGGTACGTTTACGCCAACCTCAATTACCGTGGTAGAAACCATGATCTGCGTATCACCTTCAACAAACCGGCGCATATTTTGTTCTTTCTGCTCAGCCGGCTGACGCCCATGCACCATGCTGATCCAGTACTTTGGTTCAGGAAAATACCCCTTCACGGTTTCATAACCCCGCATCAGGTTTTCATAATCCAGCTTATCGCTTTCCTCAATAAGCGGGAAAATAATATATGCCTGCCTGCCTTTTTCTATTTCTGCCCTGATGAAGTCCATGACACGGCTCCGCTGTGATTCATAGCGATGAACGGTGGTCACGGGTTGCCTGCCTGGCGGTAATTCATCAATTACACTGTAATCGAGATCGCCATAAGCTGTCATGGCAAGGGTACGGGGTATGGGCGTTGCCGTCATAACCAGCACATGGGGCGGCACTTCGGCCTTTCCCCACAACCGTGCCCGCTGTGCCACGCCAAACCGGTGTTGCTCATCAATTATCACGATGCCTAATTTCTGAAATTGCACAACCTCTTCTATCACGGCATGTGTGCCTATCAGGATTTGTATTTCACCGGCTATCAGCCTTTGTAATATTTTTTTTCGCTCACCTGCACGCGTTGTACCTGTAAGAATCGCTACTTCAACAGGCAAATGCTCCAGTTGCTTGCTGATGGTTTCGTAATGCTGACGCGTAAGTATTTCGGTAGGTGCCATGAGGCAGGCCTGGTAACCATTATCGGCTGCCAGCAGCATGATCAGGAGGGCCACCATTGTTTTACCACTACCCACATCTCCCTGCAACAGGCGGTTCATTTGCCGGCCACTTCCCATATCAGCCCTTATTTCACGGATCACCCGCTTTTGGGCATTGGTGAGTTCAAAAGGCATATGATCCCGGTAAAAGGAATGAAAAAGTTCACCCACCTTATCAAAAATGACGCCCCGCGAAAACCGGTGCCGGGCGGTACGCAAAAGATTCATGCGCAGCTGCGCGAAAAATATCTCTTCAAATTTCAGCCGCCTCACTGCTGCCTGGTACTGCTCCAGGGTAGCAGGAAAATGTATTTGCCGGAAGGCTGTATAACGGCCCGGCAGCTTTAAACGCGTTAGCAGCTCTTCAGGTAGATTTTCGGGCAGATCCCGTTCATGCACCTGGGTGAGCAGCGTTTCTGTAAGCTTCGCAAGCTGTCTGCCTCCCAGGCTGCGCGCCTTTAATTTTTCAGTACTTGGATAAACGGGTTCAAGAAAGGCTCGTCCCGATTTTTTTTCTGGTGTCCACACTTCAATTTCCGGGTGTACGATCTGCGGTTTCCCCTGAAAAAACCCAGGACGCCCATATACCAGGTAGGTCTGACCCGGCTGCAGCATTTTCTGTACCCAGGTGACTCCCTGAAACCAAACCAGTTCCAGAAATCCTGTCTGGTCGCGTGCCTGGGCTACCAGACGCCGCCCTCTTTTCTCTCCGATGACTTCCATATGCAGCAGCCTCACAGCTACCTGCACCATGTCACTTTCCGGCGTAATGCTACTGACCGTTTCTACTCTGGTCTTATCTACATGACGGTACGGGTATAACTCCAGCAGGTCTCCAAACACATAGATACCCAACTCTTTCTTCAGGAGGTCGCCCCGTTGCGGTCCTACCCCTTTCAGGTACTCAATCGGCTGGTTCAGTATGGAAGATGCGAAAGAAATAAATGTATTTTATCCGCAAAAATACAGGATTGAATGATCTATCGGCACAGGATATCTATTTGATAGCCTGCATGTTGAGAATCAATAATCCATTTCCCCTTCTACTTATGTCTCTTTATTTCGCTATTATCTTTGGCTGAAATCGGGCATATTACACAATAAAAAACAGCTATATATGGTTTTAGTGTAGGCCCCTGACCGGCTTGAAAGAACCAATAACCTAGAAACCGGGAATTCGGAATGAAAAACCACCTCTACCTGCTTCAGATAGATTTGCCCTTTCATCTATATAAGTATGCCCTGCTTTGTTTTGCCACTGCTTTTGTGGTAACACTCATCAGCATTCCCCCGCAAATAGGCCTTATGCGCCGTTTTCATTTACTGGATGTGCCCACTGCCCGCAAAGAGCATCTACTACCCATCCCCACTATGGGAGGCGTTTCCATTGCCGGCGGCATGCTGATGGCCTTATTGCTCTGGCTCCCATTTAGCTATGAACCCGCACAGGTTGCCTTTTTCTTTTCCGTAATCATGCTGCTTGGGCTGGGCATCATGGACGATATGCGCGACCTGTCGGCCAAATACAAATTCATCATCCAGATTGCACTGGCCATTATCATTGCACTTTCGGGCATACGGGTGACTTCATTCGATGGATTATTCGGGATTTATGAATTACCGCTCTTTTCGCAATATACTTTTACCATCCTGGCAATCGTTGGCATCGTAAATGCATTTAACCTGATCGATGGTATTGACGGACTGGCCGGGGGGCTGGGTTTTATGAGCCTCATCACACTCGGATTATTCTTAATTCTCAGTGGCGACAATCATACCGCGCTTATCGCTTTCTCACTTGCGGGCGGTCTCTTTGCTTTCTTATATTTCAATTTCAACCCTGCCCGCATTTTTATGGGCGACACAGGTTCGCTGGTACTCGGTTTTGTGATAGCCGTCCTGTCAATTCGTTTATTACAGTTGAATGTAACACAAAACACACCCGTCATCAGGCATGCTCCCTTATTTGTGCTGGGTATCGTACTCATTCCTGTTTTTGATACGATTCGGGTATTTGCCATGCGCATCTGGCGCGGACGATCACCCTTTGTAGCAGACCGCACCCATCTGCATCACCTGCTTACCAACCAGGGATTCGGACATGCATTTACAACAAGGATCATCTGCAGCATTCATGCCTTCGTCTTGCTGGAGTCTTACCTTTTAAATGGTTTACGCCAGGAATGGCTGTTACTCTTCCTTATACTCTTCATGATTGTGGTGAGCCTGGTACTCCGCAAACTGAGAAGCATATTACCCCATCGCAACCCGCTGGTGAGTGCAACGTCTGTGCACGACAATGGCACACATGAATAGACTTACCTGGTTCTCTCAGACAGTTAACAGATGACAGTACGCGGTGAATAAACGGCGCCAGAATTCTTTATACTATTGCCCTATCATATCCGCTTATTTTTTCTCGTAGTTTACCGGCCATGCAGCAAAGATGGAATAGACGGTTATGCAAACACCATAAAAAACAGTGCACACTGGCCTGTCATTCAGTTTAAAAAAATCGGGAAGGATTTATCTGCGTAAATCTGCACCATCGGCGGGAAATTTTACCTGCAGAAAACGTAGAATGCCACAGATAAAGATATTGCCCCGGACAGCAGTGATCATCATATCTTCAAATCGCAAAGAACGCAAAGCAGATTAAGAACGCAAAGAACGCATTAACACATTAGAACCGCTCTCCCTCATTTTCAAATCGCAAAGAACGCAAAGCAGATTAAGAACGCAAAGACTGCATTAACACATTAGAACGCCTCTCCCTCAATCGCAAAGAACGCAAAGCAGATTAAGAACGCAAAGACTGCATTAACACATTAGAACGCTTCTCCCTCATCTTCAAATCTTCAAATTTTCAAATCATTAGCACATCAGCACATTAACCCATTAGCACATTCTTCCTCTTCGCCTGCTGGTTTTCGTGTCCAAAATCAATTTCCCTGATGACTGCCATCATCCCGGTAGCAGTTAACTGATACTAGTTTTGTGTTATCAATAAAATCTGTCAGTTATGAAACATACTGCAATACATCCCCGCCAGCATGGTCTTTCTTTACCAACTGTACATAAAACTTCTGTATTCGAAAATTTCCGTGGCTGGGTCAAAAGAAACGGTCCTGTGTGGGAAGAGAACCGCATTGGCATTACTGCAACCGGTATTTTTATCCAGGTTACTGTTGCGGCAATTATGATTGGTATAGCAGGCGCTACCGGAGGTTCACCAATCGCATTTGGAACAGGTATACTCTTTGCTTTTATGGCCGATAGCCTCGTACTGGCACAGGCCCCTATGCGCTGGGTAATAGCTGTAATCGCAGCCAGCATACTGGTAAACATAGGATTGACTATTGCATTTGCGATGCATCTGCTATAGTCAATGTGCTAATGTGACAAATGTGCTAATGTGCTAATGAAGGCAGTTTTACAGTTAACCGTTTACTGTCAACTCTCCGGTACTAATCAGCAGACGTAATTTTTCAGACGATTCTTTTTCTGTATTGACCAGGTCATGCAGTGTGACCTGGTTAAGCAGCTGATCTACCGTTACCTGTATCATTTGCCACAGTGAACGGGCTGAGCAGTCTACTGAATTAGTACAAAGACGCATAGATCCGGCATGCAGGCCACAGAAACGTTTATCAAACATTACTCCCCCAAGAGCTTTCAGCACATCATTGATCACGATCTCCTGCGCAGGACGCGCCAGTATATAACCACCTTTGTAACCGGGTGTACTATTAATAAGTTTAGCCATTCGCAAAACGCGGGTAAGTTTGGCCACATAGTGGCTGCTTAGTCCCTCGGCTTCGCTTAACCGGGGAATACTCATCCCTTCCTTATCCTTGCATCCGGCAATGCGGATCAAAATGCGAAGGCCATATTCTTCCTGTGCGGTTATTTTCATGTTGCTTGATATTGATAATTTCAGAGCATTCCTAATTCCAGTTGTGCCGCTTCCGACATCCGGCTTTTATCCCATGGCGGAGTCCAGGTCACGGCTACGTGCACATCATTGATG
>JAGODE010000203.1 GCA_017998385.1 Chitinophagaceae bacterium | reverse complement strand
ACCCGGCTTTCCCCAGCAGTGCGATGACGTTGCTTTTACCAGCAACAGGCATGTTGTGCGAGTTTTCCACATAATCATTCCTTTATTCTATGATTTCCAATAATTAAGATATCCAGAAGGGATTAAATAAATCCGGAACTGCAAAACCGGCATTTAATATGCAATTGATAATGCATAAGTAGTAAGAGATAAATTATGGATTCTAAATAGTAAACAATCGTATCACTGATACTACTTAAGACATATCACTTAAAACATACAACTACAACAGGACGGTTATTTGAATACTTAAATCCGGAAGAATCGATTCGGATTATTTTGGGAGAACCTATTCGCTATGCAACCCCTAATCTGTAATAACGAATAGCCCCGGGGTTGGTGATTGCGCGTTATACATTTTGTCTTGAGGCAACGGACATAACATGCAATGCACCACCCCATTTTTATTTACCATTTTCCATATAATGTTTAAACCGGCCCGATCCCTCAAGGTATTTTACTACAGCCGCCTGAAAAGCTTCATTTTGCCTGGCCGGCCCATTTTGAGAAGTAAAGTACACGGTTAGAAAGTTATTATTACGAAAAACATGTCCCGAAGAAGCCAGGTCTTTTTGTGAAATAACCAGCGTGAATAATTTTGATTTTGTCTTTTTCTCGTCATCGCCCGTCGTACCTGTTTTACCATAATAATAGTACGGTGCTCCCTGTTTTAACTGACGCCCCAGTTCGGCGCCGGTTCCGGCAAACAATGCCTCACGCATACCTGTAAATACCTGCTCTTTCATAAGCTGTAAATACTGCGGATACGCCACACCTGCATCTAGGTAAAACGGCGAAAAGCCGGCAACCCCGGCATAGGGATTAAGCGTAAGCTGGTATTGCCTGTTTTGTGAAACCAATTTACCAAATGCACTGACCATAGCCATTGGCGGTACGAGCACCTGACTACTACCCTTTACATGACCTCTGAAAGCATGTGTAAAGAGATCGTAAGCAATCCGGTGATCAAATGCAGCTGCCTGCTGATCGAAAACCGGCGACTCGGGCAAAATAAACCCTGATCGCTGGTATGCCCCACCCAGCAACAATCGGTCATACGGCTGCTGAAACGAACGTGTTGCTGTACCGGGCTTATTGCAGATATCAAAATTTTGAAGCAGACCAATACTGACAGCCGAACTGTCATCACCAAAATCTGCTTTTCCATTGCTGTACCCCGGCCAGTTTTTGAACCCATTCATAAAATACGTCTGCCCCTTATACTCAAACCAGGGCCATTGCACGCCTGTACCGGGTTTTTGCCGGGTAAAATGTTCTGCCAGCAATTTATCGAGTGGTTGTTTGGCATAAGAGCCTAATAGCAATACGTTGGCATGATAATAATTATCCGAATAGCGGAGATAGGCCGATACCTGACTTATACGTCCATTGTTTTTTTCAAAATCATATTCCGGCACCCGCATACCCGCAAAATAATTTTGCTTTTCATCGAAACCGGTAGATTGAAAAGCACTCCAGTCAACCGGCAGCTGGGAAGCTATTGCACCAAAAACAATTGGTTTCAGGGTAGAACCCGGCCCGGGATTAAGCCGCAACAGATTGAGATTACCAATCTGCTTACGCAGTGCACTTTGCGATACAATTCCTTCATCTCCCTGCAGCATGCGGTTAAACGCTGTTTTTTGATTGGGGTTGACCCGCAACAATCCTTTGATATTGTCTACCATGGCCAGTACGCGGCCGTTGCCATCTGCAATGCAAATGCCATATTCAGCACCTTCGCCAAAAGTCACATCCCCACTCATCAACTCCTGGATACGTCTTGTGAGTGAGTCCGTCCATTCGTAATCAAGCGAGATAAACGCATTCTCCTGTTGTCTGTCTCCGCGTATATAATCAGCAGAAATGGCTTCTGCAAAGTTTCGGGCCCATATAAACCGCTCCTGTAAAGGGTAGTAATAATAACGACTGCCATTTACATAGTAATTACGCATAAATGCGTCGGGCTCCAGGGTAACCCACCATTCCTTTTTATTGCTGCGAATACTTACCCGCTGTCCATGCAACAATACAAGACTATCACCTGCTGCCAGCGTTCCAGTTGTCTTTTCATCCTGCCATTGCAGGGCTGCTGATCCCGTATTGCTGATCCAGGTGCGGTTACCTCCGTTATATGGATAACACGACACCGTCCAGCCATCTGTAGTATAGTTTAAGGGAACATCCGATTCAATGGTTTCACGCTTGCTGAATAAATGGCCATCCTGCAGGCTCCACACCGCCAGTGTGGCATTGAGTGTATCTGCATATACATTGCCAGCCCACAACTGCAGTAAATGCGGTGGCGGATCTACACGGAAATATTGCTCATTGACAGCCAGCTTTGGAACGCTGGTGTTGGGGTCGAGATAAAGCAAACGCCGCTGATCCAGGTGACGCATATAACTACCCTGTGCATATTCACGTAACTGCGCCAGAAAGAATTTATTTTCTCCTGCCAGCTGACCAGACTGTATGCGCTTGCGCAAGGAATCTGTGAAAAGCTGATCTTTTTGTTTTAATGAAAGGCGACGGCTGCTGCGGGCTGTGTCGATATAATCCAGCATGGGTTGCACAGTTTCCTGCAGATAACTGTCCATGGATGAAGCAAGCCCTGCCACACTAAACTCTCTGTTGCGGTTAAAGGGAGGCTGGAAGAAAAATAATAAACCAATCAGCAAAATAAAAATACTCGCCCCGGGCAGCAGCTTGCGGCGATGAGCAAATCGTTCTGCCGGCACCTGCTTCAGCAATAAAACAACCAGCACGATAAGAATAGCCGGAAAAAGTATGGATTGCTTGCTCAATATACTTCCAAACGGAAGATCCTGGCCAAAGAAAATATAACGGCCTGTTGCCGCCAGCACCACCATCAGTGCTGTCAGTACGAGGTAATTCAATACCGAAAAGCCTGTTATCACACGGGAATACGAAGGATTAACACGACTGGTAAAATCCGGATATAACTGATAAAAGCCGCCGAGCATTACCACGGGCAACAGCAACAAACACACCAGTAGCAATACAGAGGTTTTACCATGCTCTGCAATAAGGAAACGGCTGGTGACCAGATCTGTAGCCTGTGCATTATACTTTGCCCCTTTATTCTGAGGTGCATGGGGCAACAGAGTGAAACCGGTACTGTTGGCGGCCGGGTTATTTTCTTTATCAATAAACGTATTAATGAACCATTGATTTTGTGCCGCCCTTATGACAGGGGCATAGGTCTTTCCTTCTTCATAGGCCGATGCAATTGCCTGATCGGCCGGTGCGGTCAATACATCAATACGAAATTTGGTCATAGAGGCTTTCTCCAGGATACGATGCTTGGGGAAAAAGAAAAAAGCACCGAGAAATAAAGCTGCTGCTGCACCGGTTACAATCAGTTTTCTTCGCCGGGCTGGCAGATGATAAAGTAACCGAGCCAGTACAAATGCGAGATAACCGGCAAAAGCCACATAGATTACAGTATACCAGAAATCAGGCAGGGCAAGTATAAACCGGAAAACATAGGGAGCATAAAGCAGGTTAAGGATAAAAGCCACGAGGTAAAGAATACCCAGGGTCCCGAAAAAAACTGCATTTTTTTTACTCCCTGCCGACAGGCCGCCAATACCAAAATTGATACACAGGAAAGCCTCATTAAAAAGCAGAAAGTTGAAAAACACAATTGCAAATCCTATATCTACCAGGGCAAATAATGCCAGCAGGCTGAGTGATAGAAATATTTTAACGGGGTTGCTGATGAGCAGATCCAGTCGCCGGCCGGTATGCAAGCGCCACCAGGCCCGCTCCGTAGCGGTACTCAGGGGCGAGTAACGATACGATTGTTGTAAATAAATAAAATAAACAACCACGAGGCCAATTGCTATGTGCCGGCATACTCCAGCATCAAAATTATTGATGGCAGCAAAACCTCCTGATGCTGCCAGCAGCAACATCCAGCTGCCAAAAAACCAGATTCGGGGATCGGCCTTCCGGTACATCTTTTGTCGGATGGCTGATAAACGCTCACTTATCCGTGCAGGCCACGTAACCAACGAGTTGCTTCGTGTACGACGACTAATCCATTGAAGCAACTGGACCAGTAGTCCCGATCCAAGAAATAAAGCAAGCAGGATAGTCGCAGCCAGGATGATTGCAAAATTGCCAATGCTCAGCAATTGCTGCTGCGAAGGAAGATCAAGCCCCTCGTAGGGTGGAAATGATTTATACCGCCAGTACAGAAAAAAACGGGTTGTGAGCAATACCAGCGTTATGCAGGCCAGCAACTGCCATACCCAATTAAGTTTTCCCGGTGCCTGCCGCATGCCCCAGTAACCAATGAGCAGTATATAAAAAATGAGAGCGCCAAATATCAGCAGTTGCCACTGCGGGGGCGCGAGCGTAATGCTGCCAAACTCCCAGTTAAATGTATCCTGTATCTGCAGCAGCCAATGCGCCTGCCTGTTGCGGGCAGGCAACAACCATTGGTCATTGTTGATCATATCCGCCTTTACCGGCTCTTTCAGATCTCTTGCCAGTAGCTGCAAAGGCTTACCGGCTGCATCAAACTGATAGGTAAGCAGCATGGCAGGAAACAATCCGCTGCTGTCGACCGGGCTGTTAAACAAAAAACCTTCGCGGAAACCTGGCGGCAAAGCGTTCATACTACGCGAGTCGGCCAGCATAAACTTGGAAACCCCGTGTGGCGTCCAGTGGCGTCGATTCTCTTCTGTAAGGGGATAAGAAACCGGGTATTGATTTAGCAGCAGCAAGGTATCTGCTCCTGCAAATTGCAGCCGGTACTGATTTCTGTTATTGTCGAGAAAGCCGATCCCCCAGGCTATTCGTGCACCATCGGTTAACTGCTCATTGATGGCTAGTTGTGATGCCGTCACTGTCTTACCCTCATACTGTACTATGCCGGTGCTGCGTAACAGGCGGCCACTTAAAAAGAAACGAAGTTCTCCTCCCTCACGACGCGTCACTGCATCGCGCAGCAGATATACATTTTTTAGTACCCCGGCTATTTCAGGGTTATTGAAAAAAGGTGAACCGATAAACGAATCATTTTCGCGGACCAGGTTCCAGATGCTGCTTCCGCGTTTGAGTGTAAAAGGAATCCTGAAGCGACTATCTGCTCCGGTTTTTAATTCCAACTCTTTTTCGTCTATCACTGAAACTGAAATACCGGTTGTGCCTTTCCGGATGTTGATTGTATGACCTGCAGCCGGATAGGTAACTGAAAGCAGCCGAAAACGGCCATCGCGCTGTACATACAACGGATCTTCTGAATAGGCCGATTGAATACGGGCTGCTGAGCCCTTGCGCGAAAAAGTAAAATTATTGAACGCCGCTCCGGGATCGCTGGCGGTATCTGCATAGCCCAGCGAAAACGAACCGGTTATGGCATATCCTTTATGGCGGATAAAATGGTGATCAAGATTGGAATAGGTTCGTAATGCCAGTGGAGCATGCGTATGTATCCACAAAAATCCCAGGCAGCAGAAAGCGATCACTCCAAAAAAAATGGGGAACCGGCGATGACGAAAACATCCTTTTACAAAATCGCGGTAATAAAACAATCCATATATAAGCAGTGACACAATAGTCACTCCATACAGGAAACTCAGGCTGGTGAAAAATCGGATCATGCTGCTCAGGAAAGGTTGAGGTTTGTTTCGTCAAAAACCGGATAGGAAAGTTGTTGTATGCCCATTTTCTCCAGCGCCAGCCGTAAAGCAAGAGCCCGGCTGCCATGTTCGGTATTCAGTTCCTTAAGACGGCTGAAATCCACTCCGTTATTTTTCTGAAAAGAAGCAATCCGCTGCACGATCTGCCCACCTACTGCCAGATCCTGGATACGCAAGTACAGATACTCGCTATACAACAATGCGAGTGAGAGCAGCAACTCTATCATTCGTTCGCGGTCTGCATCGTTGATCCGGGCCGGATTGTTCTTATTGGCGTCTGCGATAGATAAAACAGGCTTTAGAAAATGTTCATACGCATAATACGCCACAGAACGTTCTGTTGCCAGCAATCCTTTAATAATGTCTGTTTCGGATTTTTCTTTTGCGTATCCCGGGTAATTGCGCACCTTGTATACATCCATCAGTTGCTGTTTCACACTTTCATACTCCTGCTTGATATGACGGTATTCTGCTATTACCATTTCGAGCGCCTGTATTTCCTTGCTTTTTTTCTCCAACTCACCGGTCAGTTGATTAATCTCCTTCTCCAGCGATTGTGTAGTTGGCTTCATACGGTTACCAGATGTTGTTTTGGGAGTAGCAGGTTTTTCCACGGCTGCCAGGCTCTTATCCAGATGTTCAACCTGTTTTTGCAGTCTGTAGACCGTACGCTGCGATTTATGATGCCCCTGCACAAATAATACAATCAATGATAGCAGTAAAACACCCAGGCCGCCCAGTGCGTATGGCAAATAAGCAGGCATGGTGAGTTCATTTTTCACTGGCTCCTGTACCGGCTCCCTGGGTAATGACGCTATGTGCTCATTGATGATAGAGTCAACCTCTGAACGAAGCAGGACAGGTACACGGGTATTTTGTTCCTGCCGGGTGAGTGTATCTACAATGCGCAGTTGCCGCCGGTCGGACGTTTGCTGCGCGCCGGCCATCAGTTGAAGGCCAACAGAAATAATCAGTAGCAGAATGATCCGGTTTATCATATCGAATGATTAGAATTGAAAAAATTGGAGGATACCGCTACGTTTGGCCTGTGCCGGTATAACCGGTTCAGGCATTCGCTGCATATCCTGGTAAATTGAATGAACAGAAGCCAGCTCGCCCTGATAAGAGGGAAACATGGATATGGCTTTCATGTCCTGTATGGGTGAGTATATTTCTGCAGCCCCTGTAAGCACACTGTACAACGAACGCACATCTTTTACCTGTTGATTTTCCATTAGCCGCAGGTAAATATTATCACGGGTAAAATAAATATCAATCGTTTTATTCCGAAACGCTTTCAGTTGCTGGTTGTTTCGGCGCACCACTGATGTATTATACAGGATATCATTGCCGGGTTGGATCTTGATACCCCGGTAAAGGAACATATTATTATTCAGTACATCATTATTCCGTGAAAGACCTTCTTTCTTGTCCACGGGTATGCCAGTAAAATCTGTGATCTTGTATGCTCCGGAAAAAGCGCCGTGAATGGCTACATTCTTATTATTAATAGCATGCCCCTGCGCTACGGTATGAATACGTACGGTATTGCCCAGCAACTGGCAAAGCGCCGTCTCCAGTCGCACACGAAGTTCCTCAAAATAAAAAGCACGTCCGGTGAGCATGACTACTTTGATACGTTTGCGGATATCTTTTGTAAGCACATCACTTATACTCGATACCATTGAGCGCACAATACAATCAGTTGCCTTACTTACGAGGCCCGTCACTTCATCGTCCCACCGCACATTTCTGTTCCGTAAAATAGCTTCCGCATACGGCAATACTGTAGAAAGATCACGATGCAGATTACCAATAGTACGTTCCGTGCTCTCCGATTCTTCAGACAATCCGGCAAAGGTCATAAGGCTGAGCGGAGGCAACTGATTGTAACGTTTTTTGATATTCTCAATCAGTTGCAGAAATCCCAGTACATCTACAGTCAGGCTTTGATCCTGTACATGTCTTCCGATAAACTCTTTTACCGAAAGTTTATTGTTGCCGGGTATCGCTTTAAGAGCAAGGGTCAGAAAATCTTCTACCAGACTATAGGAAAGTACATTGCCGGCACCGGCAAATCCTGTGCGGAAAAAGCTGGAATAATTTTCGTTATCATCAGCCATTACCATCGATATGTCGGTTGTGCCTTTACCACAATCAATGACCAGGGCCATATCTCCGTTCGATAGCTGAATATGTTCCGGATGGGTTTGCTGAAAACCCATGAAAGCCGCATCGCTTTCCGAAATGGTCTCATACTCTACCGGCAACTGGTCAGCAGGGATGTGCAGCGATGCAAGCATGGCATTGGTATGTTGCCGCAATTCGTGCAGCAGATCAAACACATCGTGTTGTGTATAGATATTAGGCACCAGCAGGGTTACTATCAGCCCACCCTGCTGAAAATCCGGGCGGGTGCTGATCATAAGCCGCAGGAGGCGCAACAGAATTGCGCTGATCAGGTCTTTCTTATGTGTACGAATGCTGTAATCCTCTGTAT
>JAGODE010000202.1 GCA_017998385.1 Chitinophagaceae bacterium | reverse complement strand
CCCACACCCGGCCAGTCCAGTTTTTCACCTTTCTGAATCCGTTCCTTCAGGCTGTAAACAAAATCATTATACCGGATTACCGCATCGCGCTCAGTAATCAGCAGCACACCTGACAACCAGGAAAAAAGACGGCGCTCAGGTTGCTGTGCTCCTGCATGCAGGCGAATACTCTGACGGGGAGCCGCAATCTGCTTATTGCCAAAATCCAACTCAGCAGCGGCCTGCTCCAGACGGAGTAGACCTATACCCGGCAGGTAGAGCTGCCGGTTCTGCAGAAAATATTGGTGTAATTGGCCCAGCATGCAGGACTCAGGGTTTTTGATCAAAAGAGAAAATGATACCGCCTACAAAGTTAAAGCCATAAACCCGGTATTGATTCCAGCGTTGGTATTCTTTATTAAAAATATTATTGAATTGAGTCCACAGGTTAATGTTGCGGGTAATCTTAAATTCCAGTCCGGCATTGAGATCAAAGGCGCCGCTGAGCTTGCCGTCAGATCCATCCTGACGCATGTAGCGGGGACCGCTCCAGGCAAACAGGTCGGTTTTGAGCCAGAGATCGCGGATAACCTGCAGGCGCAGGGCCGTATTAAATTCGAGGGGAAGCATACCCCAGGCTTTTTGCTGACCGCGCAGGCCTGTAAACTGGTTAAAGCTCAGGCTGCTGATCACCGAAAACTTTTCGGCAACCGTATATCCCAGCTCGCCACCCAGATTCAGCACATTCATTTTGTCTGCATAAACTACCGCAAACGATTTGCCATCGCCGGCAGCAGTGGTGTCGTTGATAAAGAGCGGCTGATTAGACAGCTTATTGAAACCAACTTTGGCGCTATAAGTAAAATGATCGCCCACTGTTCCTTTAAATCCTGCATATCGCTCTTCGATCCAGGTGTTACGCAACTCGCCGGGCGCCCACAGCCAGGGATTTTGTGAAGCCAGGTACTGGAAACTGGTCTTGCGTACATAACCGGTCCATCCCGCCTGGAAAGTAAAGCGCTGATCATCGGTACCCACTTCTGCCAGGATATTGGGAAACATTTTAAAGGTCTTATTATCCCATGACGGGCGTATACCGCCCTGCAGGCGCAGTGTAGTGCTTTTGTATACCACAGAAGGCGACAGGTACCACATGGTATTATTCACTGCCGATTTATTATCGGGCGAGAGACGCGTCAGATCAAATGTAACACCCAGGTTTACCGCAAAGTCTTTACCGACTGTTTTCTCGAGTGGCAGGTTTACTACCGTATTGCTCTCATTATTTTTTATATGATCACCAAAGATGTCGATACGTATTTCGGGAGCGTAGTTGAGTCCAAATTCCGTAGACTCGAGGTTGCGGGCAGCCAGTCGTGCAGAGATGGTCTGAAACCGCTGACGGATGGAATCTTTAGGAAAAGAAAGTGTTTCCGGCAGGTAGCCATATTTGTAAGTACGTTCCTGTTTCATACCCAGGCTGGCATTCAACTCCACATTACCGGCCGTTTTATAAAAACCACTCAGTTTTACCTGTGTATTGGTGAAATCCTGAAACTCTTTTTTCCCCTGCGATGAGACATGACGGGCATAGATATTGACACCGGCTGTATTGCCATCTCCAAAAGAGAAGCCCGCCTGTACATAAGGTGTGCGGAGACTACCAAAACCAGCTTTGATATAATTACTGTTGGCGAATGCTACATTGGTATCTATGGCAAGGGCCAGCGGCTTCAGGCTGCCGGGCTGGTAGGCAAACAGCAGGTTGGGATTGGGAATATCATACTGCAGCCTGGGCTTGCTGGTATCGGCCGAAGGCGGCGTGGCATTAAAGGCCAGCTTGGCCGGAGCTTTCAGTACAGGCCGGAAGGAAGAGGTAATATCTACAGACCGGGTAGTATCCTTCTTTTGTGCACTCACCGTAAGTGCAGCTCCCATACAGATGATCAATGCAAGGCTGACTTTTATCATGTGTTTCATCTTGACTTATTTGTGACCGGCTATTGCCAGGTATTACTGTAAATGACTTAAATGAATTAACCGCCGATTTTGCTATCCTTACTTTCAGCTTCAATTACCTGTGTAAGCTTGGCCTGCGCCTCACTCTTCAGGTTGGGATCAATAGTATTGTCAACAATACTCTGATAGGTAGCTTTGGCATTGAAATAATCCTTTTGTTTGAAATAGATATCACCCAGCAATACATAGGCTTTACCTACCCAAAAATCATAGCTGCCTGATTTATTGATCACTTCAACAGCTGCTTTTTCAGCATCGGCCAGTTTATTCAGTTCAAACCAGCAACGGGCAATTTCATAGCGGGCTTCAGCAGCCAGTGCGGCTTTGTTGAGCTGCACAACAGTTTTGAAGCTGGCAAGCGCCTGGTCATACTGGCGGTTTACCTGGTAAGAGCGGCCAATAGCCATACTGGCAAGGGCCTTATCATCGTTGCTGCTACCCTTGGTGGCTGTCAGTTCTTTGGCATTTTCAGTGGCCTCTGTCCATTTCTGCAGCTGATACTGGCTTCGCAGCAGACCACGCATCGCCTCCAGTTTGTTTTCCTGGGTCGATGACTGCTGTTTCAGTTGGGTATAATATGCCTCGGCTTTGTTGTAATCCTTTATTTCAAAGAAATAAATACGGGCAGCGGCCAGGATGGCGCGTTCGGCATACCGGTTGGGTGCCTGTGCAGCCACAGGTTCATAACCCGACAATGCATTGGCCCATTCTTTTTTGGTATGATAGATATCTGCACGGTAGAAATTGGCATCAATGGCATACGTGCCATTGGGGAATTTCTGGATATAATTGTTGAATGCCGTAAGCGCTGCCTGTGTATTGCCATTGGTCAGCTGCGTTTCAGCAGCGGCATAGGTCAGCGAATCTTCAGCACTTACACTGATAGGTTTGCCCACCTGGCGCATAAAGTTGGCATACTCATCGGGTTTGCCATCGTCAACATAGATATTACGCACATTATACAGCGCATCCTGCGCTTCTGTTGAATTGGGATACTGGTCTACCAGCGCTTTGTACTGCTGCAGGGCAGAGCTATTATTGTTGAGGTTATAATACGCAGTACCCAGACGCAGCAACGCTTCCGGCTTATAGCTTACATTGCCACTCGTTTTGATCACCTTATCGAGATACGGAATGGCATCGCCGAATTTTTCGTCAGACATATAGGTTTTGGCGATCTCCATATTGGCATCTGTAACCAGGGAAGAGGCCGGAAACTTGCGTGTCATTGTTGCCAGCAGACTCACTTTATCTTTCGAACTCTTAATACCTGCTATGAGTGCAGTCTGATAGGTGGCATAATCTTCATCGGGCCAGGAGAATTTTATTACATTCTCGTACATGGATTTGGCCTTTGTAAAGTTGCGCTCCATATAGTAACAATCTGCCGTACGCAGGTAAGCATCCTGCGTCAGCTCATCGGAGCTCAGCGAAGCATTGCGAGACAGGGGCTCGAAGAAACTGCGCGCTACCGGATAATTTTCTTTTTCCAGGTAACAATAGCCCAGGTTATAGCGGGCCGTATTCATATTGGCTTCTCCGCTATTGGGCGCTCCGGCACTTACATAGGCATTGAGGTACTTGATAGCATTATCCAGATCTCTCTTATCGTAGGCAATCTCACCTTTCCAGAAATTGATGTACGGCAAAACAGCGCCATTATTGGGGTCTTTCAATGCTTTATCAAGAAGGGGTTCGGCCTCATTCAGGCGGTCGTCGTTGATAAACTCCGTGGCACGGCCATAGAGAATACGCGGATATAATCTGCGGGCATTGGCTGTGGGGTTGCTCATGCCATCGAGCAAAGACAGCGCTTCACGATAGTTGTTGGTATTTGTGAGTACAGCAACCAGCAGGTCTTTAGCCTCATTGTTATAAACAGAATTGGGGTAGTCTGTCAGGAATGTGCGCAGACTGTTGAGGGCTTCGTCCTGGTAACCCAGCTCATAAGAAAGTTTGGCGTATTGAAAACGGCTTATCTCCTGTTGTTTTTTATCACTGCTGTTGGCTGCGCAAAAAAGAAATGCATTTCGCGCATTGCTTTTCTGACCAGTTTTTAGATAAGCATCACCCAGCAGGTACATGGCATTCTGACTCAGCGAATCTTCCTTGCCACTCAGCTGTTTGAAACCATCAATCGCTTTAGGCAGCTGATTGGCCTGGTAATAAGAATAAGAAAGTTCATAGAGATCTTCGCGGCGTACCTTGGGGGCCTTTTTTACATAATCTTCGAGGTAAGGCAGCGCTTTTGCATACTCCTTGCGTTCAAAATAAGCGTGACCAATCATTTGTTTCATCTCCAGGTCATAGTACTGTGAGCCCCCACCCTTGATCTTCGTTTCGGCATATTTGAGCGCCTCTTCTTTTTTATCCTGGATATAGTATATCTGGGCTATGTAGTACGGCACTACAGCCGCATAGGCTTTTTCATTCTCTACGATCCGGAAACTCTGCAGGGCTTCTGCATATTGCTTATCGCGAAAAGCAAGAAATCCGTAGTAATAATTGGCATCAAGGTAATTTGGGTCATCACGCATACTGCGGATGGTATTGAAAAGCGGCTTGGCTTCATTGAAGCGTTGCAGGGTAAAATAAGCATACCCCTGGTGAAATTTCATGGCAGATATCTCCTGGTTGCTCAGGTTGGCGATAGACGCCTGCTCATAGTGCATGGCCGCTGAGCGGAAATTCTGCCGGCGGAAATAAAACTCACCCAACTGGTAGTTCATCATCTGTACCCGAGCTGTGTTCTTCTCCAGGTCAATATAATCAATCGCCTCCTGCTCTGCACGGCTTTCGTTCTGCATCAGCGCGCAGGAAAGGGCATAATACTGAATTTCCTGTACGGTGACGGCATGGTTCGCCACATCTGTTTCGCGCACCTGTTGCCGCAACTCCTTTAACAATGGATAAGCCAGGCTGTACTGACCTTTCTGGAAATACTCTTTGGCTTCTTTGAATTGTGTGGCGGGGTCGGTATAATAACTGGTTTGCTGGGAAAATACAATCCCACCGCAAACCAACGCGAGCGCCAGAGAAAAAGATTTCTTCATGAAGGGTGTCCTTTAAACCGTTGTGGGATAAACGTTGCGAATATTCAAATTATTTCAGCTACAGCCAAACATCATTCCAAACAGGTGTGGATAAGTGCAAATAGGGGTAATCTTTAACATTTTATTCATTATCAGCGCGCTTATAACTATTAATTTTTCTTTTAGTAACATTGCAGTTGAAAACTCCACACCAGATGAAAAAACTCTTCAGTACCAGCTACAGTGACAATGGCATTACGTTCGCAGCACTCATCATGCGCCTCACATTTGGCGGTTTACTCATTACACATGGCTATGGTAAACTCATGAATTTTGCGAAGTATTCTTCTACTTTTTCCGATCCATTCCATATTGGACACAGCACATCACTGGCGCTAACTATTTTTGCTGAATTTTTCTGTGCAGTATTCCTGGTACTTGGTTTATTTACGCGCCTGGCCTGTATTCCGCCAATTATAGCCATGGCCGTAGCTACATTTCATGCACATCAGGGCCTGATCTTTACCGAAGGTGAGAAGGCGGCATTGTTTCTGGGCGGACTGATTGCCCTGCTGTTTGTTGGCCCCGGTAAGCTGAGCCTTGATAAACTCATTGGTAAATAAGCAGCTTTTCAACATCCGGATATGTTTGTTTTTGATACGAAGATAAGAGTGCGCTATGCCGAAACAGACCAGATGGGCGTAGTGTATCATGGTAACTATTTCCAGTATTTTGAAGTAGCCAGGGCAGAATCCATTCGTGAGCTGGGTTTTACCTATGCCGATATGGAAAAAATGGGGGTGATTATGCCCGTGGTTGAAGTGCAGTGCCGTTATCTGCGGCCGGCCCGGTATGATGACCTGATTACTGTTCGTGTCACACTGCAGGAGCTGCCCGTACATCATAAGATCGAGTTTCACCAGGATATATTCAATGAAGCCGGCGAACAGCTGGCAGCAGGCCGCGTTGTGCTTTATTTTATGGAGGCCGGTACCATGAAACGTACGACTATGCCCGAGGCCTTATTGTTGAAATTGCAGCCATATTTTATATAATTTTAGCGGATGGACCCATTGCAAGCATCCGATGTGCCTGTCGCCGAAGAACTATTGACTGTACCGCCCAAGTTTCCCCAGGAGCCTGAAGTGCAGGGTGTTAACTGGTTGCGATCGGCCGGCAGCCTGGCCCTGTATCTTATTCTGGGTTTTCTGCTGTTTCAAAGCTGGGATATTCTGCTGCTGCTTACGCTTATTGTGGTATTGCATGAGCTGGGGCACTTCGCCGCCATGAAAGCCTTCCGCTACAAAGACCTGGGTATTTTTTTTATACCACTGCTGGGCGCCTATGTTTCCGGGAGCAAACGCGAAGTATCGCAGCGCGAATCGGCTATCATACTCCTGGCTGGTCCCATGCCCGGCATTATCATTGGTGTCGTTATTTACCTTATCACTTTTTACCAGCAGCCCTTCTTTATCGGCGATCTGTCAAGTCTCAGCATAAGCGGTTTTTTTATCTTTCTTAATCTGATCAATCTGTTCCCCGTGTATCCGCTCGATGGTGGTCAGTTGCTCAACCGCGTATTTCTGGATGAAGACAGCTGGATCAGCCGCGGCTTTGTATTGCTTTCCATCGCCTTTCTGGTATGGTTTGCACTGTACGGATTCAGCCAGCCTGTTTATCCGCTGCTCATCTTTCCGGCCATGATGCTGTACCGTATGTTTGGCGACAAGCGCCTGCAGCAGCTGGAAAAAAAAGTGGAAGAATCCGGCATAGATATGAATAAGTCATACGAGGAACTGCCCGACGAAGATTACTGGAAAGTGCGCAACATCATTATTGCAGAACATCCTGCCTTTCGTAATGTATCCCCCGCGCCACCCTACGCCTATCATCCACGTGAAGATAAAATACAGATTGTGGTAGAAAGCCTGCTGCACCGGCACCTGATACAGGATATGCCCGTTTGGGGCAAACTGATTGTACTCGTGATCTGGCTGGCCGGACTCGCAGCCCCCTGGATTATTGGATTGGGTTTTTCGTTTCTACGCGCATTCGGTATTGGATAGTATATGGGTGTACAAAAAAAGCGACCTGATAAAAAAGTCATCCAATCTCAATCATCACAGCATCGCTTTACCTCAACGTCCCTCCCTGTTCCCTTACTTTTTCTTATAGTTTACCAATAAGCGTACCGCCAGGCTACTTCAATTCATTCAGCACAGTGTACATCTTCTGTGTAACCAACGAAGCTGATCCGCTGTAATTATTTACCAGGAAAGAAAAAATGTATTCGCGACCGGCGCGACTCCGGTGATAGCCGCAGAAACCTTTTACATCGCTGATAGTGCCGGATTTCATCTTCATGCCATTATACTCCGGCAGGGAACTGTAAAAAGCTGCGTACCATGGCTGGCGGCGGGCATAAGCCAGCACGTTTACCTGCGCTGTAGTGGTAATCCGGTCGAGTGGCGACAGACCCGACCCATCATAGATATTGATTTCGCCCTTGTCAATGCCTCTCTGCTGCCAGTGCTGCTGCAATAGTTGTATGCCTGACTCCGTATCGGCTTTTCCTTTGCCCTGCAATGCCAGTTGTTTCAGCAACGCTTCTCCATACAGGTTAATGCTTTTGCGGTTAAACCAGTACACCATCGAGTCAAGTGATGGCGATGCCTGGGTAAAGAATACAGTGCCTGGCGCAACTGCATCATATATCACCGGTGCCATTGTTTCCTGTACCCGTAATAGCCCAGTTTCCTGCAGCAGGTTCTGTATGGCCTGTACACCTGCTTCGTTGGGCTGCAGTACAGCGCCTGATATCACAAAAGAATCTACACAACAGGGCACAGTTCCTTTTACCCGTGCAAGATTGGCACCAGGCACTGGATAGATATAGGCATTATCACCGCTTTGCCGGGTACCTGTGCTCAGGGCATTTTCAAAAGAGTAAGATTGAGCAGGCTCCGTTCTGATTATTGTCACCGGCTCGCCAGCCTTTGCCCCTGGTTTGAGCACCAGGTCATATTGGTTCTCTTTCCAGATCAATGCACTGCTGCCTGCTCCGTAATAATTGCCCATGTCTTCGTAAATCCATCCATCGGGTACTGCCTGCAGATCATAGCCGGCAATTACAGCCCTTACCTGTCCGTTGATCCGGTCAATACCTGCTTTTTGCAAAGCAGCTGTAAGC
>JAGODE010000201.1 GCA_017998385.1 Chitinophagaceae bacterium | reverse complement strand
GCCTTATCGTCTATATTTTCCCTTCCCATTCTTTCGCTTCTTCCCTTTTTGCTTTTGCGATTTCGTTGAGAAGGGCGGGATAGCCGCTTACATAAAGAAAACAGACGATTGCGGTCGAGTAAAACATTAGGGCGATGAGTGCTGCGCTGAAGAGTCCCTGCAGTAATACCATTACATTGGCAAACATGAGTAATCCGGTGTTTACGGCGATCAGGATCGGTGAATACTGTGATTTGACAGCCAGCATGATAAAACTCATCAGGGAGAAAAGGTAAATAGTCAGCAATACAAAGGTAAGCCAGTGCTGGCGGGTGATGAGTATATGCTGAATGAGTACAGTGGCGGTAAGCAGGCAGCCAAAGATACCGGTATAGGTACAGGTGTCCTCTTTGCCCTGGGCAAGTTGCTTCATTGACGTTGGTTTTGTGGCGCTCAATATTAATAGAATTAACTGACACATGCAACGGCCAGTCTTCAACTGCAGGGGGCGGTAGAATCCGCAGTATGGCTGGTTTTTTTACCTGTATTTTTCCCAGAATTAATAACGGAAAGCAGAAGCAACGCTGTTTGGTAAGATTCTTGTTGAATATCAGCAGCCGTTGCAAACCGGTAAGCACCCGTCCAATACCATGAAGCCGATATTCTTTCTGCTAACTGTTTTATTGCTAAACTCTTTACGGGGTCAGGCCCAACCCTGTGCTATTCCTGCTGTATTATTTGCTGATGATACTATTGTTGTATGCCAGGGCACGAATTATCAGTTGACCGCACCATCCATAACCGGCGCTACTTATAGCTGGTCTACTGCAGAAGTCAATCAGTCCATTCAGGTACAGGTCAATGGCCGTTATTGGGTAGAAGTAACCAACGGATCCTGTTCTGTGAGTGATACTGTCACTGTATTGTTCAATTCTTTTTTGCTTTCTCCACCTGTAAATGATATCAAACTTTGTAAAGGTCGCCCGGCGGCTCCGCTGCAGGTGGCAGGGCAGCAGGTAAGCTGGTATACCGACCCAATCGGAGGTACGGGTAATATGACCATGCCAGTGCCGTCTACCGCTGATACAGGTCGTGCTGTTTATTGGTTCACTCAGACAATCAAAGGCTGTGAAAGTCCCCGTGTGCCTTTATTGGTAAGAGTGATCGACAAGCCCTGGTTCGAGTTGGGTGAAGCGTTTATTATACCCTGCGGTGCTGCCGGCATTACCTTGCAGGTAGTGGCAGATGGGGAGTCGTCCTATCGCTGGAGCAATGGCGGTACCGGTATTTCGATTGTAGCACCTACACGGGGCAGGTACTGGCTGTATGCAGAAAATATGTGTGGTAGTTACAGAGATACTACTGTAGCTGTAGAATGTCAGGATAAGTGTGTGCAGTTTCCCACAGCCTTTACGCCCAACAGTGATGGGCTGAATGATAAATTTCAGGCTTCGTGTTTTTGTCCGGTACCATCCTATAAGTTGATTATTTATAACCGTAACGGTGAGCAGGTATTTCAGACTACTGATCCTGCAGCGGGTTGGGATGGCTATTTCCGCGGTCAGCTTCAGCCTAATGGGGCTTATGTATACTACACCGAGTTTTTTGATTTTGTATTAAAACAAAACTTCCGGCAAAGGGGAAGTTTTGTGTTGCTTCGTTAAAAGAAAAAACCGTACGCATGGCGAACGGTTTTATAAAAAGGTCAGTCTTTTCAGTTTACCATCCCTGTTTGGCAATACCCGCTTTGATAGCCGCCAGTGCTTTTTCTTCGCCCAGGAGTGTAGTGAGTTTATTACCCTTGCCATCATTGCCCTGAGCCATGTAGGCGCCTTTAGCAGTTTTGGTAATAACGGCATCCTGGATAGGCACTCCTTTTTCTTTCGTTTTCACATTGTAAGCGGTAAGTGTTACTTCTGCCATGATTAGTGTTTTTTAGCGTTAGTAAACCGCTAAATTACTGATTTTGGGGTCTGTGGCTGGCAACAGATCATAAAATATAGCTAAATAGCCGGGCGGCTGCCCGGCTATTTAGCTGATTATCATTGAAATGGTGAGATATTTGAGTTTTCCACCATTTATGAAGAAAGGGGGTTATATGTCCAATTTGGCGTATTTGGCGTGCGATTCGATGAATTCGCGGCGTGGGGCTACTTCATCGCCCATCAGCATACTGAAGATGCGGTCTGCTTCTGCAGCGCTTTCAATAGTTACCTGTTTGAGGGTGCGTGTATCTGGGTTCATGGTCGTATCCCACAGCTGGCTGGCGTTCATCTCACCCAGACCTTTGTATCGCTGTACGTTTACACTGTCTTCTTTGCCGGCGCCAAACTTTTCGATCAATCCTTTCCGCTGTTCTTCATTCCAGGCATAGGCCTGATCCTTTCCTTTTTTAACAAGGTAAAGCGGTGGTTGGGCGATATATACATATCCCTGCTCTACCAGTTCTTTCATATAGCGATATACGAATGTAAGGATGAGGGTGGCGATATGTGAACCGTCTACGTCGGCATCGGTCATGATAATGAGCTTGTGATAGCGAAGTTTGACGAGGTTCAGTGCTTTGGGGTCATCTGCGGTTCCAACTGTTACTCCCAGCGCAGTATACATATTGCGGATCTCTTCATTTTCGTAGATTTTATGCTCCATGGCTTTTTCTACGTTGAGGATCTTACCGCGCAGCGGAAGGATAGCCTGAAAGCTACGGTCGCGGCCCTGCTTGGCAGTACCGCCGGCCGAGTCACCTTCGACAAGGAATAACTCACAACGATTGGGGTCGCGATCGGAACAGTCGGCCAGTTTGCCGGGCAGACCGCCGCCGGTAAGCACAGTTTTGCGCTGAACCAGTTCGCGGGCCTTACGGGCTGCTGCACGGGCCTGGGCGGCCAGGATCACTTTACTGATAATGTTGCGGGCGTCTTTGGGATTTTCTTCGAGATAGGCGTCCAGTACTTTGGAAACAGTGCTGTCAACCACACCACTTACTTCACTGTTGCCCAGCTTGGTCTTGGTCTGGCCTTCGAACTGGGGTTCCGGCACTTTCACAGACACAATAGCACTCAGCCCTTCGCGGAAGTCATCGCCTTCGATTTCTACCTTAGCCTTTTCAAAGAGTCCGTTTTTGTCGCCATAGCTTTTAAATACCCGTGTAAGGGCGCGGCGAAAGCCGGCCACATGGGTACCGCCTCCGATGGTGTTGATATTATTAACGTAGGAGTAGATATGCTCGCTAAACGCATCATTGTAGTTGAGCGCTACTTCCACGGCTACATTGCTGTTTTCGTCATGCCCTTCTACGTAGAGGATTTTTGGGATCAGGGCATTGCGGCCACCGTTTTTGTCAAGCATTTCCACGAACTCCACAATACCGCCTTCGCTGTAAAACTCTTTGGTAACAGGCTGACCGTTTTCATCGAGCTCGCGGCGATCGGTGAGGGTAATGCGGATGCGGCGGTTGAGGTAAGACAGTTCGCGCAGACGACCTTCGAGGATGTCGCGGTTGTAGATGGTAGACATGAAAATGCTGCCATCGGGCCAGAAGTGAACTTTGGTGCCGGTGCGATCGGTAGTGCCGATTTCGCGAACGGGATATTGAGGTACCCCGATCTTATATTCCTGTTCGAATATTTTTCCATCGCGGTTGACTGTTACATGCAGGAGTGTGCTGAGTGCGTTTACGCAGCTTACACCCACGCCATGCAGACCACCGGAAACTTTGTAAGAGCCTTTGTCAAACTTACCACCGGCATGCAATACGGTCATTACAACTTCCAGGGCGCTTCTTTTTTCTTTGCTGTGCATGGCTGTGGGGATACCACGGCCATCATCTTCCACGGAAACAGAATTGTCTTCATGAATGGTGACAAAAATGTTTTTGGCATAGCCGGCAAGGGCTTCGTCAATCGAGTTGTCTACCACTTCATACACCAGGTGGTGGAGACCTTTTACGCCAATATCGCCAATATACATGGCAGGCCTTTTGCGCACTGCTTCGAGACCTTCGAGAACCTGTATACTGTCTGCTCCGTAACTGGCGGGTGTAGCGGGTATTTGTTCAGTTGTTTCTGTGCTCATAAAAAGCGTAAATCCAAAGGATAAAAAAGTGAAAATCGGGTAACATACAAATGTACGGAAATAGCCCTTCCCGGCCCGGTTTGAGCGCTTGTTTTTTGCACAATTTTGACTTAAAAAGTGGGTAAAAAAAAGCCCTGAATTCAGGGCTTTTCTAAGTTATTTTTCCGATTAAAATAAAGGGGGCTTTTGCGTCAGGGGCGTTTGACAATCTGGGCCACGAGATCGGCTTCTGTAGCCACTTTATTGCCTACATAAACTGTTCCTTTCATTTCGCAGATACCGCGCCGTATAGGCGCTGTCAGTTCCATTTTGAGCAGCATAGTATCACCAGGGCGAACCATCTGTTTGAATTTACAATTGTCTATTTTCAGGAAATAGGTATCATAGCTGCCTTCGCCACTGAGGTTGATGGCCAGTATACCACCACACTGGGCCAGTGCTTCGATCTGCAGCACTCCGGGCATAACGGGGTTATTGGGAAAATGTCCCTGGAAAAACCATTCGTTGAAAGTAACATTCTTTACACCCACGATCTGCGAATCGCTCAGTTCAATGATCTTGTCTACCAGCAGGAAGGGAAAGCGGTGTGGCAGTTTTTTTTCAATATAACTCAGATCATATACGGGAGGTTGTGTGGGGTCATAGGTGGGCACTCCCTTGATGTGTTTGTTTTTTTTGATATACTGTTTGATACGGCGTGCAAACTCCACGTTGGTGCTGTGTCCGGGGCGGTTGGCAATGATACGGGCCTTAATGGGGTAGCCGATTAAGGCGAGGTCGCCTACTACATCGAGCAGTTTATGGCGGGCGGGTTCGTTGGGGAAACGGAGTTCGAGGTTGTTGAGATAGCCTTCGCTTTTGACTTCGATCTTATCTTTTTTGAAAATCTTTTTCAGGCGGTCCATTTCCGTGGCATCTACGGGCTTGTCAACGATCACGATAGCATTGTTGACATCGCCTCCCTTAATCAGGTTGTGCTCCAGCAGCATTTCCAGCTCGTGCAAAAAGCAGAAGGTACGGCAGGGCGCTATTTCGGAAGCAAAGTCACGCATTTGCTTCAGTCCCGCATGCTGCGTGCCCAGTACAGGTGAGTTGAAGTCAATCAGTGTGGTGATATTGTATTCCATGGCTGGCATGGCTACCATTTCCACCCGTTTGGCTTCGTCGTAATAATATATATTTTCATCGATGCTGTACCATACTTTGGCGGCATCCTGCTCCAGTACGCCAACCTCTTCTATCAGTTCAACAAATGGTTGAGAGCTGCCATCCATAATGGGCATTTCGGGGCCATTGATTTCGAGCAGGCAATTATCCACACCCATACCCACCAGGGCTGCCAGTACGTGCTCTACGGTGCTTACTTTGGCGCCATTGGCTTCCAGTGTTGTACCCCGGCTTACATCGGTCACCAGGTCGCAATCGGCCTTGATAATGGGCTGATTGGGCAGGTCAATACGCTGAAACTGCAGGCCAAAACCCGGACTGGCAGGTTTCATGGTCAGATCGGCCATAATGCCCGTGTGCAGGCCGGTGCCGGAAATGCTGATGGCCGATTTGAGCGTATGCTGTTTGTCAGGGTTAAACTGGTTGTTCATGATGCTTTAATCCAATTGTTGAATGCGCAAAGATAAGGTGAAAGGGTATAGGGTAAAAGGTTGAAGCTGAAATGCCTTATGTCCTCATTATTGTGTCTGAAACAATCTTTTGCTGCTCATCGGCCTGAAAACTGCCACGGGCCACCGGTTTTTGCCTTTTGTCGGTAATTGCCTTCTGTGACCAGGCGTTCTGCATTATCTTCCCTCAAACCAACTGCATGCAAAACCTGAGCGCTGCCCGGCCGGCACGTATCCACTCCATCGACATACTTCGCGGAGCGATTATGATCATTATGGCACTGGATCATGTGCGCGATTTTTTTCATGAATCAGCCATGACTGCCGATCCGCTGAATCTTTCAACCACCACGCCGCAGCTTTTTTTTACCCGTTGGATCACTCATTTCTGCGCACCCATCTTTGTTTTTCTTTCCGGAGTTTCTGCTTATATCAGTGGAATACGCAAGACCAAAGAAGAACTGAGCCGTTTTCTCATTAAGCGAGGTTTCTGGCTGATAGTTGTTGAACTGGTCGTAATTACCCTGGCCATTACATTTAATCCGTTGTATAACATTCTCATCTTTCAGGTAATCTGGGCTATTGGATGGAGTATGGTAATACTGGGCCTGTTGCTGAGAACATCCTATACAGTGATACTGTGGGTGGGGATATTGCTGGTTGCGGGGCACAACCTGTTTGATTACTTCAGCGGTGCAGGTGCATCTGCAACCATGCGAATTTTATTTACTTCGCCGGGAGCATTTATTCCTTATGCACCCGGGCGTGGCATACTGGTAGCCTATGCTGTATTGCCCTGGACGGGAATTATGCTGCTCGGGTATTGTTTTGGTGTTTTATATAAACCGGATACCGATACAACGTACCGTCGCAAAAAACTACTGCAATGGGGATTGGGTGTGCTGGCCCTGTTTGTTGTGCTCCGGCTCATCAATCACTATGGCGATCCTGCTCCATGGTCTGTGCAGGACCGGCCATTGTACAGCCTGCTTTCGTTTGTGAATGTGACCAAGTATCCCGTTTCTCTTCAGTATACCTGTCTTACTATCGGGACAGCCATTTTGTTGCTGCGGGTACTGGAACGATCAGGTACTGCCATAAGCCGGTTTTTAATGGTATACGGGAAAGTGCCTTTCTTTTATTATGTGCTGCATTTCTTCCTGGTTCATATACTCTGTGTCGTCTTCTTTTTTGCTTCGGGCAGAACTACAGCCGAAATAGTTGACATGAATTCTCCGTTTCTTTTCAGGCCGGTGAATTTCGGTTTTAGTCTCTGGGTGGTATATGCGGTATGGATCAGCGTGGTTTTATTGCTGTATTTTCCCTGCCGCTGGTTTGGACGTATAAAACAGCAGCGGAAAGACTGGTGGCTGAGCTATCTGTAAAGGGTTAGTAAGTGGTCGTCATGTCTTCATCCACACAGATGATGAAATCTGCTTTTTGCTTGTTTTCTTTCAGGAGTTGCTGAATGTTTTTCTGTGAAACGGTGCTGATGGTGGCATACTTCAAAGCAGGGGCCTGCTTGCGCAGATACCATAGGATGCCCTCATAATTATCTGAGTGGTATGACCCGTTGAAATGGATCAGCAATGAACCGGGTTTATGGTATTGCAGAATAAAATGGGCCATTGTGGCATCTTTGATAGCCTGGGCTTTGGGCAGGTTATCGCCTCCGTGGCCGGGCATCATCTCTTTCATTTTTTTATAACCGGGCAACTCCGGGTCGTAGGCAATAGGCAATGGAGCCATCCAGCTTTTGGCCAGTGGGGGCAGCGTGTCGAGCGCTTCCAGTCCGCCTGAAAAAACCAATGATGCGTAGCGGCGGGGTACATTGCTGGCAGCTACGGGCAGTTTTTTTTCTTTGGCATAATTGACCAGTGGGGCATAATCGGTTGTATAATTGCGCCAGAGTCTGGCCGAGCTGTCAAGACCTTTGGCACTTATTTTTCCCTGCAGATAGGCGTCCAGGGCCGACTGGTTGTCCTGTTCAAACATTTCAAATCCCAGCGCCAGCTGGCGGGCTTCACCCAGGTCTTTCGTTACTTCCAGTTGCAGCCAGTGGCTGATGGGGTTGTTATGAAACTCTCCAAAAAGCACAATGTCCCGGCTTTTCAGCGTGCGCATCATTTTTTTGTAGGATATTTTTTTGCCTTTTGCATTGTAAAGGACATAAGCGGATTTCTTTTGTGCCATGCCAGCCAGCATGCTGCACAAAAAAGAAGCGAGGAGTATCCATTTTTTCATGGAGGCAAAATAGCGAATAAAAAGCAGTTTGACGGATGCGTACCGTCGCACCATCCTTTGAATGAGAAATAGAATCAGCTTACGCCGGCTTTTTCTGCCAGCAATTGTTTGACCAGTGCTTCCAGTTCTTTGATACGTTTTTCGAGGTCGGGAAGTTTGCGGGTAACTGCCTGGCTTCGCAGGGCAGCGGTATAATCAAACGCTGGTGAGCCGGTTACCGCTTTGCCTGGCTCAATAGATTTGCTGACGCCGCTCTGTTCATTTACCTTGGCGCCATCGCCCAGCTGAATATGGCCTACGATACCGGCCTGGCCGCCTATC
>JAGODE010000016.1 GCA_017998385.1 Chitinophagaceae bacterium | reverse complement strand
GTCTGTACTTGCAACCTCTTTTTCCATGGCCCCCGCAATCGAGGTCAGGTAGGAATCTGCGGTGGATGATCTGGCATAAATGTTTAATACCCTATTCCGGACAGCTGTGTAGAGATAGCCCGAGAGATTTCCCGAATGAATATGAAGTGCTGACCTGGTTGCCCAGAGAGTTGCAAAAAGGTCATGGAGCACATCTTCGGCCTGAAAACGATCATGCAGCCTTTTAAATGCGTGCACAAAAAGTATACCCTTATAGCGGTTATAGATTTCGGCAAAGGCTTCCGGGTGCCCGTCCCTGAGAAGGGCGGTCAACTGTTCATCAGAGTATGCCGCGTAGGAATTCATTCACTAATCAGTGCCAGTCATGTAATGAGCGTCAATAATAAAAAAATAAATCGGGAAAATAAGGATATCTGCCTGAATTTTCGCTTTTGCACCGGAGGAGTTATAGGCAGAGCCAAAGGTATCAGACCAATTTCTTCCTGTACTCTTTATCAGTTTTTGTTGTCGGGCTTGCCCATAATTTCGGCAATCAGGTCGCCTTGGTTTGGATGATGATGGAGGGATATCCCATATAGAACCAGGCAATCTTGTTGCGCTTCACATTTCCCTCGAAACAGACATAATCCAATATGTCATTCAAAACCGGTTGAAGCGTATAGTCTTGTAATATATGATTGATTAAAAGTCGGAAAGCCGATCGTTAGGTGCGGTGCATGTGACTTCGTAACCCGTATTGATGGAATTTTGTATAACCAATCAACTCCGGGTTGATTGTTAATACATTCAATTCCTTCAACCTTTGATTCAGACAAGCAATGCGTAGGACTATTACTAGTTACTTAGTTTAAATATTTTTTATCTGCATTTTTTGACAATATCAAAATTGTCCTTTTTTAATCACTGGTCATTAGTTTTTTGAACGACCCGGGAAAGTTCCATGGGGTACTTCTTTCAGTATCTATGGGGGAGATGGTAAAATGTCTTTACAGGTAAAAGTCTATAATGCGCAAAATTTTCCGCACCTCAAAACCCGGGACAACTGAGGTCAAGCCGGCGTCCCGGGTTCTTTTGGTTTGAATCTTCCAGGCATCTGCTCAGTCCGAAACTTTCAGCGCCCTGTCGGTGTAAGTACCGGTAGTAATTGTAAAACCGCCCACCTTATTTTCGGCCATAAAAAATCGTTGATTGCACCACCTGGCTTCCAGCATAAAACAATCCTGGCTACTGGTAAAATAAATCTGCCATTTGCTGGTTGAATTCGGATTCTGTAGATAGAGCTGACCGTTTTCGTAGCTGATAGTAGGTCCGGTTTCGGAATGCTCAAACTTATAAATACCCACATATTTCTTTAAAGAATCGGGTGGTAGTGAAACAATTTTCTTTGGGGCATAATCGTAAAAATTTTTCCACCCGTACACGGTGGCAACTGCATTTACAACCTCATCCTTAAAATCCGTCATATCGCCATTTGCGAGCACTACTACACCTTTTCCTCCTTCAAGAGAGCCGTAGTACTGACTGCTGTAACCCGGATTCAATCCACTGTGCTGAAAATACAGTTCACCTCTTTTGTTGTCTATGAAACAGCCAAGTGCAACATTGGTCTCTTTTAAATAGGGAGAAAGCATTTTCTCAACCGTTTCTTTTTTTAATACTTTATTGGATTTTCCTTTTAAAGACAGCTGCACTTCTATAACGAATTTTGCAAGATCACTGGCGGTTGACCATGCAGCACCTCCGCAGGCCTGTTCGGAAAACTTCATATATTTTCCTCCCATATCTAACCCGTCGAACCGGTAGCCGGTTGCAAAATTTTTGTAAATCGGATCGGTCGAAAAAGAAGTGTGTTTCATGCCAAGCGGCAGAAAAACATTTTTTTTCATGTATTCGCCGTAATCCATCCCGGTTACATCTTCCAGCATTGCTTGCGAAATCATAATTCCCCCGCCGGAGTATTCCGATTTAATGCCCGGCTCAAACAAAGAACGTACAGGCGGATTATTGGCAGGCGGTTCGCCATTTATTGTTTGAATAAGGGTGGGTAAACGATGGTTCCAGGCATAACCGTCAAACCCGTGTACAGATAAGCCGGCCGTATGACTTAGCAGGTTGGCAAGGGTGATCTTCTTGCCTTTCGATAAAGAATCGTACGGAAACTTCCACCGGGTGAGGTACTGATTAATATCAAGATCAGGATTTATTTTACCATTTTGTACAAGTATCATTTGTCCGAATGCATTCAACGTTTTACCAATAGACGCAATCTGGAATAAAGTATTGTTGGTTACCGGCACTTTTTGAGCAGTATCGGCCCAGCCATAAGATTTGACCCACTCGATTTTGTAATCATTAATCACAGCAATGCTCACGCCGTTGATATGTAAATCCCTCATACGGTCATATATATTCCAGTTCTTAGAGCTGTCGAGTTTTACCCAGGCGATAAGGTTGTTTTCTACCTGGTTGATCTTTGTCTGGATATCTCGGGTAAAAACTTTTCCGGACTGCCCGCTACTGATCAGCGTACTCAATAGGAAAGCAGAAACAACATATTTTTTCATGTCTTTGTATTTATAAGATTTTATTTTACCTGTTTTCGTAATAGAAAGCCTTATCCTCACTTTTCAGATATTTTTTTTTGAAGTAAGCAAACACTTCGGGGCTTTGCTGTTTGTTATTGATGAAAAATGCCTCGCTGCTGAGGTAAAAGGAATGCACCTGCGATTGGGTCGTAATATGTTTTGCAGATACCAGTTCGCCTAAAATCTGCTGTTTGATTTTGGCTATGGCAGCTTCCCGGCGTTGGGCCTCCTTTCTTTGCCTTTCCCATATTATATGCGACAGGCTGTCTATTTCGCTGGCATAATCATCAAAATCGGACGTTGACACCTTCCTGCCATCCACTGAAAAATCCGGCAGCATATCGCCGATAAGTGTAAGGCTGCACTCCTTACCGGCGATTTTTGTAGTGGCCGTATTGAAGTGATTTTTGGGCGGTGTATTTTTCTGCCCGTTTAGTGCAGGTTCAGCATGGTCGGTCCCTGGTTTACTGACAGGGTTTTGTGCCCTGGTGCATGCCGGCATCACTGCCAAAAATGCCAGGAGGGGAATAAACAGCATTTCTTTTTTCATATTAATTATTTTGCCCAAAACTATCGGCATCCGGCGGCAAAGCAGGTTGAGTATCGCCTGGGAAAAGGTTTGGAAAAGCTTTATTTATTCTTGTAAACAGTTGAAAAACTGATATTTATTTACTTTTATACGAAACAGGTCATCACATGCAGAGAGTATTCATCATCGCAAACCGGTATATTGTAGACACAACAAGGGATACCATTTCTGATAAACAAACCAGCACTGGCGGCAAGGTTGAGCAACGGCTGATAAGAGTACTGGCATTACTGGCCGGTCATCCCAATGAAGTGGTGAGCCGCGACAGGCTGATTAAAGAAGTCTGGAATGATTACGGCGGCGGAGACGAGGCGCTTACACAGGCAATTTCCTTTTTGCGTAAGCTTTTAAATGATACCGATCGAACGCTGATAGAAACGGTTCCTAAAAAGGGGTATATACTTCATGCAGACATTACCTATGCCGCTCCAAGCGATGAAGCGCCTGAAGAGCATAAAAAGAAGACCGGGCCGCCCAAAAGAAAAAAATATACAGTTATTGCTTTGCTCGTGGTTTTGGCATGCAGTATCCTATGGCTCTTTATTAAAAGAGAAAAACCACAATCGCCAGACATCTTATATCCCGATCGGGATAATTCCGGTGTAGAAGATACCATCCGCTCAGGAAACCCTGATCTCCGGCCTGATTTACCGAAGCAACAGGACACTCTAAGGGGTGGTGCGCGCTAGGCATACAGAAACTCTCTTTTCTATGTAAATACAGCGGCGGGAGAGCTAATAGCCAACATTGTACGGCGAACCGGAGATGCCGAAAATCCTATATTTTTTGCAACTACTTCACCTGGAGAGTTGTTCTTTCTCGTTAAATCCTTTACGAACAGATTTGAGTTTTAACTCTTGAGGGGGCTCTTTTTTATATTAAACGAAATAATTTGCCTTCATTTTCCGAAAAAAAACAATTCGCACTTTTTTAAATCATGATCATTTATTTTTTGGAGTTCGACAAATGCCTGCCTGGGGATGAGTTTTTCTTAACTTCCCAAAAATAAATGCGGCGGGGGATTGCGTTTATCGTTATTCTAATTAATCTTAACAATCAGATTATCTTTCTTGTTTTTTGAGTGTTTTTTTGTTTTAGGATGCCGGGTGTTTTATTTTTCGTTGTTGTATTTAAGAGCCAACCTCCTTTTGAAGTTCCGCCTTTTTTAATTGTAATTCAACAATTTTATCTTCGAGTTTTTGACAAAGGGGGTAGCTGTTTTTTGTTTTATTCTGGTAGTTGTTTTTTAACAGTCAATGGCCTGTTATCAGATTTGTGCTCAGATTCCAGCATACCACTTAAAACCTTTCAGACCAACACATGAACGCAACGTGTTAGGCTATACTTGTTGCCCGTATGGTAATCTCAGGCTTTCTATAGTTTTCTGGTGTAAGGTGTTTTTTACATGAATTCCCCCGTATTTCCTTTGTTTCAGTTGTTTGCTATTGTCAGTAACCCCAATAACTCTTTGTTCAAATAAAAATTATCTCTGCCAATTTTATGCTTGGTTAGAATACCGGCTTTTACCAATGTATCCAAATAGCGAATTGCGGTACTTCTGCTGATGCGTAAATCCGCCTGCAAAAACTCTATTTTGGTATAAGGATATTTAAACAAATTATTGAGCAAATCCTGGCTGTATAGTTTTGGATAATTACTGCGTATTTGCAGCTTATACTGCTGCATCAGGCTTTTGATGGCGGCAATGAGCAAAACTGTTTCTGTAGCTGTTTTTTCTATACCATCCAGCATAAACAAAATCCATTCTTCCCATAGCTGATTATCCCTTACTGTTTGCAACAAGCGGTAATAATCATTTTTATGCTGAATGATATAACGGCTCAAATACAAAACGGGCAGGTGTAGCAGTCCTTTTTGCACGAGGTATAAAATATTAATAATGCGGCCGGTGCGACCGTTGCCATCATAAAAGGGGTGAATACTTTCAAACTGGTGGTGGATGATAGCCATTTTTACTAATGGGTCCACATCCATCATTTCATCATCGTTAATAAAAGCTTCCAAATTATTCATCAGGCTTACAACAGTATCATACTCCTGTGGCGGGGTATATATCACTTCTCCGGTTTTATCATTCAGTAATTTGGTGCCGGGCAGTTTACGAAAACCCGCCTGGTTTTGCTCCACCACTTCCTGTATTTGAAGAATATGATTGTTGGTAAGCAACTGGTGTTGCTTCACCAGTTCAAAACCTTTTTTTAATGCTGCGGCATACTGGTGTACTTCTTTGGCTGCGGGGCTGGCAAAAATGTTGCTGAACAAATTGCTCCGGTATACTTCATCAAACGTACTGATGATATTTTCAATGGCGGAACTTTCCCGGGCTTCCCGAAGAGTAAGTGTTTCCAGTAAAATTGACTGGTTCGGTATGCTGGTAATGCTGCCCTTTAACTCTGCCAATGCCCGGTGAGCCTGGGCAAGTTTTTTTAAAACGGCCCTGGTTTCCAGCTCCTGCTCTATGGGTAATGGCTGTAAAGGCATGTTTTTTTGGGTTATATGAAGCAGAATATAAGTCAAAAATAGCCATTTTTGACTTATATTTCGCCAACATGTGTCAAAAGCCGCCATTTTGGGTGCCTGGGTACTTGTTTACAACTTCCCTTTCAAAGTCAGCTGCAGCAGGCTTTGAAACAGTTCTTCTTGCCAATCAAATCGGAAAATGCCTTTTGAAGGCTTAATGTGAAAATATTTAGCGAATGAGGCATTTGCTATTTTATCAGTTACAACTTCATTAGTCGCTAATTTATAATACCTGCTACTGCATAGCAGCTTCGACCGACCTGAAAAAAATGAAACCTGATCGCGGAATGGGCTTGTTTACCCGTATTGCTTTTTTGCTGTTGAAAGTAACCCAATAATATTTCTCATTTCGATTTGAAAGGAATAGCATTGATTTTAATAGGATCATCTAACTCCGGGTTTAAAAAATAGTCCGAACTGCAGAATAGTGTACAGTTGCCGCAGGTTGTTCAGGCCAACAACCTGCTTACCGAAGGCCGTGAAAGTAATCGGGTTATGTTTCCCCCATAATTTTTCCTATTTTACCTGCCAATTAAATCTTACCAGTTGTATGAAATGTAAAATGCTGGCTGTTGCCATCCTGTTTAGTCTGATTGCATTTGCGCAAAAGCCAAAGCTTACCTGGGGCGATGAATTTAAGCTCAGAAAAGGCAGCACCGATCTGGAAGTAATTTATGCAGATAAAAGCGGGGTATACCTGCAGGAAGGGCACCTGGCGGTAAAAAGCTATTTCGTTATCGGCGGCACTGTACGCTCCTCGGCTACATTGGTCAAACTAGATAAGAACCTGATGGAGTTGTATCGCAACGATTTCAATAAGGAACTAAAGGGGAAAGAGTTTGAGCAGTTTTTTGTGGTACAGGATCGCCTGTATGTCTTTGCCACCGACTACGAGAAAAAAGAAGGAAGAATGGACCTGTATGCAGCGGAGTTGGACAAAAACTCCGGTGAGATGGCCGGAAGCTGGAACCTGCTGACCAGCTTTTTCAAGGATGGTAAAAAAGACGAGATCGATTTTAAGATAGACCTCAGCGCCGACAGTATGAATGTGATTCTTATCAGTACGGTAAGAGGCCGCGAAAAGAATGAGTATACGATAAGTGAGTTTGATAAAACCCTCAAACCTATAGGAAGGCCGGTTAAAATAAGCAATGAGTTTGATCCCAAAACCTTCCAGCTGCAGGATGTGCTTTTCACGAACAGCAGGAAAATAATTTTGGTTGGACGGGTATACGAATACGAGGAGGGTAAAAAGAAAAAGGAAAAATTCCTGGAGTTTGCCAATTACAATATCCGCCTGTACGACGAGAAAGGAAAGCAGCAAAAAGAGATCAATACCAATATCAACGGCCGCTGGCTTAACAGTACACGGTTGATACAGGAAAAAAATAACGATCTGGTACTGGCCGCCTTTTATAGTAATACAAAAAAAGGCCGCACTACAGATGGTATGCTGGTCCAGCGCATCAACCCGGTGACCGGTGACGTAATCAGCACCAGCGAAAAAAACATTGACTATTCTATGCTGGGCAGCGAAGACGATGCGGCCGATGATGATCCGGATGAGAATGAAACCAAAGCAGAGCGAAAGGAGCGGGAGAGCCTGGAGAAAATGAAAAATGAGGGAGAGGCCTTTTCGAGATATATGCGGTTTCAGCGGATTTTTTACACCCCAGACAATGGCCTGGTAATGGTGGCCGAAAAGGTGCATGCGTATTCTTACATCAGGCAAACCACCCGCGGCGGCACGGGCACATCACCGATGCAAACCACCACGACTTACTATACAGTGTATGAATATGGCGATTTGCTGCTGTTTAAG
The DNA here is from genome assembly GCA_017998385.1 of Chitinophagaceae bacterium. Lineage (GTDB taxonomy): Bacteria > Bacteroidota > Bacteroidia > Chitinophagales > Chitinophagaceae > CAYMZZ01. Next base: position 27,704 of record JAGODE010000016.1, on the reverse strand, counting down.
GTAGATGCCGGTGGCAACATTGGCTGGATGCGTGTACTACCCAAAGCACAGCGCGAAATGATTGCGGAACGTATGTACTCGGGCTTTGTATATGCGGGTTACTTCGATGCCGTAAACCGGCCTTTTTATTCCGGTTTTGGTGCCATGCAAACGGAAACGTCTGTACAGCTCCTGTTTAATGACAACCCCAAAAACGCCACAGTGACTCAACCCGGCTCAAAAGTCAAAATGGCGACGAATTTTGGTAAGTCACACTGCTTTATTGCCGACTTCAGCCTGGCTGATGGCAAAGTGGAGCGAAGGATGTTTTTCTCCAATTCAGACACACCTACCTCCATGCCACGCATGGCATCGGTGATGGGGCGTGATATGTATATAGTTGGCAGAGACGATCGTGCCTTTGGCAAAACCAAAATTGCCGTTGCCAAAATCTCCTGGACCCGGAAATGACCCGGCCCGAAGAGGTGACCACCATCATAAAAGTAGCCGCTTATACTTGCACGGATCAGCATGGCTTCAATAGCCGATGCGCGCAAGCTTATGTCAATAAATGGTTTTATGGGGGCAGGTGTCAGCTTTGCAACAGAGTGAAAAAGTGGTTATGATAATACCTGCAGACCAAAGCGGTTATCACTGTTACGGACTCTGCCTGGCATACCGGATTATTGAGTTCAGTATCGAAAAAACCCGATAAGGCACCCGAAAATCTGGTGAGCCCGGCTATGCAGGTGTTTACCCGGCATCATCTTTTTTGCCGTACTTGTTTTTAAAGATATTTTCTCAAAAACTGGTTTTAAACCCGGGCGGGTAATTGATATACGCATCCTTTGCCGAAGTATAAACAAACCGGTACGGACCACTATTAAACTGGCCGCCATCCCGTTCTGTCGGCTTGCTGGTATTTAACACAATAGAATTGCCATAATTGGCGTCTTCTTTTATCTCATAGCTATACGTTGCTGCCTGGAGTTTGTACCCGGCAGATTTTTTAAAAGCTCCCCATTTATTTACATGATTACCCGGTTTGTCTTTATTCCACCATCCGGCTTTGCCTTTTTCGGGAGTTAGCGTTAGCTGGTTTCCATTGACCTTCCAGATGCCGGATTCGTAAATAAAATATATTGCCTCATTATTAACCGACCAGTTTTTTACGCGGAAAATATAGGTGCCGTCTTGTTGTAGTTGATATTCTTTGCGCAGGTATCCGCCGGTGTACATACGATGTCCATTTATAAAGCCATTTGTTTCAGGCTGATTAATTACCCAAAGTCCAACCACAGTTGAACTATTTGCAGTTGGCCCATTATTGCCCGTAGATGGTTGTATATTGTCTGTGTTGATATCACCAGCATCTATATCAATAGTGCTTTTGAGCGTTTGATATTCGTTCAACAAAGACGTTGCAGTTGAGTTGCACAATATTGCCACGCAAATTTTATTATTGCTATACACTGTAAGCACACTTGTGACCGTACTGCCATTGTATTGCCACACACCGCTACCGTTCATTACCGACCAGCCTCCTACCGATTGAGTTTCAGTTTTCTCCGGCGATGAAATATTCCTGCCGTTTGCGACCAGTTCATTCCAGTCTTTATCGAAATCGGTTTGTAGGTTGCCTTCGCTGTTGCGGTGTGAATAAATGGCAATCTGCGGAAGGGATATTCGGTAAGTAACTGAGATTTTTGCAGATAGGATATTAGTATTACATCCAAAATTCATTAATAAAAGGGAAGTGGTTTTGTAAGATGAAGTAGGTATACCATCTTTTAACCGTCAATAAGTATGAACTAATCTTGTTCGAATTGTCATAATTCGATCTATTAACCAGCGTTCTGTTTAGCTAGTCCCAATAGTAATATATTTTGTATAACAATGTGTTTTAGTTAAATTAGAACGTTGTACTAAATACCATGCTGACTTTAAGCGGCTATGAAATATATAAGTGTAACCCACTGGCACGACATCAACCCTGCGACAAGCCACGATTGTTAATGGCTATTCAAACTGGTACTTTCAGCACAATTAAGTATGACAGTTAACAACCTTTTATAGACATGATAACAGACTGGGAACAACTAGCAAGATTAATTGGTTCATTGCATGAGGATGGTTCGGAAAGTGGTAGAGAGAGTCTCTCGCAACAAGCGCTTGAGGAAATACTTGGGGACGAATGGATTAAAAACACCGTTGAACATATCATTGATTTAAAACCTGGTGGAGAACTTGCAATGAATTGTCTTTGTTATTTACATTCAGCGAAAGCGGCAAATTATGCTTATTATATTTACAAAAATTCTAGTGGAGAAAGGGTGGGTCAAGCAGTATGGTTAATCAAGCATCTTGCAAATCCGATTTCATTAGACTGGGTGGAAGTTTTTCTAAAAGACAAAACTGTTATCCAATTGGGTCTTGGCGTTTTAGACCAATTGCTTTGGACACAGCAGATTCCGTATGATCACCGAGCTAAATCATTATTAGAACTAGCCGGCAAAATCTCAAATGGACAACTAAAAGATCAAATTGATTTTATACAACAATACTCAGAGGACAGAAATAGCCGCTAACATTTGGTTGGCGATGTGGTGGCTTGATGAATATATACTCAATTTTTTGTCCACGACTCAGTTTTGTTTTGGCATACGAATACGGCCAGCAATAAAATAAACAAGGAACTTTTATATCTTTAAGCAGGAACCACGGTTTGGCAGAACACAACTCCGCCGCATGGCCAGGCCATAGCCGTTGTTTACTATGCTAAACGAAATAAAACCGGTTCAATAATCTAAGGTATGAATAGCTATCCCCTTTTCGCAGGCATTAGGATTAGCCGTTTTCATGACCCCTTTCGCTTGCAGATAATTAACTCCTGATTGTTTTTGTCTGATATTTCTGTGGGGCGTAAGCCAGGCGGAGCGACTACAATCTTCAGCAAATCTCCGTGCAGCTCATAAGCTACGCTGACAGGTGTCGAATCAGTAAGTGTGTCTGCTGGCTGAATGGTAATCAATTTGAGACTGCCACTAGTGTCTAACTTAAACGAGTACTTCATCTCCTTTCCGGTCTCGTCTGTGAAGGTGACTGTATCTCCTTTGAATTCATAAATGTAGGCCACATCTTTTTTAATGCCGTTTTGGCTTTCTGATTGCGCCAACCAGACTCCTTGTATGTTTGCCTGGTCATTGCTCAATTCAAAATGCATAACTATTGTTGGGCATCTGCATCAGGCAAAGCATACAGAAATAGCAAAGCCTTAGTGATGTTAATGCTGATGGCGGCTGATTTCTGAAGTTAAAAAAATCAGCAATTTGAAGTCCCAGGGAACTTCAAATTTTTTTTGAAAATAGATGGTTTATTCAGATGTTGGTGATCCGCCAACTATCTTTTCGCGGCGAATCTTTAAGCCTATTTATGTGAACATAAAATCAGTCTGATTTTATTCCCTTATCACTGACTGGGTATAGTCAGGGGTTACTGTTGTCTTTGAGATAATTATGTATATTTTATTATATTGAGACAGAATAACGTTGCGTAATAATTAATTTTATATCGGCTGGATAATGGAGAATCAATTTGAAGCATTTATGAATTTTAACGATGAAGAACTCACTGTCTTTGTGGCTGAAAAATTAAAGGAAAACAATATTGAGTTTGTCGTTGAAAAAAGCAAAGCTCTCTTGGATGCAGGCTTTGTTGATACCTCCATTGAGCAGAGAATTCATATTAAGTTAAAACCGCAGGATTTTAAAAAAGCTAATCAGGTACTGGAGGATTATTACAAAGCACAGCTTAACAATATTGATCCCGATTATTATCTGTTATCCTTTTCGGATGAGGAATTAAACGATGTTATTGCCAGGCCAGATGAATGGGGACATTTTGACTATCAGCTGGCACTAAAGCTTTTGAAAGAAAGGGGCCATGAAATAGAAGAAGACCGGTTGGCTAAGTTAAAAGAAGAGAGGATCAAAGACCTGGCTCAGCCGGAAAAAGCAGGTGGGTGGCTGCTGTTTTTTGGGTATTGCTTTATTCCGTTTGGTGTGATTGTGGGCTTTCTTATCGGGAGACATTTGTTTTATAGCAAGAAGATTTTGCCAAACGGACAACTCGTTTTTTCGTATAGAGAGCGTGATAGAAAACATGGTAATACGATAATGATAATAGCAGGTACAATATTTCTGCTCTGCCTGTTATTCCTTGCGATTTTCTTAATAAAAGAAAGTTGATACCGGTACTTTTCCAGGAAGTCGTATATAAGGATCACAAAGCAAATACGTCTGATAGCAGTACCGTTTGGGTGTAGCGCATTCCTCTGATGGATATCGGCGCCCTGACGGATCGATGGACTGACAGAATGATTTTGCGATAATGGACAGCCTCAGCAATCAATCATCTATAACACCTGGACACGTAAAAGCCTGACGGATTGTTTATGGTGACAGGTTAATGCCATCTGCACAACCTACGACATGGAGTAAAGGTTGATACAAACCAGGCAGGGATGCCGTATGTGCTGCTGCAGAATTCCGGCAACAGCCTGTTGCACCTGAATTAAAACTCCTTCCGGATTTAAAAAGACTGATTTTTTAATAAATTAGCCGCAAAAAATCTGAAATGGCTATTCATCGCACATGGCTGTTGGCATCCATTTTTGCTGCTGCGATTGTTGAGGGAAATGCACAGGCTCCCGCCTGCAACTGTTCCGAAAATTTAGATACGCTGATCGCAAAGACAGAACTAAATTATGCGGGCTTTCCGGCCAAAGTAAACGCAGATACAAAAGCGGCCTACCAACAACTGAAAACCCGCTTAAAAGAAAAAGCCGTTGTCAGCAACACGCCTGTCACCTGCTTCCCTGTATTGCGTGAGTATGTTAAATTTTTTTACGACAGTCATTTTCAGTTGTCGTATTACAACGAACAGGACATAAATGCTGAATATATCAATTTGTCAGTGCAGGAGACAAAAGACAGACTTAGGAAGAAAGGAGGCACGCCGCCAGAAGGCATCTGGATCAACCAGGATAGCAGTTTAAAGGTTGCTGTACTCTTGTATCCGGATAAAGAATACAAGGCTATTGTTCTGGAGTCAAAGAATCCGAAAATACAGCCAGGACTCGTATATATGACTATCGCAGCAGGCAAAAGAGGCCTCACAGTAAAGTATCATAACGGTTTATCGTCAACCGACTACCCCATTAAGATAAAAGGCAATCTCTTACAGGGCTGGAGTGATGAGTTGTTTGGGAGAATATATCCGGTTTCAATGAGTGCTGCTGAACTCAGGGAGCAGCAAACATGGCGCAACGGCAACCACGGTCTCGATTTCTATAAGTTATCTCAGAAAACCGCGGTTTTAAAGATCCCCAGTTTTACTAACAATGATGACCGGATCGCTGCCCTGATAACCCGCAACGATTTTATCATCCGCAGTACCGAAAACCTGATCGTGGATCTGACGGGTAATGGCGGCGGCAGCACGGGCTGGATCTCATTTCTCGGATATTTTATGACAAACCCGGTAATGCAGGAAAACGGATACGTCAGAGTATCGCCGGAAAATGTAAAATTGAAACTGGCAGATGTAGAACCGTATGTAACAAATCCGATACCTCCCGATTACCAGAAATATTTTCCCGATTCCATACTTAATAGCTACAAAAAAGCGTATGCCGAATTGCCCACTACTACCGCGGCATTTTATCCGGCACCAGGCGTTGTGTTTCCGCTCGATTCTATAACAGTAAATCCTAAAAAGATAGCGCTGGTGGTAGATAACTTATGCGGAAGCTCTACAGAGTATTTCTTTTTTCTTTCTAAGAAAAGTGCCAAAACAGTCACCTACGGGTCAAACACCTTTGGGATGATGGATTATGAAGGCGCTTCACCCACCACACTGCCTTTTCCGGCATTCCGGTTGGCCATCCCTATCGTAAAATCAAGCTGGACAGACAGCAGCCCTATCGACAAAACAGGGTTTAAACCAGATGTGCTCCTCAGCAAAACAGACCCTGCAAAATGGATAGATTATATCCGGCAGCAATTGGAAAAATAAAACCTTTCGCCGCATCTCCGCAATAGGTTACTTAATACCAATAGCCTCCTTTACCTTTTCTTTTCTGTTTCGGGCAACGGGTATTTCGTGATCGTCTTCCATCAGTAACCGGTCGCCATCCACTTTTATCCAGCTTTTTATAAACAGGCTGTTTACGAGATACGATTGATGGCACCTGGTAAAGCCATGGTTACTTAACAGTTCTTCGTATTCGAAAATAGGTTTAGATGAAATGTACTTTTGCCCGCCTTTTAAATAGAAGGTGGTGTAGTTATTGTCAGATTTACAGAAAAGAATTGTTTCAGGACTCAGGAAGATCGTTTCTTTATTGGAAACGATGGCAATCCGTAACTGATTTTTATTGCTGATGGAGTGGATCAGATTTTCCAGCCGTTCATTATGTTTTTTCTTCTGGGCAGCAACGACCGCCCTGTCAACAGCATTTACCAGTTCATTGATGTTTACAGGTTTTAGCAAATAGTCAATGGCGGAAAATTTTATAGCCTGGATGGCATACTGGTCGTACGCAGTCACAAAGATCACTTCAAAATCGGGCGTTGAAATTTCTTTGAGCAGATCAAAGCCGTTTTTGCCCGGCATCTGGATGTCTAAAAACAGTAAAGCCGGTTTTATTTCCCTGATGAGCAACAGTGCCTGCTCCGCATTGCTGGCAGTACCTGCCACGGATATGGCCGGGCAATACTTTTTGAGCAAAATGGTGAGGTTCTCAATATTGCTGATCTCGTCGTCTACTATAATAGCTGTTAACATCTATAGCCAGTTTTTGAAAAGCAGTAAAACGGACGTGCCGTTACTCTTGCTTTCTATCTGCAATTTAATCAGTTCCTCCCCATACTCGTCATTTAACAGGTCGATCCGTTTTTTTGAAAGACTAAGTCCATATCCCTCTTTAAAATGGGCCGTATCAAACCCACTACCATTGTCGCTTAGCGTGATCAGCAGGGAATCTCCATTCTTTTCAACAATAAGGTTCAGCTCTCCCTGTCCATTCATTGCGGCTAATCCATGCTTTATAGCATTTTCTGCAAATGGCTGCAGCAGGAAGGGCGGAATCGTTGTTGAGTACTGGTCTATGTTTTCGGCTATCTGTAGATTATACGTAAAAGGGTTTCTCAATTGCTCGAGCTCTATATAAATGCCCAGGTTTTCTAATTCCTTATGAAGGGAGAGGTGTTGAACTTTACTCTCTTTTAGCGTTTCGCGCAACAGCTCGCCAAAGGAGGATAAATATTTATTGGCAGCGGCCAGGTCGCCTTTATTTACCAGGCTCTGTATAGAGCTAAGAGCGTTAAAAGTAAAATGGGGGTTTAAAAGGGCGTGTATGTTTTTTACCTCTTCAGCAGACTGCTCAGCTTTTTTGCGGAGATGCTGCAGCGCTTTTTTCTGTTTGCGGTATTTTAAAATAAACAGCAGGAATATCAGCGCTAAAACCAGCAAAGTAAGCAGGATGATCCGGAAGGCTGCTGTTTTATACCAGACCGTAGCGATGAAAAATCGCAGTTCGGTGATATTATTCCGCTGCTGCTTAAACCGGATGTGAACCGTATAATCTCCGGGGTCAAGTTTTTTTAAGAGGATATAATTATTGTCATAGTCGCCCGACGCCCAGTCTCTTATTGTTTTTCCGTCGCGCAAAAGGGTGTATTCAAGCACCTCCCGTTTATAAATTTTAGCATCGATATTCAGCAACAGAGAGTTTTCATTATAAGGTAATTGTAGGATGTGGCCGGCGCCTTGAGAAATAGTATTGTACTGGCGGTGCCAGCCGATCTCAGAGGGCCTGCTTCCAAAAAGATCTTTGTTGTTTATCAGCTGCGAAAACTCCAGCGGGTTGTTAGACGTATATAAAGAGGCGATTGCCGGCTGCCTTTCTTTAAAATACACAATCCAGGAGGAGATCAGTTTGCCGGTCCTGGCCCGCAGGTGAGCGACCAGGTATTCGCCCTGTTTGATACTGTAGCTTCCCGTCATCCCGCTTCCGGCATCCATCTCTCCAATACCTGTCTGTGTAAACTGATTGATAACAGTCCAGGGAGTGATGGGCGTTTTATTATTCAATAAAACACAATAGTCAAACTGGCGGGCATTTTCTTTAGTAATACCCGGAGCTAAAAAATAGATGCCTGCGGTGTCATAGATAAAGTTTAGCGGAATTGAATCATTAAGCGCCGGGTCGATGTTGATTTTGTACTGAGGGTTCCAGTGTGCTATGCCGGCAATATTTCCATCTGTGTTGTCGTATAGGCCATTATAGGGAATGGCTACACCTAAAGTGGCATTTTTGCTACCATTAAATGAGGTGGAGTAATTTTTCCAGTCAGGCTGTGAATGCGCTCCGGTATAGATCAACAACAGGGAGAACAGGATAACTATTTTCATGCGGTAAACTAAATTAATCATTAATGCGGTTGTCTTTTACTTTTTATGCCTGCGCTTCATCGTTTTAGCATGATGTAGGTCTGGCTCGCCAGCATAACGCCGCTGTCGCTTAAAAGGGGGTACCGGCAACCCCACCAGTTAAATATCAAAGCAAATTCATCTTGTGGGATATTCAGTTTTAGCACAAAAGAGCGATCGCTGTTCCATCTGATGATGTCTTTCGGGGTTATCTCTACAACGCTCCGTTCTTTAGTTGCTTTGCCGTCATTTAATTTTAGTATAATGCAGCTTATCTTCTCAAACTTTCTTTTCAACGCGGTCGAGAAACTGAGTGTAATCTCCCCGTTGTTTGGCAACTGGTATAAGCTATCGGCTTTAGGCAGCAGCAGTTTAAGTTCTTTATTCTTAGACTGATGTTTGCCTATCCAATCGAGCAACCGGGGGTACAAATCTTTAAGGCTTTCCGTTGATTTTTTATGACGGTACAGTTTCCTTAGTTGCGTAGCAAAAAGACTGGAAGCAAAGAAGCCTCTTTGCGCATTTTGATAATGCCATTGTGTACTGATACTGTCGGCAATAACTGGAAAGTACTTTTCAACAAAAATATCATACAGGGCCCAGGTCATATATTCATTGAAGGAGTTCAGTCCCTGGTAGCCCGATTGCCTGTCCCAGTATGCCGGATTGAATTTTTGAGCAACATCTTTGCTGAAATGATCCGTGATGGGGTTTACATATCCATGATCCATTTCGGTAAAAAGGGTATGAATTTCGATAGCCCGCTGGGCCTGATTGCTGATTGCGGCAGTATTATTATCGACCAGAGCGGTGGATAAGGTCGGGAAATCAGCTGTTGTAATGCTGTCGATAGTTCGGTGACAATTCATTCTGCCTACCAGCGGCGATAAGATGACCTGGTATTTTCCTGTAGTCGTGGCTGCCATTCCGCTTTCATTTTCAAGGAACATTCTCATAGTGTCCAGCATATAGTAGCCGGAGTAATTGGCAACAATTGAATTATAAAGAGGACGGTGAGCATTATAAAACTCGCGGTACTTTGATTGCTCCACAAAGTCATCGATCAGGGCAAGGTTTACATCGAAAGGATTGTGTCCTTTATTGGCATAAAAGTCAGTTGTTCTCACCAGTTTCCCCCTGTCGTCAAATTTGTAAGCAGCAGCGTCTGTGCGGAAGCTCAGATAGTCTTCCCAGAGCGTTCTTGAATAATTGACCTTTTGTAATAAAGGGTGTGCTTTGACCGGCTCAAAAAAACGGATAACATCCGTATAATAATCCGTGTTTTTCTGTACCTCCCAATCATCGGACCTGCCATAGCTGGTCAGGGCGAGTATAATATTGGAGAGCTCATAGGTTTCCGGGATGGAAATTTCGATTCTTCTTTGTGCTGTAATTGGTGTTGCGGACAAGCAGAGCATCAACAGCGCCAGGGCGATTTTCGGCATAAGTAATATTTAGCCAAATATCTCCTCAACGATTTCCTGTAAAAACACCTAAATGGAATCCGGTGCCGATTGCTGTGAATCTGGTTGGCTGGGCTGGAATCTGGCATAGACGGACGTGGCTCCGGAGATCTTTCAAGGCTGGTTGCATCTTACTCACCGGCTTTATTGCAGGAAAAGGAGGAGGGGCTGTAACCGCCTACTTTCCGTTTAACTGCTTAAGTCTTTCAGCCTGGTGAATGGAGTCGAGCCTTGCCGTTTCGGCAGCCTCTTTTATTTTCAAATCTGTATCCGATATGCTGGCTTTTTTTCTGTCGGCGTAATAAAAGATAAATAAAATAAATGCCAGCGAAAGACCAGCAATGGCAACCAGTCTGGACCATTTATTGTCGTTTTTTCGGATAGGCTCCCTTTTTTCGATTGCCCATGAAATGCTGGCATGAAGGATATATCCTTCTTTGGGCAGGGTTTTAATAATGGTTTTGCTGTCATCGGCCAGTTGTTTTCGCAGAAAGGAGATGGCCTGGTTGAGTCCTTCACTGGCACCTGGATAGTCGTTCCATATCTCTTTTATTATATAATCCCGTGTTACCACTTCTCCGCACCGGTCCGCCAGCAGGCATAGCAATTTCATCAGTCGGGGCTCAAGCCGGCTTGCCTGATTAGTTTCTTTATCGCTCACTTCGTTTTTGCTGCGGTCAACCACAAAACGATCGTTTATTTGAAATAGGCCTTCTTTCATGGTTTTGATGGGCTTTATGGACTAATCTAAAGCTTTATTCAGCTTTTCCAAAGCATTCTTCAGCGGAAAGCGCACCAGACCGCTCTATGTTTGTTTCAAATAATAATACATATGAAAGGTATACTTTTTATCCTTTTCTGGCTGGTTGTAAATGTTAAAGGAACGGCACAGGAAGATAGGGCAGGCCGGCTTGACAGTCTGTTTCAATCTCTTTACCGGCATGGTCAGATAAACGGGAATGTGCTGGCAGCCGAAAAGGGACATATCATATACAGGCAATCTTTTGGGTATGCCGACTTTACGGCCCAAAGGCCAAATGCAACTGATTCCCGTTTTTCAATCGGCTCCGTATCGAAAATCTTTACATCGATCGCTGTACTGCAATTGAAGGAAAAGGGCAGGCTCAGGCTGGACGACCCACTCGTGAAATATTTGCCTGCTTTCCGGTACCCCAAAATCACCATCAGGCACCTGCTGTCTCATACCTCCGGCCTTCCGGATTATGAGCTCTATGGTAAACTGGTAGATGAAAACCCCGATAAAGTATTCTTCAACACAGATGTTCTCCCTTCATTAAATCTTTGGGAGAAACCGCTGTACTTTCAACCGGGCGAAAAATGGCAGTACTCCAATACCAATTTTTCCCTGCTGGCGCTCCTGGTCGAAAAAGCTTCACGAATGCGCTTCCAGGACTATGTGAAAAAAGAAATTTTCGGGCCGGCAAAAATGAGCGACACTTACTTCCTTACCGATACAATGAAACTGTCAGACAAAAACAGGGTGAGCAATTTCCAGTATCCTACGCTATTTGCATCCGAACCACAGGAGGTAAGCGGTATCCCAAAAGTTCGCTGGAGGCTCTATAACCTTAGCGGATTTGTTGGTCAGGGTAATATCATTACAAGCGCAGGCGATATGTTGAGTTTTGACCAGGCCCTTTATACTGGCAAGTTCATCAGTGTCGCTACGTTGGAAGAAGCATTTACGCCCACCCGACTAAACAATGGTGAAAATGTGAATGCAGATATTGGTATCGGTAAGGCATCGTACGGCCTGGGCTGGTTCATTTTTACGGATACCTCAGCTGGAAAAATAGTGTGGCACGGGGGCGGTGTTCCAGGTGCAGTGGCTATTTTTCTAAGGAATATCACACAAAGACAGGTCGTGATTGTGTTGGATAATGCTTTCAGCGAAGGAATATATCAGAACGGCGTCAACGCGCTGCGGATACTTGACCATCAGCCAGTATTTCCCCGGAAAAAATCGCTGACACAGGATTACGGTTCATGTCTTGTAAAAAGAGGGGTGGATGCTGCCTTCTGCCGGCTGTTTCAGTTAAGGACAGACTCGGCACATTATTACATGGATGAAGGACAAATGAATTTGCTGGCTTATCAATTGCTGTATGAAGCCACTTTTGAGAATCATCATCAAATTGCCCTTGAAGTGTTCAAGATAAACACCCTGCTTTTCCCTTTCAGCTATAATGTATATGATAGCTATGGGGAGGCGTTGATGAAAAACGGGTACAAAGAGGAGGCTATTAATATGTACAGGAAAGCACTGGAGATAAATCCTCAAAATGCTGAAAGCGAAGAAGCGTTGAGGCGGATTTTGGGAAACTTATAGATTGTACCATTAAATTTTCATAAAGGCAGGGTAACCATCGGGAGAGTGAGATGTCTCTTAACTCAATATATTTTAGAAATACTGGCTTAAATGCAGGCCGGACAGAGTTTTGTATATTTAACCAATAGGTGCCTGCGGGCTTGATGCATACTTAATAGGTTTCCTTTTGTAAAAAAACCATGTATAAAATTTCAAAACTGTTATATCTCTTCAGCATTTTAGCGGGTGTATATGCCTGTTCTCCGGCCGGCCGAAACGCAAAAGTTATTAAGCCTTCCGAAAAGTTCCCATCCGTTTCGGTTCAGGCAGAAACCAGGCTGGTCTCAACAGAATTGCCCACCCCGCAATTGATGACCCTGTACCGCGACTCGCTGTTGCTGGTAGTAAATAATTTAAACAGCAATCCTTGTCATGTGCGTGTTTTCGATATAAAGCAAAAAAAGGCAGTCAACGATCTTTTCCCGGCAAGTTCGAAAAAGGGCGGTACGCTTGCCTTTATGTCTTTCGGTATTACTGATAGCCTGGTATGGGTTTTCGATGTGGCTAAAAACGGATTTATAGCAGCCGGCCTGAATACGGTATTACAACGCAATGCGGGAGTGGAGTATTATTCCGAATACCGCATAACCCCACAGGTCTTTTATTATGATGCCCTTCTCTTAAACCGGCAGGAAGCATTGCTGAGCGGCAATTATGATACAGATGAGAAACTGGTTTATATCAATTTAGCCAACGGCAGCGCCCCAAAAGTGCTCTTGTCTTATGCAAAGGATAGTGCCATAGGTGCATCAAGGTTCAATAAGATGTCGTACGAAAGTTTTATGCTGCTGAAACCGGATAAGCAAAAGGTCTTACTGGCAGGCAGGTATACCGATCAGTTTGAGCTGTTGAACCTGGCAGACGGAAAGTATAAAAGAGGACACGGCCCGGCAGGTTTTGCACCTCAACTGGCATCTTTCAGAGACAATTCAGGCGAAAGAGGGGCCACTCCCGATGAAGAAACCCGGTACGGCTTCCTGAAGGGGCATGTGACGGACCAGTTTTTCTATTTATTATTTTCCGGACATTATTTCCGGTCGGCTCACCAGTTTTTTGGCAGTAAAATACTGGTGTATGACTGGGAAGGCAACCTCGTAAAACAACTAAACCTGAAGAATGATATTGTTGATTTTGCCGTTTCATCTGATGACAAAACGCTTTATATGCTCAATGGACAGACAAAGTCAATCAGCTTTTCTCAAATAGAGTAGTCGCCAACTTCAGTACAGCAATCCAAACATCCATAAGGGTATCTTATGATCGTGGCCTATTTCGATATCGTCCGCAGCCACAAAGATTCGTTTCTTGCTTTTTTGCTGGGGCTGTTGCTTGTCTTTGCCTCCTACTTCAAAAACATCTTCATCTACGGCAAAATCACCTTCTGTCGTATATGTGACAGTTTTCAGTGCTTCCACTTGGTTGATGAAGAAACTTTCTCTGATGCTGCCCTTTTCTGCCGTCTGGTTAGATAAAGCATATTGCAGGTTGGGGTGATGCAGGAATACTTTTTCTGGTTTTTGCAACGCGCCTATACCGGAACTGGCATGGTAAAGGCTGTTGATAATCCTCAGATCGCCGAGATGATGCAAAAAGTGAATTAATGTGTTTCTGGATACTCCCGTACGCTCACTCAGTTTGGAAATATTGGGTTTAAAGGGGGCTGACCCGGCAATGATGTATAAGAGCTGACGGATTTTTTCGATGCTGGCCGGTGTAAGATCATGTAAAGGTGGCAGGTCGGTCGTAAGCGCAAGCGAAATCGTTTCCTCCAGTTTCTGGGGATACAAATCCGTATTTTCAAGAAAGTAAGGATAGTAGCCGTGTTTCAGATAGTTTCCAAAATGTTCGAGCGGCTTCAGCGTTTGAACAATGCTTCGTGCTATTGAAACGTGATCCCGAAGCAGGGTTTCCCATTCTATTTTTTGTACAGGTACATTGGTCATGAGCCGCAGGTATTCGCGAAAGGACAGACCACGTAATTCATACATAATAGCACGCCGACTCAGATCGGCGCGGGCTTTATCAAGATGCAGCATCGATGATCCGGTAAAAACCACTGAAAGCTCGGACATGTCGTCGTAAATATTTTTCAGCTCCTGCGACCAGCCACTATAACGATGTACTTCATCAAGCAAAAGATAACGGCCGCCTCTCTTTACAAAAGTGTCAGCCAGATCTGCCAGTTTGTTTTCCGTAAACCAGAGGTCATCCAGGCTCACATACAATGTCTGATGATCCAGCGGCAAGTCGCGATGCGCATATTGCAATAGTAAAGTTGTTTTGCCCGCTCCCCGCGCCCCCTTTACCCCAATCAACCGGCTCGAAAAATCTACCTGATCAAGCAGGTACCTGCGAAAATCGGTGGGTACCCGATCCAGCTTCTTAAAGGATTTTTCAAATAAACGATCCATAAAATGCTTTTTACAAAAAGCAAAATTATAGAATAATGATTACTTGATAAATCAATTTATATATCATTTTGATTTTTATAAAGAGCAATTTATATAAGTGATTGATAGTAAATGAATTATTTGCCGGATTGTCTACAACTTCAATCCGGGCCCAATCAGCTGCATCCCGTGCCGCCGGTGAATGGCCTTCGCCTCTTCTTCAGTGGGCGGAGTGGTACGTTCACTCATTTCAATAAAAAACTCTTCCATGGTGCCTGCAGGATGTACTGCATAGAGCAGGCTGCCGCGGTCGGATAGCTGAATCCAGCTGTGGGCAATTTTGCGGGGTAAAAAGATGGTGTCGCCTGCAGTAAGTTCATGCAGTTGTCCGCCTGCCATAAAACGATAGGAGCCTTCGGTGACCCAGAATATTTCGTCCTGCTCCTCATGCAGGTGAGTCGATGGACCAATCTTATCGAGTCCGGTATAGGAAAATACGCTGAAAGCGCCACCTGTATCGGTTTTGGCGATCACTACATTGTTGGGGTGTTTGCCCTTGTAAAAAAGTGGTTTGCCATAACGCGCTTTGCCGGCGCGAACAATAAAGGGTTCATTGTTTTCGTCTCCTGTTTGAGCCATGCGGGCAAAGGCCAGTGCGGGGATAAACGAAAATGCAGTGGCCATAAATTTTTTTCGATGCATGTGTATAGTTGTTTTATACCCCAAACATCCGACGGCCGCGGGATCAGTTAGTGGTAAAAACTGGTCATATTATGTTTCGGCTTCGCCAAAACTTCTTTCCGGCGCCGATTGATCGAGCAGGAAAAACCGGGTGGGAGTATAACCCGTAAAGGTTTTGTATTCTTTGGAAAGATGCTGATAGTCGTGATAGCCGCTTTGTACGGCTACCGACAACCAGTCAAGTGAGGGCTGCCTGTTTTTAAGCCGGTAGGTTTTATCGAAACGAATGAGTTGCAGAAACTGTTTGGGGGCAAGGCCTATACGTTCGGTAAAGAGGCGGTCAAACTGGCGATGCGAAAGGCAGGCCTCGCGCAGGAAGCCATCGAGACTAAACCGCTCTTCGGTCTGCAGCATTCGCTGTGCACAGCTGTCGATAGCGGAGTTGCTGTTTTTTTCCCGTTCATATTTCCTGATGAGGGTATGCAGAAACCGTTCGATGATACTGATCATTTCGGGGTAAGAGCTGGCTTCGGATAAGGCTTCGTTGACCAAATGGACACCACTACCCAGGAGGTCTTCTGCAGCAGTGTAGATATTGGTGAGCGTAGCTGCAGGGAGGCCGGTAAGTTTATAGAGGCCCGCAGGCTGAAACACAACCTGTACACTCAGAAAATCAGGACCAATACTGCGGTGTTGCAGTATGGTATGCTGACCCGAAAGGGTCACTCTTTTGCCGGAGATGTTTTGTGCGGCATTGCTATAGGTTACCTGCTCGGTATCTCTCGGATAAAATTGCAGGCAGTGCTCCGGGCGGGGCGAATACATTTTAGGCGCAATGGGGAAGCTGGTATCAAATTTAAATTCGATGATGCGATAGCAGCGTACCCAGGCCGAAAGCGGGGCACTGGGAGGTATATGATTTAATAACATGGGCGCTGCATTACGATCAGTAAGATACGACATTTAATGACCAGCTTTAGCGCCCTGCTGACTACCAGTCTGACGGAGCTTTTTTAAGGATCACAAAAACGCCGGCTTCGTTGATATATCCCTCACGCACAACTTTAGTTCTGCCACCTTCTTTGGTTTCTATCAAGGCCAGGGCCAGCTTACTGACCGGGTCAAAATCGCGCAGGGTGGTAAATACGGGTGGAACGATTTTGCCGGTTTTCATCCAGTAAATACCATAGAGCTGCATGCCATTGCGGTCAGTAACCCGATAAATGAAGTAATCGGGCGCCAGTTTACTTACAGTATAGGAGTAGGCAGAGATTTTTTCAGGAGGCATCACTATATCAAAGCTATTAGCAGGGCTGGTAATGCCGCGCTGGGCCAGAAATGTTTTTATCTCCTGCACGTTTCCCCGTGTATCCATCACACCAACAGGGCTGAAAAAATAACCATTGGATGCAAATTTCAAGTCTGAAAATATGGGGAATTTAGAGGCGTTTTTTTTGGTGACGGTGAAGACCGTCTCTCCTTTAGCGTTGATAGCGGCATAGCGAATATCAGAGGTGCCTGTCAGAGACGGTTTGATAAATGCAATGCCCGATTTGAAAGGACTGGGGCGTTCGCTGTATTGAAATGGAATAACCACGTTTCCCTGTTTGTCGATAAAACCATACTTTATCACACCATACATATCCTTTTTGGCGGCTACAGCCAGTCCTTCCGAGAAAGGCTCCAGCGATAGGTATGCTGGTTTTACAGCCCATTGATCCTGCAGGTTTTTGAATCCGTACGCTATCTGTGAAGGTTGCCCCGGCTGTCCCGGCGTAACCTGGCCGGTAAGCAGCAGCCCTTCCGAAAAGTGCGTTGCCTCACAGTTGGCAGGAGTAGACATACTGATCTTGGTGATGCGTCCCAGGGTATCTATTACAGCGATGTATTTATAATTCTTGTCGCGCAGACAGATATAACCCGGCTCGAGGCAGTCAATATCGCACAGCTCCAGGTCGGCTGCCGTTAGGCTCACCACTTTTTTGCCCTGGCGATTGAGTAGATATCGTTCTTTTTTTTCAAAATCCTGGCAAAATATAAAGTCCCGGGCTGTTGTTGTAAGACCACGCAGGGTGGTCATTTGTACTTTAGTGGCCGGTACAACTGATTCTGCAAGCGGATTGATCAGAATACTTATTTCGCCTTTTCGTAAAATGGCCGTCCCTCCCATAAAAGGATTGACCTGCATGTCATCAATCCATTTTACGTTGGGCGATACAGATCCGGCTTCACCGGCCACCACACCGGGGTTGTCTTTATTGTTGCCACCCGCCGCATCACTGCTCCCAGCCTGCTCCTGTTGCGCAGGGCCATTCTTTTTTTTCTTACCAGAAAAAACATTTTTCAGTTTCTTTCCGGCAGAATCAACTGTATTGATTACGTCTTTAAGCGGTTTCTTGCCAGATTGTGCGTAAGGGGCGCCTGTTGTAATAAGCAGGAGAAGGAGTACGTTTATGCGTTTCATGCCAGTGCAGTTGTGAGTGATTAAAATTTCTTTTTGAATGTATACCGGTGTTCGTTGAGGCCTTCATATTCGACTGTTTGGGCGGCAGTCAGCTCCCATCCTTTTTTACCCAGATAGTTCAGTGCATCTGCAATCGGTTGATTGTATGATTCCGTTTTGCCATTACCAAAATAGATCGTTCCTGAGTTTTGTTTGCGGAAAGTGCCCCACTCATGCGTCCAGATGTATTCGCAATACTGATACCCATTGGTGGCAGCGTTTTGCGCATAAATGCGGCTGACGATAAAAAGGCCGAGTACAAGGGCTGCCACCAGTAACAGTTTCCTCATTTTTATTTATTTTAATAATCTGAAGTAAACATACCGGCAAAAGCCGCTGTGCAGCAAGGCAGATTTAGAATTCGCTGGACTTCATTTAGAGTTTGAAACGTTATTGTCGGCAGATACACCTTATTTTTAAAGCATGATCAGGAGTTTGATAATTGATGACGAGCAGCATTGCATCAGCCACCTGTCCAGCCTGCTGCGCGAAGAGCTGGCACAGGATGTACATCTGATGGATAGCTTTACCAGCCTGGCAGCCGGTCTCGAGGGTATCCGGAAATACCGTCCCGACCTGGTATTTCTGGATGTACAGCTGGGTAACGAAGAGACGGGTTTTGAGTTGCTGAAACAGCTTACTGATTATTACCCTCAAATCGTCTTTACCACGGCGTATGAAAAATATGCGGTACAGGCATTCCGGTTTAGTGCTGTAGACTACCTGCTCAAGCCCGTAGATGCAGGTGATTTGCGTCAGGCTGTCAAACGTATTCAGGAGCGTACGCCCGGCATGCAGATCAGTCAGAAACTGGAAACGCTGCTTGGGAACCTGTATAATGCTACCCGTCGTATCTGTGTGCCTGTCATGAGCGGTATGGTGATTCTCAATATTGCAGATATTGTACGTTGCGAATCAGATAGCAATTACACTACTATCTTTCTGAATGACCAGCAAAAGCTTACAGTGGCCAAAACGCTCAAGGAATTTGAAGACATGCTTGCTGAGTATAATTTTTTTCGTGTACATAATTCTCAACTCATCAACCTCACCTATGTGCGCAGTTATAATAAGGGGAAGGGCGGAACGGTGACTTTGAAAAATGGTACAGTGGTAGAAGTATCTACCCGTCGCAAAGAAGAATTTCTTAAAAAACTGAATCTTTAAACGGCTATTCATGACTGCACGTATCGCCTTCCTTTCCATCACTTTTATATTTACATCTTTTGGTGTCAGTGCTCAGGTAAACCAGGTCAAACTCGATAGTCTCAGACTGCTGCTGTCAGCACATCCGCAGCAGGATACGCAACGGGTTTCGCTGCTCAACCGTTATGCACGCCTGGCCCGTCATAGCAATCCCGACACAGCCATGGTCATAACCCGGGAGGCGCTGGATATGGCTACCACGCTGAAGAGCCGGCCATGGATCGCGCAGGTACTGGCTACTAAAAGCATGATTTTTTCAAAGCAAAATCAATACGACTCCTGTATTAAATACGGGCGTATGGCTGCGGATATGCTACGCGAAGCGGGCATGCCGGCGGCCAGCCTCACGGCTCTTAACCTTATTGCAGAAAACTACTCTTCGCAGGGCAACTATTCAGGAGCGATTGATATTTTTCATGAAGTGATACAGCAGGCCGCAGAGGCGGGTAGTAAAAACAACCTGGGTTCAGCATATGGTAATATCGGAAGTATCTATCTCAATTTCGGCATCTATCCGCGGGCTATCGAATATTACGAAAAGGCACTGACCGTTTTTCGCGAAACCGGCGATTCTATTCTTATTGCTGCAGCGCTGTCTAATATTGGTATATCTTATGAGCGCCTCGGCGAATACAGCAAGGCAGAAGACTATCAGCAGCAGGCTATCAATATTTTCCAGGCAAAGGGCCGTGTAGATGTGATGCCCGATATTCAGACAGCACTCGCACTTACCTATGCCCGGCAGGGAAAAACGGATGAAGCGATGGGTTTACTCAATCAATCCCTGACCAGTGCCGGCATACGTGGCAATACCTTCAGCATTGCCAATACCCTGATCGTACGTGCGGTGACTGGTCGGCTTATGGGTGAACGTACAGGTCTTCGCCAGCACTATATTGCTGGATTTGCGGACGCACAACAGGGATTAAAATTAAGTGAGTCAATAGGCGAGAGACTGTTGCAGCGTATGGCACTCAAAGAGCTGGCTGCCTTATCCAAATATCTGCATCGCTACGAAGAGGGATTTGCCTATCAGACCGCTTACATCAGTATCAATGACAGCATTGCTGGTGAAAACCGCCGGCAGGAGATTGCTCTTAAAGAGTCGGAGTTTAACCATGCCAGTGCCGAAGCGCTCCTCAAAGCAGGACATCTCGATGAACTCCGCCATCAACGCAGCATCCGCGATATGATTATAATCGCTGCCGCAATGTTGTTGCTGGTAGCCGCAGTGGTTTTTGTGTTTTACCGGCGTCTGCAGCGTAGCCGGGTACTCCAGCTGCAGTCGGAAATGAAAGCAGAGATAACCGACCTGGAGATGAAAGCGCTGCGTGCACAGATGAATCCGCATTTTATTTTTAACAGCCTCAACTCTATCACCGATTTTATTGGCAAAAACCGGGTCAGGGAAGCAAGAGATTACCTGACCAAATTTGCCCGGCTCATGCGTATGATCCTGGAGCATTCCGAACAAAAGGAAGTGCCGCTGGCCAACGACCTCGAAGCCCTGTCAATTTATATGGAACTCGAATGCCTGCGATTCGAACATCCGCCAGGCTGTACGATTACAGTAGACCCGACACTCGATCCGCATAGCGTATACGTGCCATCGCTGCTCCTGCAACCATTTGTTGAAAACAGTTTCAAACACGGGGTGGCTATGCTGGGTGCACAGGGCAGAATCAGTATTAATATATACCGTGAAGGCGATTTATTGCATTGCCGGATCGATGATAATGGAAGTGGTCGTGGCGCCGGTCATAAAACCAATGATCATATATCGCTTGGCACGGCTATTACCCAGGCCCGTATTAACCATCTTTCACCAGCTGCCAACGGCCGCGGAACCGTTACGGTCACTAATCTTACACCTGGCACCCGTGTAGATATAACGCTGCCGGTTTGATGCATAATAATAGAGGGGGCAGGGTTTTCAGCCACAGTTACGGGGAGGCGACCGTCAGACAATTACAGGCGCATCTCCGAAGCTGTTGTTCAATCTTTGATGGGCTTTCCTATCTTTAGCATGCATGCGTTTCGACTTCAATTTTTACAGCTCCCTTTTGCTCATTTTTTTTGTTCATGGCCTAGTCTATGCAGTGCTTCTTTACAAAAGAGGTTTGGCAGAAAACAGCCGGTCCGATAAATGGCTTAGCCTGTTTCTCCTGCTCGGTACATTGTATATAGCTCCCTGGATGCTGGGATTTGCCGGCTGGTACGACAATCAGCCCTACCGCGATATCCTGTTTTATACACCGCTGCAGCACCTCTTTTTTATGGGGCCCGTAATATTTTTTTATGTACAAAGCCTCCTCAATCCTTCGTTTCGGTTTGGGCGAAAGCAGTGGATTCATTTCGTACCCGGCATATTATATCTTTTATACACAGCCGTGGTTTATGTAACAGATAAACTGGTGCTGCATGATTATTATTTCCTGGCCGATGGGCACGATCGCGATTTTGACGAATGGTACCAGCTCACGGGCTTTCTGTCTATGCTCATCTATTTTATTATTTCCATCCGGTATTTTAGTTTGTATCAAAAACTCATGGCACAGGTAGTGAGCTACGCCGATACCGTATTGTTCAGATGGATGCGCAATTTTCTGTATGCTTTTATGATCATGCTGATCCTCTGGCTTATTTTTCAGCTGGCGTCTGCTTTTTCTTTATTTAGAAATGGAGTATACTTTGGTTACTGGTGGCAGTATTTTTCCTTTGCGATCATTCTTTATTATATAGCCATCAAAGGCTATTCCAATTCGATTGAGACCAAAGTGCCTTTCCGGTTAAACCTGCTTACGTATGAGCCGGCCCTTCTGCCGCTGGAAGCCGTTGTACAGCGGGAGGCCGATCAGCACATAATCGATGCAGAGATTATAGATATCGGCGATGCTGAGCCTGCAGCGAATGAAGTCTCTGGCCAGTTTGATACATGGAAAGTCCGGATAGAGTCCCTGCTTACGCAGGATAAAATCTATCGGGATCCCGAACTTTCTTTGCCACAGGTAGCCAAACAGTTGAATACAAACGTAACAGTCGTATCGCGTGCAATCAACCGGTGCTTTCGGCTCAAGTTCAATGACCTCATCAACCAGTATCGGATTAATGAGGTAAAAGTCAAGCTGCAATCAGGTGAGTATAAGATTCAAACCCTGCCCGGCATCGCTTATGACTGCGGGTTCAATTCCAAGTCTACCTTCAATCGCGCATTTAAAAAGGTAACCGGCCTTACGCCCATGGAATATATAGCGGCACTTGAAAAAAACGGATCACAGTAGTCGTATTGCAAAGCCGGATCAGTTTTCTATTTGGTACGCGATACTTCATCGGTATTGCCCGTCTGGCGATTGCGACCTTCCCGGATTTTTGAATTTCCAAATCGAAGCGAAAAGTTGAGAGAGATTGAGCGGCTTTCCCAGGTGCTCAGTTGCTGATATCTCAGGTTGCCAAAATCAACCCTGCTCTGCCTGCGCTGTGTCTTGAATATATCAGCATATCTGACTTGTATAGACCCACGCTTCTTAAAAAGCGATCGCCCTACCGACAGACTGACGCTGGCACTCGACGACTCCGATACGTAAAGTTGTTGCTGAGGTGCAGTATACCACGCGCTTAAACGCAGTATACAGGCTTTGAAAACTTCGAAGCGGTGATTGGTGTAGATGCTGTAGCTCCATTGCGACTGCTTCAAAAATCCCTCCAGCAGTGCGCCGGTAAACTGATTGTGCGAAATGCTGAGCCTGTTTTCGGCAGACCACCATGGCGCCGGTTTTATCGGGTAACTGAAAATGGTATTGAAGCTATTGAGCCGGCCGGTATTTTGTTTTATCTCATAGAAAGTATCATTTTTTTGAAACAGGATATCGCTAAAGTAATTACGGGCGCGGCTGTACGAAGCCGTTATATTTAGTTTGTTGTTTAAAACATAGTTAAGCTCCATATTGGTATTCTTTTGTACACCCAGTGCCGGGTTGCCCAGGTGGTACATAAACTGGTCGATGGCATAATCGAGTGGCTGCAGGTCGGCATAGTCGGGCCGTTTGATCCGCTGCTCAGCAGAAAGGCTTAGCTGATGAGCCGGCGCAGGTGAAAAAGACAGACCAAGTGAGGGCAGCAGGTTGAAGTAGTGCAGGTCTGGTTGATTCACCATCGACAGGTCGGGCCGCATGGCTTTGCCAATAGACCGCGTGTCTTCTGCCCGTAGGCCGGCCTGCCAGGCCCATTGTGAAAGTTTTTTACTGATAATAAAGTAGGCAGCATGGATCCGCTCGCGGTAGCGGAAGGTATTGGTACGGGTGCTGTCGGTATACCGGTTACTGTTTATGGTATACTGTGCCAGATTATCGTTTTTATTGTTGACAAAAGACAGTTTGAGGCCGGCTTCCAGCTTCAGTTTCGATGGCAGGGTTTTGGAATAGTCTGTTTTGAACGTGAGAATGTCGATTATTTCGCGGTTGTGAAAATAGAGTTCCGGGCCTGCTATATAGGTGCTGTTGACTTTGCTGCCGGCAGTGGAGACGGTGTTGTCGTTATTTTTTTTGTAATAGGACCGGTCTATATCCGCATCCAACTCGGTACCCAGCGTATCGGCATAGCGGTAATTAAGATTGGCAGTACTCCACAGGCGTGTGTTGGGTGCGTGGCTGATGGCGCTCAGTGATGTATCGATCAGGTCAGGCGAAGTGATGATATCGGTAAAAGTAGTGTAAGCACTTTTGTTTGTGCTTCGTTCCGTTTCTACCAGCGCGCCGAGTGTATGTTTTTTATGGATAAACCAATCAGCGCCTAATCGTACTACCGGATCACTCCACTGATCAATACTAGTGCTCCTGCGCATCAGGAGTGTAGGCTGTGTGAGTGGGTTGGCATAGCGGGTTTCATCGGTGAGTGTGCGGTATTTGCCAAAATGGTAGGCGAGATAGCCTGACAGGTATAACCGACCGCGGCCATAGTTCAGTGAATTAGACAGATCGCCCATGTTGTTGACAGCTTTGCTGTGCGAATAATCGATGCTGCCGTTCAGCCCGCCTGTGATGGTTTTTTGTGTTTTGATGTGGATGATGCCGGTACTGCCCTGCACATCATATTTAGATGATGGTGTACTCATCACTTCGACCTGCGTGACCGTACCTGCCGGTATCGACTTTAGCAGTTTAATAAGATCTCTGCCTGACATCCGCACCAGTTTGCCATTGAGCATAACCTGTACATCGGTTTTACCACTCATTTCAATATCCGCCTCACTATCCGGAAGGTAGAGGGTGGGCGCAAAGCGGAGGATATCAAATGCATTGTTGGCTGCTTTAAGTACCTGCGGTGTGATGTTGATCAGTGTGCTGCCCAACTTACGTTCAAGTATGGGCCGGCTGGCAGTGACGGTCACCCCGGCCAGGATTTGTGTTTCTTTTTCAAGGATGGCTGGCAGCAAGCGGCCGCTGGCGGGTATATAAATGGTATCGAGCCAATGATCTTTATAGCCGGCAAAGCTGATGCGGATGGCGTAGCTGGCGGGCACAATGCCCTCCAGTATAAATGCCCCGTTGCTTTCTGCAACCCCCGCTTTTACCAGCACGGTATCGGGCATGCGGTACAGGGCAATGGTAGCGCCGGCCAGTGGGGTGCTGTCGGTTGCAATAACCGTTCCTTTCAAAAAACCGGATTGCTGCCGGCTTGAGGCCGTTATAAAGAGAAGCAATAGCAGGCTCAAAGCAGTGAGTCGTTTCATTTGTTTTTTAGGAAAATTAGACTCACCGCCAGGCGTAACCGCCTCATGTTATAGATTGATACAGGAATAGGTTGTGTCAGATTCTGATAACGGCAATTGCCAGGAAGTGCAATAGTTGACACAGTTTAAAACATTGGTATTGTGTGCGTTGTTTTTGTACGGCGTTTGCGCGCAATTGTTGAGTCGGGGATCACTGTTGTCCGGGAAAGATTTATATTGAAAAGGGTGTCTTCTAATCAGCTATTTTCAGGTGATTTTGAAAGGGTATAAAAGTAAGGCCTCTTATACAATTGTTAGATGAGGGTGTAAAGGGCAAGGGCGCCTTTAGGCCATTTCCCTGTCATATTATCTTATTTTTTTCTTGTACTTCGCAGGCATGCCCGCCAGCCATGGAGGCAAAAAGACGGGATAACCAGCTGCTGCAATTACCCTAAAAAGGCGCATTCTTGCAGTCATTCAGTTTCAACAGCCAGGAAGCTTTTATCTGAGCAGATCTGCGCCTTAGCAGGAAATTTTGCCCGCAGAAAACGCAGAATACCGCAGATAAAGTCTTTTAATGGAAGTTAATTACGCTGAAATCTAAATAGAGTCGCTACAGCATTTTCAGCATTTCGCCGGACGATCGTGAATCAATAGCCGGGTTTTGTATTCAGTACTTCGGCTGTTACGTCTGTGTCGAATCGGCTTCGGCCCGCACAAGAGCAAGGTAGTATTCGAGGTCTTCTGTTTCGGGGTCTATTTCGCGGGCTTTCAAAAGGTATTCGAGTGCTTTGTCCAGTTCTTTTTTTTGAAGAAAGTAAATGCCCTTGTTGCGGTAACCGTAGCTGTTACTGCTGTCAAGGCTAATGGAATGTTCGATGTCAATAATACCCTCTTCAGGAAGGTCAATTGCTATTTTGGCAAGTCCTCTGTTGTTGAGGGCAAAAGCAAAGTCGGGCTGGTATTCAATCGCTTTATCTAAATAAGGGATGGCTTCCTGGAAGCGTGATTCGCACAAAAGTCGGTATCCGAGATTATTTAGTGCAAAAGTATTGGAAGGTTCAAGCTCAATTATTTTTAAAAGATGCGTTTTCTCCTGCGACACATTTTTTGTTTTTTGATAGAATAAACTATAAGTTAAATGTGTTTGTAGAGTAAGTCCATATTGTTGCTCTATCGCATGAAGTGTTTGCATCGCTTTGTCATGATCACCGGCAAAGATTTGCGAATAGGCGATCATATTTGCCGTGGCTTCATTTTTGAAGCCTTGTGTCCAGATCGACTCAAAAAGGCGCTCTGCCTCCTCGTATTTTTCTTTCTGAAACAATTGTATGCCCTTCTGGTACATGCGGCTCCATCTCTTCCACCGGAGAATATCTGCCAGAATTTTACCATCATTATCGAGAACCCGGCCGTCTTTTAAATGAATTTTTCCCGGGTACAAATTGACGAATATGTCAAATAGAGCTGATCCAACTGCGAAGAGCAACAGGAGTTTCAATAATCCGTGCCAGTCATAGGTAAATGCAAGCCAGGCAAATAGGCTGGCGGCCAGTAAAGAAAATAAAACTCCGGCCAGTGTACTAACTAGGCTCCCCGTTAGTGAAATTTTATGGGCATGCGAATCGCAAAGCCCATACTGCCAGTGCAACGGATTTTTCCGAAACCAGATATTCGTACGCCCCAGTGCAATTCGGAAGCTCCGATCTTTATCGCCATAAGAGCCGATATAAATATCAGCAGCGCTGCCGGTAAACAGAAAAAAAGACAGTGCGTGGCCCAATTCGTGAAAGAAAACCGTAAACGGCCGTGTTATTAATGCGCAGATGGCAAAACCTGAAAGAAGGTAGATGACGATCATGGTAAATACGGCACAGTATACAAAAAAATGACGGTACAACTTAGTGGCTGGCCGCATGAAAAGATAACCCTATTTGTCTTAAATTTGTTGTTGGTTAATCAGGCAATCATCAACTACGTAGCGGTCTTCTAAATGGCTTTCAAAGATATCAACTACCTCTTTGCGCATCCAGTTTACAGATCACAACGGCTAACAAAAACCACACTGTACTATATTGCTGGTATGGGATCAATGATTCTATACAATTGTCCGGCTATCTGCTGTGCAGATGGGCTGTATATTTTCATAAAAGGTTAACTTAGCTATATGTTTCAATCTGTTATTACCGGCACAGGGGCGTATATCCCCGGCAACGTTCAGGCAAACGAAGCTTTTGCCCACCAGTCATTTTATTCAGATGGTAAACAGTTGCCCCAGGAAGGGGCCGAAATTATTCGCAAGTTTGCGGCCATCACAGGTATAGAGGAGCGGCGATATGCTGCTGATGACCAGAATGCCTCTGGCATTGGTAGTCTTGCTGCAGCTGCGGCCCTGCAGGATGCCGGCGTGAATAAAGAAGAAATTGATCAGCTCATTGTGGCGCACAATTTTGGTAATGTATCGGCGCATACCGTGCAGTCGGTGGCTGTGCCTTCGCTGGCCAGTCTGATCAAACATGATTTACAGATAGTGAATCCCAACTGCATTGCCTACGATATTTTATTTGGTTGTCCCGGCTGGCTGCAGGGCTTGATACAGGCCGATGCATTTTTTAAAGCCGGCATGGCCAAAAAAGCGCTGATTGTGGGTACAGAAGCTCTTTCGCGGGTCATAGACCGCTACGACCGCGATAGTATGATTTTTAGCGATGGTGCCGGCGCCGTGGTGCTGGAGTATAAAGAGGTGGAGGGTACCGGGCCGGGTGTCATCGGGTGCCTGGCGCAGACACACGCCATCAAAGAAGTGAATTATATCGGCATGGGCCCATCGGCTAATCCTGATATTGATCAGCATACGCAGTATATCAAAATGCAGGGGCGCAGAGTATATGAG
>JAGODE010000015.1 GCA_017998385.1 Chitinophagaceae bacterium | reverse complement strand
GGGTGGCCTGCGATTCTGGAAAGACGGACGCGAAGTGCCTGATGTGCTCATGGGTATGTTTGACTATGCAGAAACGCCCGAGCATCCCGCCTTCAACCTGTCACTCCGTGTCAACTTTGTGGATGGCACTGCAGACAGCACCTATCTCCGGCTGGTAGGGAATGAGGGCAGCATGAATGTGGAATGGGATCGCGTGACGCTTACCCGCAATAAAGCCTATGCCGCTACCGACGATCCGCTGCTGGCAACCAAACTCAATAAAGACAATCCGCTTAATTATGAGCGTAAAAAAATGCTGCCTCCCGATACAACTGTTTTCAATGTAGAAAAAGGATATAAAGGCGCGCATTTCGATCACTTCTTCAATTTTTTCACCGCAATCAGGGAAAAGAAACTTTCGGTAGAAGATGCGCTGTTTGGCTACCGTGCTGCAGCACCTGCACTGCTCTGCAATGACAGCTATTTTACCAATAAACCTGTACTCTGGGATCCGGTAAAACTGAAAGTAGTAAGCTGATAACCATCAAAACCATATTTCTCATCATTAACAATCCAAAGATTATATGAACACAAAACTTTCCAGTGCTGCTTTGCTTCTTGCCGGCAGTCTTTTATTTAGTGCCTGCAACAACGAAGGCGAAGGAGATGAACCAAAAGATACTTCAAAGCAGGGTTCATTTGGTTCTGCCACCCAGAGCAGTATTAACAGCGACAACATGCTTACAGAAGCCGAACAAAAAGAAGGCTGGCAACTGCTTTTTGACGGCAAAACACTCAATGGATGGCGCATGTACCAGAACAAACCGGCCGATTGCTGGGGTGTACAGGATGGAGCGATCTATTGCAAAGGAAGCACCACCGACAAGAGCGACCTGCGTGCCGACCTGGTTACAGCCGATCAGTTTGAAAATTTCGAATTGTCCATAGACTGGAAAATTGCACCACAGGGCAATAGTGGTATCATGTATCATGTAAATGAAAAATACCCGGCTGCTTACCTGAGCGGACCAGAGTATCAGCTTATTGATGATAATAATTTCCCCGAAAAACTCGAAGAGTGGCAAAAAACAGCTGCAGACTATGCGATGTATACTACCAGCAGCCGCCCGGTAAAACCCGTCGGGGAATTCAATGCCACACGCATTGTAGTGAATGGTGCTCATCGCGAACACTGGCTCAATGGCGTGAAAGTAGTGGAGTTTGAAGCCTGGAGTGATGACTGGAAAAAAAGAAAATCGGAAGGCAAATGGAAAGATACACCTGAGTATGGTATGGAGAAAACAGGCAACATCTGTTTACAGGATCATGGTAGTGGTGTATGGTTTAAGAATATCAAGATCAGAAAAATGTAGTATCGGCGGGGAGGTTTGAAAATCTGGGGATTTGAAGCTAACTGTGGTAATGTGAGATTATGCTGGGATGCTAATGTGCTGGGGGCGCATTAAAAATTGAACAGACAGAAATCCGGAAAGTCTTCTTCAAATTCCCAGATTTTCAAACTGACCTGTTGTCAATTCTTTTTTATGACACAACAGGAATTGCATAATCAACGGCTGTTGAAGGAAGCAGAAGATGCCGTACGGCGGATGCACACACGCCGGCATTTTCTTAAAGAAAGTGCTATGGGATTGGGGGCGCTGGCTTTCGGTTCACTGCTGGGCGGCTGTGGCCGTTCTCAACCGGGGCTTTCACCGGCTGTCAGCAGCTTTGATCCCGTGCATCCGTTGTTGCCAAAAGCACCACCCTTCCCCGGCAGGGCAAAGAGTGTGATCTATCTGCATATGGCCGGAGCGCCTTCGCAGCTGGAGTTATTTGATTATAAGCCTGAGCTGGCAAAAATGGATGGCCAGGATTGCCCGCAGTCGCTACTGGCAGGCAAACAGTTTGCCTTTATCACGGGTGTGCCCAAAATGCTCGGCCCACAGGCAAAATTTGCACAGCATGGACAAAGTGGTGCATGGATAAGTGAGCACCTGCCCCATTTTTCCACGCTGGCCGATGAAGTCACTTTTCTGAAAGCTGTCACAACGGATCAGTTTAACCATGCGCCTGCACAATTACTGATGCATACAGGTAGTCCACGACTGGGCCGGCCCAGTATGGGTAGTTGGGTTACTTATGGGCTGGGTACCGAAAATCAGAACCTGCCCGCCTTTGTAGTACTGACCAGCGGCGGTAATTTCCCCGATGCCGGTAAGAGCGCCTGGGGAAGTGGTTTTTTGCCTTCCGTATATCAGGGTGTACAATGCCGCAGCGAGGGGGATCCTGTGTTATTCATCAACGATCCCAAAGGTATGAGTCGCGACCTGCGCAAAGCCTCTATTGAGGCTATTAATGATGCCAACAGACAGGAATATGAATCGTACAACGATCCGGAAATTCTGTCACGCATTTCTCAGTATGAAATGGCTTACCGGATGCAGATCACTGCACCCGAAGTAATGAATATTAACGATGAACCGGCTTATATCCATGAAATGTATGGAACAAAGCCAGGCAAATCATGTTTTGCCAATAATGTGCTGCTGGCACGTAAGCTCGTTGAAAAAGGAGTACGTTATGTACAGTTATTTGACTGGGGCTGGGATGCACATGGCGATGGTGCCTATAATGCCCTGAACCTTGGCATTATTAACAAATACCGGAGTATTGATAAGGCCATGACTGCATTGCTGCTCGATCTGAAACAACGTGGCTTACTGGAAGAAACGCTGGTGGTATGGGGAGGCGAATTTGGCCGTACGCCCATGATGGAAAACCGAAATGGCGCACAAAATCCTTATAAGGGACGTGACCATCATACAGAAGCATTCACGCTCTGGATGGCTGGCGGCGGCATTAAAAAAGGATTTACCTATGGCGAAACAGATGAGATAGGCTACAGTGCTATCAGCGGTAAAGTAGAAGCATTCGACATTCAGGCAACAATCCTGAACCAACTGGGATTTGATCACGAACAGTTTACTTATCCGTTTCAGGGGCGTCCTTTCCGCCTTACGGATGTGGCTGGTAAAGTCATTCGCGATATCCTGGCTTAACACATGACAAATTGTAATATCAATATATGAAGCATAACAGACGGGCCTTCATCAAACGAACGGCAGCGGCCTCTACCGGAGCTTTTTTTACTTCCGTATCACAGACCTGGGCTCAGCCACTCCCCGACGTACCCGCCGCACCAGGCTTTGAGTTGTTGTTTATGGCAACAGACTGGGGATTTAAAGGCAATCGAGATGCCCTTTGTGCAGCCGCTAAAAAGGAAGGATATGATGGTATTGAAGTATGGTGGAGTGATGATGCAAAAGCGCAGGATGAACTTTTTAACGCCTTACACAAACATGGGTTGAAGGTGGGTTTTCTTTGCGGGGGCTGGCAAAGCGATTATAAAGAACACCTGGATACATTTGTACGGCATACGGAACAGGCGGCTGGCAATAAGAAACAGACTCCACTGTATATCAACTGCCACTCGGGCCGTGATCATTTTACAGTAGAGCAAAACAGTGCTTTTATCAATCATACAGATAAACTACGCTGGCAATCAGGCACACCCATTTATCATGAAACACACCGGGGTCGTATTCTTTTTGCAGCACATATCAGCCGGCAGTATATGAAACAATTTCCCTCGCTGCGCATCACACTTGATATATCTCACTGGTGTAATGTACATGAGAGCCTGCTGGCCGATCAGCCAGATGCCGTAGCACTCGCACTGGAGCGGACCGATCATATCCACTCCCGGGTGGGTCATGCAGAAGGCCCCCAGGTCGGCGATCCGCGTGCACCGGAGTGGGAACCGGCACTCCATGCACATCTGGGCTGGTGGGATACGGTCGTTGCAACAAAAAAGAAAAAAGGAGAACGTATGACTATCCTTACCGAATTTGGTCCGGTTGATTATATGCCGGCATTGCCATATACACGGCAGGCCGTGGCCGATCAGTGGGCGATCAACGTACACATGATGCAAATGCTGCGCAAGCGTTACCAGTAAAAAAATGAAAAAAAACTGATGCTCTTATCTCTCCCGGAATTTATTGGCCGCTTGCATCCGCTGCTGGTGCATTTACCGATAGGTATTTTGCTGCTGGCCTGTTTTTTTCAATGGCTCATACTCCATAGCCGGTACGCTTTTTTAAAACCTGCTATTCCTGCAATGCTCTTTTGGGGCATGCTTTCTGCAGTGGCTTCCTGCATTAGCGGTTACCTGCTGGCTTCAGGCGGTGATTATGAAGGCGAACTGGTGCAGCGACATCAATGGATGGGAATTTACACCGCAGGCCTTGCGCTGATCTTATATATAGCACACCAGTTTTTTATCAATGAATGGATTGCCCGCTGGATATCGCTGGGTTTAATAGCTCTTCTTTTTATAACAGGACACCTGGGCGGCAGCCTCACCCATGGAGACGGTTTTTTGCAGGAAGGATTGCAGGCTGGAAAAAAAGACGAGCCGGTATGGAAGGCTATTCCCGATGTGCAGCAGGCACAGGTGTATGCCAGCCTGGTGCAGCCGCTTCTGCAAGCCCGTTGTTACAGCTGTCATGGTCCGAATAAGCAAAAAGGAAAACTTCGGCTCGATAGTCCGGACTGGTTGCTCAAAGGCGGTGAAGATGGTAAGGCCGTCAAACCCGGCGATGCGGAGAAAAGTCTGCTTATAGAACGGCTTATGCTGCCACTGGATGATAAGGATCATATGCCTCCGCGCGAAAAACCTCAGCTGACGGCCGATGAAATTGCTGTTTTGCACTGGTGGGTTAACAGCGGAGCTGCTTTCGATAAAAGAGTAAGTGAATTAAAGCAACCGGCAAATATTAATCAGGTATTGCAGCGCATTGCCAGCGGTCAGCAACAGGCAGGAAATACTGCTGCTGCACCAGCCGATATTCCTGCAGCCGCAGTCGCTCCCGGCGATACTGCTTCTATACGCCGGTTGCGCCAGGCAGGTGTTATGATACTGCCCGTGGCGGCTAACAGCAACTACCTTTCTGCCAGTTTCTTTACAGCTACAGCCCCGGATTCATTGTTGCCGTTGCTGACAACACTAAAAAAACAGTTGATATGGCTGCGCCTGGATAATACCCGTATCAGTGATGCTTCACTCAGGCAGATCGGAGCGCTCACACAACTTACCCGATTGCAGTTGAGCAATACTGCGGTAACGGATGCCGGCCTGCCGGCGCTTCAGCCACTGACCAATCTGCATTCGCTTAACCTGGTAGGAACAAAAGTGACCGCCACAGGACTTCATACGCTGGCATCGTTGAAGCAACTCCGCTACCTGTACCTGTATCAGACAGCTGTGGCACCTGCAGACTGGCCTCTGCTGCTGAAGCAGCTGCCGGGTATACAGCTAGACTCCGGCGGGTATAAGGTGCCTACCTTTGAAGCAGACACAACTGAGCTGAAGTACTGAGCTAATCCGCTAAAAACGGTAAACCGGGGGCGGAGTATCTGTCGTATATTCAACCGCCAAAGTCATCTTTTTTCATGAACAGAAAAGAATTTATCGCTTCCGCGGCACCTGTACTCTGGCTTTTGGCCGGAGGTAAGATATTAAGGATAGCCGGGGCTGTTGACCCAGATACCGAAGGCATAGTAGTACGTTTTGGTGTGGCTTCTGACGGACATTACGGAGAGAAAAATACACCTTACGAAAATTACTTTACTACGCTGGTTGATAAAGTGAATCGTTTCCACGAACAGCACCCGTTTTCTTTTTTTGTGATAAATGGGGATATCGTACATGATGATCCTGAATTTTTTGCTTCGGCCAAAATGAAGTTCGATAACCTGGTACCTTCTTATTATGTAACCCAGGGGAACCATGACCATATTGATGCTGCAGGATGGGAAGCTATCTGGGGTATGCCTGTCAATCATCATTTTCACATCGGCCGCCAGAGCTTTTTGCTGCTTACTACCTCCAATGCCAAAGGCGAATATTTATGCCCCGATCTGAAATGGTTGCAACAGAAACTCGAGGAAACGCGTCATCAGGATAATGTGTTTATTTTCATGCATATTAATCCTGCCGGCCAGACCAAATATGCGGTCAACTGCGATCCCGTGCTGACGCTGCTGGCAGAACATAAGAATGTACGGGCCGTGTTTAACGGGCATGATCATGATATGGCCGATGTAAAAGTAAAAAATGGAATACCCTTTGTATTTGATGGTCATTTTGGCGGCAGTTGGGGGACTTCCTATCGTGGATTCAGGGTGGTGGAGCTGATGAAGGATGGTTCGGTCCGCAGCTACCTGATGGATCCTGTCAGTAAAACAGGCGAATCAACCCTATCGCGTGTAGCGCATAGCTGATATAAACTGATGTTATGGATAAGAAAAAATCAATGAGGAATTATGGTGCGGGTCTGCTGACTCTATTATTGTTATCAACTGCTCTCTGTGCACAGAAGCAGGCGTTGCCTGCCAAACAGCAACTGGAGTGGCATGAACTGGAGTTTTACTGGTTCATTCATTTTGGCCCCAATACATTTACAGATAAAGAGTGGGGACATGGCGATGAGCCGGCAGATATTTTTAACCCCACCGCCCTTGATTGCAAACAGTGGGCCCGCGTGGCTAAACAGTCGGGTGCTAAAGGAATTATTCTTACAGCCAAACATCATGATGGTTTTTGTCTTTGGCCCAGCGAGTACTCTACTCACACAGTACGCGAAAGCAAATGGCGTGATGGACAGGGCGATATAGTAAAGGAACTGATGCAGGCCTGTAAAGAGAATGGACTAAAGTTTGGTATATACCTGTCGCCCTGGGACAGAAATCACCCGCAATATGGTACTCCCGCCTACAACGACGTATATGTAAACACCATGAAGGAACTGATTTCAAAATATGGTCCCTTCTTCGAATTCTGGTGGGATGGTGCAAATGGCGAGGGGCCCAACGGCAAAAGACAGGAATACGACTTTCGCCGTTTTGAACGGACAATGCGTGAGCTGGCCCCCAATACGGTTGTCTTCAGCGACATTGGACCCGACGTACGCTGGGTAGGTAATGAAAGCGGTATAGCGGGCACCACCAACTGGAATTATCTCGATACAGCCGGTTTCAAAAGAGGTGCCGGATCTCCGCCCACCGATACACTCAACCGGGGCAATATGTATGGTCGCAACTGGATACCTGCTGAGTGTGATGTAAGCATCCGTCCAGGATGGTTTTATCATAAAGAAGAAGACGGAAAGGTGAAAACATCGGCACAGCTGTTTGACCTGTATCTGAAATCTGTAGGCCGCGGAGCTAATTTTCTGCTAAACGTGCCACCCGACCGCCGGGGGCTTATTCACGAAACGGATAGTGCAGCATTGGTTGGATTTGAAAAAATGCTGCGTGAAAATTTTGCCCATAACCTGGCACTGAAAGCACGGAAGGAGCTGCATTATAAAATGGTTGTTTATAAACGCGATAACTTTGCTGATGGGGATCCAAAGACCACCGAAAGTGTGAATGAATATAAAAACGCCAGCTTTTGGCTTAAATTCGGTGCAGAAACCCGCCTCAACTGTATTGTGCTCAGCGAAAATCTGGAGCAGGGACAGCAGGTAGCCAAAGGCAAAGTAGTATTGGTAAATGGAGCGCAGGAGGTAAAAGAGATTCCTTTTACCACTATTGGCCGTAAACGCATACTTACTTTTCCCACACAGCAAGTCACTGCTGTACGTCTGCTGATTCAGGATGCCAAAGGCACACCGGTACTGAGTGAGGTAGGAGCCTATCTTATAAACGAAAACCTTATTGAGAAATGACCTTATCGCGAACGAAAATCCATATCCTCCGTTTTATTACTCTTTTGCTATTATCCCTGCCTGTATCTGCACAGGCACAGCATAGTGACCGGGCCATGCGAAAGCTGGTCCGTTCCAATTTTGAACTGGCAGCCAGGCAATACAAACTGCTGGGCGCCCAGACGCCGGCTGCTGTGATGCCCCGGTCTTATATAGCTGCAGAAAAAAAGCTCATTACCAGCAATACCAGCTGGTGGACCAGTGGCTTCTTCCCCGGCTCACTCTGGTATATCTATGAAGCTACCGGCGACACGGCTATTCGTGCCGAAGCAGAACGGCGCCTGGCTATACTGGAAAAAGAAAAATATCATACAAGAGATCATGACCTTGGCTTTATGATCTTTTGCAGTTTTGGTAATGCATTGCGTATTACCGGAGATGAAAAATATAAAGAGACGATTTTCACTGCGGCAGAGACGCTCATCAAACGCTATCGCCCTGCTATGCGCAGCATCCAGTCATGGGATTCGAGTGCCGCCTTCCGCAGCCCTGTCATCATCGACAATCTCATGAACCTTGAGATGCTGTGCTGGGTAAGCGATGAAACACGCGAGCCCAAATACAAGGTCATTGCCATCGATCATGCCAATACCACTATGCGGAATCATTACCGGCCTGATTTCAGTGCCTACCATGTAGTAGATTATGACCCGGTAACGGGCAAGGTAGCCGCTAAAAAAACAGCACAGGGATATGCACCCGAGTCGGCCTGGGCCCGCGGACAATCGTGGGGGCTCTATGGATTTACAATGATGTACCGCTGCACAGAAGATACCAGCTATCTGCGCCAGGCAAGAGGTATTGCCCGTTTTCTCTTAAACCATCCAAATTTACCCAAAGACAAAATTCCCTACTGGGACTATAATGCACCGGATATTCCAAATACTTACCGCGATGTATCGGCCGCATCCATCATGGCTTCGGCTTTGCTCGACCTGAGCCGGTATGTAGAAGGTGCAGAGCAGGAAGAATATGTAAAAACAGCACGTACTATTTTACAAAATCTCTCCGGCTCCCGCTACCGCAATAAGCCCGGAGAGAATGGCGGCTTCATTTTAAAACACAGTGTAGGTGCCATCCCCTACAAATCGGAAGTGGATGTGCCGCTTACCTATGCGGATTACTATTTTCTCGAAGCACTGCACCGCTATAAGATCTGGTATCTGGATGAGTTACCCCAGGTCAACTAAGAACGGAAGGCCGCTTTTCTTTTTTCCAGGAAGGCTGTTACGCCCTCTTTCATTTCCGCAGTGCCAAAACATTCTCCAAAGAGCCGGACCTCTTCGGCAAACCCATCTCTGCCGGTGGCATAATAAGCATTCACGGCTGCAATCACTTTGCTGATGGCCTGGGGACCTTTGGCCAGTATCGGTTCCAGCAGTTTGTAGGTAGCCGGCAAAAGGTCTTCGGCTGTTGTAACATGGTTGACCAATCCGAGTTGCTTTGCTTCGCCGGCATCTATCATGTTGCCCGTCATCATCAGTTCCAGCGCTTTGCCTTTTCCTACCAGCTGTGTCAGCCGTTGAGTGCCGCCATAGCCGGGGATAAGACCCAGGTTTACTTCAGGCTGTCCGAAACGGGCCTGCTCTGCTGCCACACGAAGATGGCAGGCCATAGCCAGTTCGCAGCCACCACCCAGTGCAAACCCATTAATTGCAGCTACAAATGGTTTAGCGGCATGTTCGATTTTGCTGAATACCATATCCTGTCCTTTCTGGGCAAGTGCAGCACCACCACTGGCGTCGAGGGAGAGAAACTCGCTGATGTCGGCCCCGGCAACAAAGGCTTTTGGACCGGCACCTGTAATGACCACGGCACCCGTAGCCGGATCGGCGAGCGCCTCATCTACTGCCTGGCTTAACTCTTCAATCACGGTACGGTTAAGGGCATTGAGTTTATCGGGCCGGTTGATAGTAATGGTACAAATAAGGTTTTCGGTATTTACAAGCAGACTCTGATACATACTGGCTGAGTTAATTGAATAAACGTTAGCAGATCAAAAGTAGGGTTATCCGCAAAGCTGGCAAAGTGACAAAAAGGAAAAGCTGCGCCCGGAGGGGCGCAGCTGATTTAACCGTCCACTGTTAAATGAGGTCAGGGTATGTCGATCATACGAATAGTAACTTTATTGGTGATGCGGCCAGTACCATTTTTATCCCAGAATACTA
Organism: Chitinophagaceae bacterium; assembly: GCA_017998385.1. Taxonomy (GTDB): domain Bacteria; phylum Bacteroidota; class Bacteroidia; order Chitinophagales; family Chitinophagaceae; genus CAYMZZ01. The sequence goes on along the minus strand of JAGODE010000015.1, from coordinate 25,462 downwards.
CTTCCACATCATATTTTTCTTCCCATTGCATGGGTTCACCGGTGTTGACGGTGCATTTCAGGTATTCCGCATCTTTGGGGGCATACTGGTCATGGCCTTTGAAAAGATCGGCTTCGTTCAGGATTGTTTTACCGTTTTTATCCTTAATACTGAGTGAGCAGCCAATGGCAATGCGCCCATTTTTTTCTTTGAATCCTTTTACTCCTTTATTTATCAGCAAAAACTTTTCGCCGATTGGAATGTCTGTATGATTCAACTCCTCATCATTCATGAGTAAATAACTCCGCTCTGGTGCCAGTCCTTTATAGGTTGTGCTGAGTCCGGTAGTGAGATCTTTGTTGATGCCGGCCACAGGCTGAGCCTCGCAGGCATACAAAATTGTACAAAGCAGTACGATACCCACGGCAGTAATACGCCAGCGGCGTATCTGTACACGATGATGACGCAGTTTGTAACCCAGCACAAGTAATCCCAGAAAACCGGCTTTGAGCCCTCCGACCAGCAGCCAACCGGTAAAAACAACACGGATAAGAGTAGAGAGGTCTTCGGATAAAGAAAAAGGGACTTCAAAAAAGATCAGCCGTACCCAGGCAAATACAGGGAGTGATATCATCAGGCTCACCAGGAAGGTTTCTTTCAGAAACCGGCGCAGGCGAGGGTTGTGAATAAAGTTCATATTCAGGAATTTTCAGGTATAAGGTTTTTATTGCGAGCGCAAAGGTGCGTAGGGCAAGGCACCTTTCAAAGTGAGATTCATTGAAAAGCCTCTTTTGGACAATGAATGGTACAAAAGGTTTAGTGAAATGCCGGGGAAGGTTGAAGGTGGAAGGTAAAAGGTGGAAGGTGGGCTGGAAGCTGCGGTTGCTTTTTACCCGGTCTGTAATGTGAAATGCTGGAGAAGGTTGAAGGTGGAGGGTAAAAGGTGGAAGGCATTACTGGAAGCTGCGGTTGCTTTTTACCCGGTCTGTAATGTGAAATGCTGGAGAAGGTTGAAGGTGGAGGGTAAAAGGTGGAAGGTGGGCTGGAAGCAGCGGTTGCTTTTACCCGGTCTGTAATGTGAAATGCTGGAGAAGGTTGAAGGTGGAGGGTAAAAGGTGGAAGGCGTTACTGGGAGCTGCGGTTGCTTTTTACCCGGTCTGTAATGTGAAACACGGGAGAAGGTGGAAGGTAAAAGGTGGAAGGCGTTATTAGAAGCTGCGGTTACTTTTTACCCAGTCTGTAATATAGGTGGCTATTTCGGTGGTGGGAGTGCCGGGAGGAAACAGGCGGCCAACGCCCATTTCCTGCAATTGTTTCATATCGTCTTCCGGAATGATGCCGCCACCGGTGAGCAGTACATCCGTCATCCCATTTTCGCGCAGCAGTGCAATGATTTTGGGAAAAACCGTCATGTGGGCGCCGGAAAGTATGCTGATGCCAATAGCATCCACATCTTCCTGCAGCGCAGCATTCACCACCATCTCCGGTGTCTGGCGCAGCCCCGTATAAATTACTTCCATACCCGCATCGCGCAGGGCGGTGGCGATCACTTTTGCTCCACGATCATGACCATCGAGGCCAACTTTAGCTACTAAAACACGAACGGGTCTCTTCATATTGCAAACGGCGATAGGTTATCCGCGCAGTAAAGATAAAGTCTTTTGCATACGATCGATAGTTTCCTGCCGACCCAGTAATTCCGCAATAGTAAATACATGCGGTCCAAATTTGCCTCCTACCAGCATAATGCGGAAGGGCAGCATCAGTTCACCGGGTTTCAGTTCGTTGACGGCAGCTACTTCTTTAAAAAGTGCTTCCAGGTCGGCAGACTGCCACAGGGTAGTCAGTTCAAACTGACGGATGATTTCTGCAAAAAAGAGTTGTTTCGTCTCATTCCATTTGGGCTGAATGGGGCTTATATCAGGATTGGTGGGGGCCTGGAAGAAAAAGCCTGCCTGCGCGGCAAAATCGGTGAGTAGTGTACAGCGGTCTTTTACCAGTTCTGCCACCTGGGGTAAGATTTTGCTGCCGGTATCAATGCCATTTGTTTTCAGTACAGAAGCCGCTTCTGCTGCCAGGCGGTCAGCAGGCAGTCGTTTGATCCACTCGTGGTTGAACCATTTGGCTTTTTCAAAATCAAAGCGTGCGCCTCCGCTATGTACCCGTTCCATAGAGAATTTGCTGATCAGTTCTTCTATGGTAAACAGTTCCTGTTCGGTACCATCATTCCAGCCCAGCAGGGCGAGCAGGTTGATGAATGCTTCGGGCAGGAAACCCCGTTCGCGGAAACCTTCTGTAAGTTCATTGGTTTTTGGATCGGTCCAGTTCATGGCAAATACCGGGAATCCGTATTTGGAGCCATCCCGTTTGCTGAGTTTACCATTCGGACCGAGTATCAGTGGCAGGTGTGCCCATTGGGGCATAGCATCCAGGCCGAAAAGGTATTTCCATAACAATACATGTACCGGTGCACTTGGCAGCCATTCTTCGCCTCTGAAAGCATGTGTGATCTGCATCAGGTAATCGTCTACTACCACAGCCAGGTGGTAGGTGGGCATGCCATCGGCCTTTAGTAAGACCTTGTCGTCTACCGTAGCTGTTTCGAAGCTCACTTCACCCCGGATCATATCGGTAAAAGAGAGTGTTTCGTTCTCAGGCATTTTGATACGCACTACATGTGGCGTGCCAGCATCGAGCAGCGATTGCACTTCGCTGGCAGATAAGGTAAGTGAGTTGCGCATATGGCCACGTATCTGGCGGTCATACTGGGGCGAGGGGTTTTGTTCCGTTGCAAAGTCGGCCCGCATCTTATCGAGTTCGGCCGGTGTGTCAAAAGCGTAATACGCATGACCCTGCTGTATCAGTTGCTCTGCATACTGCCGGTAGAGAGGTTTACGCTCACTCTGGCGGTAGGGCCCAAAGTTGCCGGGTTTAAGGGGGCTTTCATCAGGAGTGAGGCCGGCCCATTCCAGGCATTTAAAAATATATTCTTCGGCTCCCGGTACATAACGGCTTTGATCTGTATCCTCTATGCGGAGTACAAAATCGCCGCCATGCTGGCGGGCAAACAGGTAATTGTACAAAACAGTACGAACACCACCCAGGTGCAACCCACCCGTGGGACTCGGCGCAAAACGGACACGAACTCTTTTTGACATGCTGCAAAGATAAAGAAGGAAGGTATAAGGGATATGGAGAAAGGCAGAGGGCGAATGTATTTGTATTTGCGGCACATTAGCACACCAGCACATTAGCACATTGCTTTTATCTTTGTACCCAATGAAAAGCTACTTCATCAAAACACCCTGGTGGCTCAAGCGGATTTATCCTGCTTACCGATGGAGTATGCCGGCGAAGGGCAAGGTTATCTACCTTACGTTTGATGACGGGCCGCATGCCGTGGCTACTCCTTTTGTACTCGATGAGTTGAAGAAGTACCAGGCGCAGGCGACTTTTTTTTGTATTGGTAAAAATGTGCTGGCAGAACCAGCACTGTACCGGCGCATACTGGATGAAGGCCATGCCACCGGCAATCATACCCAGCATCATCTCAATGGATGGAAAACTTCCGGCAAAGCATATCTCGAAGACGTAGCTGCCGCGGCGCAGCATATTGATTCACGTTTTTTTCGTCCGCCGTATGGACGTATTACCCGTTTTCAGGCGAGCCAGATTGCAAAAGTATTACACCGGCCCGATGCACAAGTAGTGATGTGGGATGTATTGAGTGCAGATTTTGATGAAAGTCTTTCCGGTGAACAATGTTTGCAGCATGTTGTAATGAATACAAAGCCGGGATCCATCATTGTTTTTCACGACAGTCAAAAGGCGCTGCCCCGATTGCAGTACTGTCTGCCGCGGGCATTAGAATTTTTCAAAAAAAATGGCTTTGAAATGAAAACTATGCAATGGAACGGAATGGAGGAAACAAAAGAGGAAAAATGACAATCTATATAAGACTGATTGTAAGACCCTGAAATTCACTTAAAAAGTTAGGGCCTGGGTAGAAACCCTGGCCCGTTTTTAATCCGTACCCTATGAAAACTGGTTTAAAGGTATAATATTTTTTCATTCATGCAAACATTTTTCTAATTGTTTGTGCAGCGTTTTCGGGAATTTATACGTTTCCGGCGCGTTTACCGGTTTATTAAAATGAAGATCGTAGACACACATTCACACATTTATCTCGACAAATTTGCTGCTGACCGCGAGGCTATGCTGGCCCGGGCTGCCGCCGCTGGCGTGCAGCAAATCCTCCTGCCGGCCATTGATTCGGAGACACATACCCAACTGCTGGACCTTGCGGCCAAATATCCCGGTAAATGTCTGGCAATGATGGGCTTGCACCCCTGTTCGGTGACAGCCGACCCCGGTCCGGAACTGGCTCTTATTGAAGAATACCTGAGCCGGCAGTCTTTTTATGCGGTTGGTGAGATAGGCCTTGATTTTTACTGGGATCGCACCCATACCGAACAGCAGTTTACCGCATTCCGGCACCAGATTGAGCTGGCCCTGCATTATAAGCTGCCCATCTCCATTCATTCGCGCAATGCCACCGATGAAGCCATAGCCGTGGTAAGGGAGTATGTACCCCGCGGTTTACGCGGTGTGTTTCATTGTTTCTCCGGCACACCCGAGCAGGCGCGGGCGGCGGCCGATACGGGCTTTTATCTCGGTATTGGCGGCGTCATCACGTTTAAAAATGGCGGACTCGATGTGGCCCTGGCCGATATCGGCATGGAACATATTGTGCTGGAAACAGACGCTCCTTACCTGGCACCAGTGCCTTACCGCGGTAAGCGTAATGAGCCTTCCTATCTTAGTTATGTAGTAGCCCGGCTGGCCGGGCTTAAAGGCATGAGCCTGGAGGAAATAGCACAGATGAGCACAGCAAATGCTGAAAAATTATTCGGCCTCTAAGCAAGTAAACCGTATTTTTGCAGCCCTCAAAATGGAGACGTGTCCGAGTGGTTGAAGGAGCACGCCTGGAAAGTGTGTATACGGGAAACCGTATCGCGAGTTCGAATCTCGCCGTCTCCGCAAAGCAAACAAAGCCCCGTAAGGGGCATTTTTGTTTTCCTTAGTCTGCGACGCATTTTGTGCAAAGCGACTGAAAAATGAAAAAGCGCCAAGCGCTGGCTTTATTTTCTTTAAGCCCCCTGCTGCAGCAGGCGGGAACAGGAAAGTATTCTCGGCGTCTCCGCGTAAGGATTTTTTACTTTCGTCAGACGTTCGCTCATCCAGTTCGATAGGAGATTAGCTATTTCTCTTCTTTTAGTATTATCTTGTTCAACAGCGCCATATCTTCCTCCCATACCTTCATGTCTTTATTATATTTAGCCTGCGTCTTGATAATTCTTAATATATGTGGAGATCCTGTTTTGATGGTTTCTGTTTTTAAATCAACCTCAGACCTTTTAATGGCAGATTCCAGATTATTTCTTTCGATTTGATTTCTGCGGTAATCAAAAACATATTCGTGTGGAGAAGCTAAAAATGCTTTTAATATCTGCCATTGTTTTTTATCATGGTCTGTATCAGGCATTTGTCTTGTCCAGTCTGATGGTGGCTGTGGCTGAATACTTACCTGCTGTTGTAAATATTTTTTAATGCCGGCCTGTAACTTATCGGCAAGCTTTGTTTTTTCTTTTAGCGCGAGCAGTGTTGGAACCAGTATTTTATGAACATATTCCCTGTCCGGATTTTCTGTAAGCGTCTGCGTTATTGCATTTAACCAGGTTTCATTCCGGGGTTTTTTATTCTCAATCCATAGCAAATCCTGCAAAATACTTTTGTTTATTGCAAAATGTTTATCGGCAGAATTAAGCGTTGAGAAATAACCCGGAAGTTTTTCTATTTCCTGAATAGCTATTGCGTCAAATTTTCCGGCATAAAGAAGTTCACGAAGTATTTTGTGAAATTGTTCCAATACAGATAGATTCATAGTTTGTGCAACTAATGAAAATGTTTTTAAAACAATATTTTCACGGAAAAATTCAATGAGCTTTAACCAATGTGACGCATCAATTCTTATAAAGTATAATTGACGGGTCCGCTCATTCAAATTAAAGAAAAATGATTCGTCTTTTTTGTTAATTATCCAATCTGCAATGGCATTATAATTGGCATCTTTATCGGTATGCGTATTTTTTAACCCCGTAGATAAAGCAGTTTCTACCGCTGCTACCTCCCCGCTGTCTGCCTGCTGTATATTTTTGTTGAAATAGTTTACCCATTCCAGCAGGCTTGTGGCATTTTGCTGTAAAAGTAATTGAGCATTGGCTGCTGAGGACCATATCATTACTGCACCATAATGATACCAGTGCATCAAATCGGGACCATAATTACCCATGTAGCCTGTTGCCTGTTTCTCAATGGGTGTACCATCATTCAGGGCAAATGAAGCTATCAGGTCTTTTTCCTCAAAACTTACATTGCTTAATACCGGGATATCGTTTTGAACCCAGTGCTCTATGGCCAGTGATTCATCATATACTTCATCCATTGCAGCATCCTCATCTTTACCAGTGCCATAATAGCCGCTATTATATTTGGGAGAGCCTGACAGGTATGAGGTTACCAGACATAGTTTAGCGTAATAGCCTGCATTTTTTGCTGCTTTTAGCAAAGCGTCTGCTTTTGGCCTGTCATTCAATTTCAGGCTGTCTATCGAAAAGTTTCCGGGGGTGTACTGATGTCCCAACAGGACGATATGCGGCCGGATATTATTCTTTTGCTGTGAAAATAATTCAGTGAGCTCCGAAACAGGCACTTCTATTGATGTAGGCTGAATTTTGTTGCCTTTTTTTTGCTGAGTAAGATTATACACCAGGCAAACCCTGTAACCGGAAGTAAGCGGTTTTATTTCGTGGTCGCAGTCAGCATAAAAGGAGGCATAGTTTATTTTATAGTCGCCTGAACCTGTAGCAAAAGACACCACTTCTTCCATCCCTTCAAAATTTACTACCAGCTCGCCGCCTGTATGTCTGGCTGGCAATCCTATTATCAATGTGCCAAACATATCTTTTTCTTTTTCTGAATCTTTATGGGTAAGAAAAAAATCACCTTCTTCGTAAATAAGCATTTTATATAAATGTGCCGATATGGTATGGCCTTCCAGTCCAAGATCGGGCTTAATGCGGCTGATAATTTCATCCAATACATTTGTCCATTGTTTCCCGGTAAAAGTCAGTTTGCTGGCATCAATTTCCCAGGTACTTCTTACCTGGTTGTCATGGATGGTTTTGTTGCCTTTTCCGAAAGGTGCTTTATGTGCGGTTCGAATTAATGCTTCGGCCTGTAGCTTATTGATCGGATAACTGATTTCACCCATGTTTTCCACTTGCAATCCTGGGAAGATAAAATCTATTGAACCTGCGCTGACAAATCTGCCACTACCTTTTATTTTTTTAAGACAGTTTAAAATATTTTCTTTAAGCTTATTCATGTCTATATCGTTCAATGATTTTTTAATTGTTACGCCCTGTTTTAAGCATTTCGACTGTCTTTCGCTTCGGATAGAAAGGAAAATGCCCTCTTTCATCTTAAAAGTAATACCTCATCGATTCTTATAATGCATATTTACTGCCTGAATCTTCTTTCACTGTTCATTTCAGACACCAAATATTTCAGTATTATTTTGCTCCTGATTGCTGATGATTATATTGAGCGTTATAAAAATCTTTCAAAGTTGTTATGAAGTGCATAAGCGGCAAAGTATTGTATAAAGATAATTATTCAATATATGAATTTGAGTATGCTTACGAGGTGCTTGTTTTTATTTTATTGCAAATAATATGAAAATCGGTTGTTAAGACGAGAGCCGGATTATGATTTCGTATTCTGATCTGCATTTCCTGAAAAGTTCGGTAATCAACTAGGTCAGCTACCCTACTCATCAAACAAATCTTCCATTTTTATTTCCTGCTGTACCAGCTGCTGGTAGTAACTGTTCTGCTTTACACCATAGGTGGTGACCATGGTGAGGAAAATATTCTTTTTGGTGCGGGTTTGCTGTTGAAACAATTGCTCCCTGGTTTCCAGTTCGGCTGCGTATTTTTTATCGATGACAAAAGGTGCGGAAGCAAATTTCATTTCGCAGATATTGATCGCGTCATCATCCCGGTCCAGCACAAGATCGATCTGCGCCCCCGTGCCTCCTTTTCCGGGTATATACCGCCAGGGCGATACTTCGGTCAGTGCCTTTATCCGGAGTGTGCGTATGATCTGGCGTACATGTTTCTGGCAGACGGCTTCGAAGGCGAAGCCACTCCAGCTGTTATACGACTGTCCCTTTGCCAGTTTTTCCCATATCCCCGGACCGGTGGCGCGGGTTCGCTCTACGAATTTGAGGTAAAAGAGCGAGTACTCGTCGGTTAGTTTGTACAGGGTATCTCTGCTCGTTTTTTGGAAAGGGATGTAATGGGTAATGAAGCCGGATTGCTCCAGCTCATTGAGCAGGCGGCTTGTGCCTCCGCCATCCGTAAGGCCACAGGCCTGCAACAGCTCCGGCCGGTTTAATCCTGTTGGTTTGGCCGCAAGGGTGCGTACGATGCCTTCATGCTGGCTGGCATTGCTGAAGAGGGATTGGTAGAGATTTTTGAATTCTGTTTTCAGCAGGGCTTTGGGTGTAAAAAAAAGCCGGTCGATCGCCTGCTGAATGCTTTCTCCCTTTTGTATCTGCTTTAAATAATGGGGCACTCCACCCATGGCCATATAAAGTTGTAATAACTGGTATGGCTTCATCTTTAATCCGCGACTGTGCAGGTAGTCCCTGGTTTCGGCAAGCGTAAATGGCATCAACTGAATAGGGGAGCGCGTGATGCGGTTATGTAGTCCGCCTTTGCTGTCTATGATGTTTTTGATCATCCAGGAAGCGGCTGATCCGCATAGTACTACTTTCACTTGCGGTTGCTGCGATGCCCAGGTATTCCACCAGTGCTCAAAGGTGGAGAGGAAACCGGATTTCGGTGTATGTATCCAGGGAAATTCATCGAATAAAATGACAGCGGGTTGTTTGCCGCTCCGGTTTTTGAGGAAGCCGGTCAGGAAATCAAAAGCCTGTCCCCAATTGGCAGGGATAGCCGGGGGAATGGCAGAGGCCATGGCCTCCTGCAGTGCCTTGCTGAAATTAGCTAACTGTTCAGGTAATCCGGCTTCATAAGCTCCGGTAAAGGAGAAAACAAGTTGCTTTTCAAAATAATTGCGCAGGAGAAAAGTCTTCCCGATCCGCCGGCGACCATACATTACCAGTAGCTCAGCTTCTCTGGACTGAAGGGCTTCTTTGAGCGCTTTTTGTTCTTCTTTCCGCCCTATGATTTTATCGGCCATATGTTACGGACAGATTTGAATGTCTATAGTTGTCCGTAAATATATAATAAAGTTACGGACAAAAATAAGTTTTTATAATTGTCCGTAACTTTTTTCCGCCTGGCACACAAAAGAAGTAATGATGGTCAGATACTGTTAAGTCCGAATAAAAATTCCCAGGTGAAGTTTATTTTACTTTTCCTGTATAAAAAAATTCCGGCGCCAGCAGACGTGCAGTCAGGTCTGCCAGGAGTAGTAAAAGATGCAGGCATAAAAGATAGATATAATCGGAAGACTGCAGAAGAACAGCATTTTTTTGCCTGTCTTCATACGGTGCCGGTTTTCGGTTACAGGTAAATAGTATTTCTGTGTGTTTGGCGATTTATGTAAGAAACTAAGGGGCTGATCTGTTTATGTCTTCCGGCATTTTTGTTTTCTACCGCCATTGCGGGTTCCCGTAAAATTTTGCATTTCCCAACGACTACTTTTAACCCGTATAACGGGAACATCCTGTTTCGGTTGAATAGTTAGCATAAGAAACAGGAAAAGAGAGGAACGCCGATCATAATACCTGAAACATGAAAATCGGATATAGAAAACCCTCACTTTCAAAGAGGATAGCAGCCAGAACCTCTTTAAAACGGTATATCCGGCATTCTTTGGGAATCAAAGCACCGCGGGGATTTGGATGGATCACTAACCCCCGGCGGGCTGCTTATAATAAAATTTACCATCGCAGCTCTGGCGGGTGTCTGATAGTGTTGTCCCTAATGGCCGCGATGGTGATTGTCCTGCTTTCCTTACATAGCCTCCTGCAATAAAGCATTGCATGGTGCGACAGGTAAATAAGGAAGCGGGCGGTAGTATCGGTTAAAGCACTGCATAGTGGTAAGTAAAACTTATGCACCTGTTCAAAAAGATATGGATTGCCATCGTACGCTTACTACGATTCTTTTTTCGGTTTAGAAAGCCGGCGTTTACCGTATTGGAAGTAAACGATTGGGTTGTTGCCGAAAAACCCCTTGCGCTGATAGGCTGGCAGATGCGCCGTCGCTATAGCGTTTTTGTTGCAGGTACCAATTTCCATAATAATCAACGATCGGGCTTATTTCTGATTGCCCTGCCCGAAGGGCTTACAGAAATATCCGTAACCATACGATCCGGCTGGAGAAAAAATGTATACCGGTTTCCGCTGAAAAGGATATCTATTCCTCAGGAGCAGCTAAGAGCGATAGTTGCCGGCGACTTACCGGTTGTTGAATCATTTCAGATTGCGGTTGACTTGTCTTTGAAGACAAGCTGGCCATTACTCAGCTGCCGCCTGCCGCAACTTAGCTGCGCTGTTTACCCGCTACGGGTTAGTGCTTTTAATTACCATTCAACTAAACCAGGTCTTTAACTATGACAAGAGATTATTATGCATCTCCCGGTTCAAGCCGCATCATGCGACTTTTTTGGAAAGCTGCAGGCGCAGACAGGTACATACTGGAGAGGAGTACTTACAGCGATAAAATAAAGTACCTGTGCCTGGGTGGAATTATCCTCGCCACAGGGCTAATGGCAGCCCTTGCTGGCGGCTATGCGTTTTATACCATATTTGAACCGCGGGGAAACGCATTGAATTCTTTTCAGACCGCTAAAAATATTGCAGGTACTTATGACCAGATACACGGTCCCACCATGTTTAAAGCTGTTTTCTTTGGAGTGATTTGGGGACTTATCATCTTCAATATTGATCGCTTTATCGTTACCAGTACTGGCAAGGGCGATGGTACCGAAAATATTACGCGAAAAGAGCTGATAGGAGCACTACCCAGGCTTATTATGGGTGCAGTCATCGCCCTTACCATTTCCAAGCCGGTAGAAATCCGCATGTTTAAAACAGAAATAGATGTAAAACTGCATGAACGGCAGATGGAACAGCAGCAGGCATATAAAGCCAAAACAGATTCCTTATATGCCTCGGAACTGGCGGTGAAAGATAAAGAGATCGAAAAATTCCAGAACGATCTGTCTGCAAAAATTGCCCGGCATGCCGATCTGGAGAAACAATATATCGATGAGGCCCGTGATGTCGCTGTAGGGCCACGTGCTCTGGCGGTGAAAGCTCAGATGGAGCAGGTGGCTGCAGAGATCAGTACACTGCAGGCCAATCCCGAATACCTCCGGATTAAAAAGGAGAAAGAGGAGATTGCCAAACGACGCGAAGCGGATTTGCAGAATAGCGAAAAAGTGGCATCGGGTCTCGATGGCCTCCTGGAACGGATCAAGATCGCGCATGAAATTTCCGGATGGGTTATTTCGCTTTTTATCACCCTGCTTTTTATGGTGATTGAGCTGACCCCAATTTTTTTCAAGCTGATGCTGATCAAGAGTCCGTATGATTATATGGAAGAAAATGTAAAGGAGCTGATCAAAGCGGAAAATGCGATTGAAGTACGGGCCAACTACTACCAGGATAAAGAAGGTTATGAAAGGGACCTCGTCATCAACCATCAGGTGATCCGCTTACTTAAAGAGCGCATTCAGCTATTGGAGACCCAAAGTACCTTAAGTGATGAAGCCATTAAAGCCTGGAAAGAAAGTAAAATAAATGAAGTACGGAGCCACCCGGAGAATTTTGTGCAGGAAGATAAAAAAAGAGGGGTATGAGTGGCCGGCATCTTTTACAGCAACGGTTTCCTTTGCTGCTTGTAAAGCTGGCAGGAGGCGACTACCGGTTATTACTCCGGTCAGGAAAAGTAGTGACACAAAAGTTTTGCCAGGCATCAGTCTGTCTGTTGGCCGCTCTTTTGCTGACTACATTTTCTGTATTCTATGGTACCGACCTGCTATTTCATATCTGGCAGGTTGAGTTGCTACTGGCTGTTTTCATGTCGGCTCTTTTCGGCTGTATCTACCTGTTTCTTATTCTTACCATGTCAAAGTCTACCCGGCAGGGACGACCGTTCAACCTGGCCAATTGTATTCGCATGGGATTCGTTGTTTTTATGGCTTTCCTCGTATCAAAACCGATTGAGGTGTTTTTCTTTTCGGGAACGCTGAATAATAAAGTGGCTGAGTACAGGACAAATCTGTTGACACGGTATGAAAAACGGATCGATAGCCTTCGCACAGCAGAAAGATCCGCTATAACGCATGCTATGCAGATATTGGAAAAGCAAATCGTTCTTTATCCGGACAGGAACACACAGCAGGATCTGGCACAGTTACAGCAGCAGCTATCACAAATTGAAGAGGAGCGTACCGGGTATATAAAAATCGCCGCAAGACGAATTGACCGTTCAGATTTTTTACTGTATAGAATACAACAGTTATCGCATAAACCGTGGGCCTGGGTGATTTGCGTCATTATTGTCATTCTCTTTCTGCTGCCCGGCTACCTCATTTATTCCATTCCGTTGACGGATCCTTACTATCAGCTTAAAGATGAAGCAGAAAAGATGATTGTACGGGAGGAGTATGAAAATTTCAGGCAGCGGTTTACATGCTTGTTTAAGAATAGCGAGGGGCTTACGGTAGAGCCCTATACCGCTTACGAAGATCCTCCGTTTAATACCATTCGCATACAGCAAACCCCTGCATTGAGCAACGATGACTTTATAGCTCATTATCTCCAGTGACATGGATTTTAAGAAAGATTACTATACTACACTGGGGCTGAGCCGCGGGTGCCCGAAAGAGGAAATAAAAGCCGCTTATCGACGCCTGGTCAAGTTATATCATCCCGACAGGGCACCCGATGCCAATCCGGCACTTATACTGGAGATTAATGAAGCCTATGAAATACTGAGCGATCCGGTAAAACGGACGGTTTATGATGCCTTCTTTGCCCGGGCAAAAGCAACGCAGACTGCCGGTGACAAACAGGGTAACGATTCAGCGTCACAGCATGTAAAAACATACGAGCGGAAATTTACGGTGACAGTGATGGAGAAAGTATACCTGCGGGGCAGGATACAGGTAAAGTTTTGGGCCGAAGCACTGCAGTCAGATGAATTTTATTTGCGTTCCGTCAATTACCGGTTAGTACCCACAGATGCCACCGTCTTTGTTGATGAAAATGATCTGCAGATACGAACCGTGTCTGCCGCCTGGAAAGAAGCTATTTCAGCTGCCGATATATTCCGGACACCTGTCGGCCAGCCGGTGCGTTGTGAGGTCACCACACGCCAGGGGGTGGTGGTATATCTGCTTCAGTTGTCGGATATAAGGGTAGCCAATGCTGAGCTAATCAATATCAGCAAGTACGACACTCAAAGCATGGGGACCCTGGTTGCAGATGTATATGCAGAAATTGTTCATCCTGTAACCAACGAAGAGACCGAATGGGTCACCGAGTGTTTTGGTCCTACCGGTCGGGAAGAATATAAAGAGGAGAGCGGCTGGCGATGGAAACGTACCGAATACTACCATGCCGACTGCAGCACTTATTGGTCAGCGTGGGAGCGGCTATCGCCCCTGCAGCGTCAGTATACGTATGGCAACGAGCAGACGGCAACCAATCCCCTTGGTTCAATGTATCGCAAGCCTGGCCGTCCCGCACAGCGATATGCAGATCGCATCTCTAAGGCTGGTTGTTCTGACTGGATAGTTGCCGGCCTGGGAATACTGGCGCTGGCTTTTATCCCCGAGCTGCGTCTGCCGTTGCTCACTATGCTGGTCTTTGCAATGGCTTTTAGTTTTGGAGGAATACTGTTTTCTTTTTTAGCCAGGAGGATTCCCGGTTTATTATTCCTGGCAATTGCCGGCTTAGTAATTATGGGAATAAGATCGGCGCTGAGCAAAGGGGCGGCAACCGGTTTCGTTAGACAAAAACCGACCCTGGATACAGTCGTAACCCACCATGAAATCCGCCTCGCCAAAGAAAGTGCAGTCCGGGAAAAACTGATATATGATACACTCATTACTCACCATATTAAATGGGCAGATTATGAAGCTAATCAATATGCACTTAGTCTGCCTGTGCGTGTTCGCGATGTGCGCAGCGCTTCACTTTTTCATCAGCAACTGAGCCTGTATTCGCCCGCTTCGATTGGTGAAGTGTATCTGCAGTTGGACCAATATGATGAAAATGCCCTCGATCTTATTTATGAACAATTCGATTCATTACGCCGTATACGTGGATTGACAGAAAAACAGTTGGCCTGTGTGCTCGTCAGTTGTATTCAATCGCTGCCCTACTACCTGGTCGTGCCGCGTACATGTGAGGCCGGTCAGTATACGGATGCCTTTACCAGGCAGTATCTCCGGGCCTGTAAAACCGATTGCTGTGTGGGTAATGTGAGTTTTGGCGTACGATCGCCTGTAGAATTTTTTAGTGATCTCAAAGGCGACTGCGACACACGGGCACTATTGCTTTATACATTGTTGCGGCGATTCAATTACACAGTAGCCATTATCACCAGCGAGTACTACAGGCATGCGGCTATTGCTATTGCGCTCAGCGGCGAGCTGCCCCGCAATGCAGCTGCCTTTGTCGTAAACGGGCAAACACTTTATGCCTGGGAAACGACGGCTGCGGGCTACCGGCCCGGTATACTACCAGGTCCTGTAAGGGATTTGCATCACTGGAAAATCAGTTTGATCAATCAATAAAAAACCACTACGATGGATACCTCTATTATCAGTAAGCTTTGGATGCCTGTGCTATGGCTACTCCTGCAAAACCTGCTCCTGCTGTATGGTGCATGGCGGATTCTTCAGTTGGCCGGCCTGGTGAAGAAGCCTGTTGCGGGCATAGAATATAGCCAGGCGCTGATGGCTGCCATTTTATTATTTTCTATGATTGGCATCGGGAATGCTTCTGCGGAGGCATATTATGATACCTGTATGAACTATGCGTCTCAGCCGGGGCCCTGGATTGTGCAGACGATGCTGCGGTATAGTCAGTATTTTTTAGTGATCCTGCTGGCAGAGTTTCTACTGCTTGGTATGTACTGGCTGGTGCTGCGTTTGCTTTTTAGTTTTCGGGACGCGGCTGAACAAACGATCTCCGGTGGCAATCTGCCACTGGCAATACTGGTGAGCGGCATCATTGGCGGTACAGGTCTGGGCCTGGCCAGGCTGGCTGCGCTCACGCTGACCCAACTCACACCACATTATGTATTGCTGAATGGATAGGCCCTGCCGATCTTATAAACAGTTGAGCCGATGTTTCGCCTGATACTATACCTGACCTTTTTGCTGCTGTTTTATGGATGTACATCCTATCAGAAAGTGTATGTGTGCAGGGGGAGAACTGCGTATGCTTACCATAAAACCAGGAACTGCCGCTGGTTGCAGCAATGTACCCATCGGATTGCTAAAATGAAGGAGGAGGAGGCTGCGGGCACTTATCACCGCGTACCCTGTAAACACTGTTACTAATGCTAAAACTTAATACCATGGAACAAGATTTAAAACTCAAACTCGAACAATTGCATCAGCGCGTAGATAGTCTCAAAAACCAGATCAATACAGAGGAGGCTACCAAGAATGCATTTGTGATGCCCTTTATCCAGATACTGGGATACGATATTTTTAACCCCATAGAAGTCATTCCCGAGTTTATTTGCGATATCGGCACCAAGAAGGGCGAAAAGGTGGATTATGTGATTAAAAAAGAAGGCGAGCCCATACTGATCATTGAGTGTAAGCACTGGAAAGAAAATGCCGATGCGCATAACTCTCAGCTGCACCGCTACTACCACGTGTCGAGGGCGCGGTTTGGCGTACTTACCAATGGACATATCTATAACTTTTATGCCGATCTTGAGAAGCCCAATATCATGGATGAAAAACCTTTCTTTACACTTGATCTTTCCAACCTCAAAGATGCCAGTATAAAGCTGCTGGAGAGCTTTACCAAACAAGGGTATAACCTGGAAGGCATTCTCGACTCTGCTGAAGCACTCAAGTATATCAAGGCTATCCGCAACGAGTTTGAAAAAGAACTGCAGGATCCTTCTGATGAGCTGGTGCGTTTGCTGGTCAACAGGTTTTTTGAAAAAACGCTTACGGCCTCCCGGCTGGCTACCTTTAAAGAATATACCCGCAAGGCACTGTCTAACTCGATCAATGAGTCGATCAGTCACCGGCTCAAGAATGCCCTGCATATCAACGAGGCCATACCTTCGAGAGAGGCAGCGCAGGTCGCACCCGTTGACGATAATACCGAAGGAGCTAAACTGGTTACGACCGATGAGGAGATAGAAGCATCGCAGATTGTAAAAGCGATTTTACGGGAAACCATACCGGCTAAGCGTATCGCTTTTCGTGATACACAATCTTATTTCGGCGTACTGCTCGATGATAATAACCGCAAGCCCCTGTGCCGGCTGCATTTCAATTCAGCCAACAAATACCTGGAGCTGTTTCATAACGGCAAAGACAATGGGGAAAAGAAGCTACTGGAGTCGGTTGATGATATCTATAAGTACCGGGCAGAGCTGTTGGCTACGGTGGGGAATTATTGATGGTTTGGCCTGTGTAAGACTCTAATTAATTTTAAAACAAAAGTGTAAGCTAAATATTTTCTTAGGCATCATTACCCCTTAATAGTAAATAATATTTGAAAATCAATCAATTATAATATTTTAAGAAACCTGCCAAGTTAATTAGTGGAAATATTATACTAAAAACCCTGATTTATAATTATAATACATATTTTTGCGTCATCAAATAAAATCGTTCTTGAGAAACGATTTTATTGTGGGGCGGTAGCATAATGGCTAATGCGGTGTCCTTATAACTCACTCACTATGGGTTCGATTCCCATCCGCTCCACTCACAAAGGTACAGATTTATTTATTTTACTTATAGATTCAAGTATTATAATAAATAAATCAGTTGTGAATTGTTTTCAAAATTATTATGAGAGGAGCTTGCTCCTCTCATAATAATTTATAATAAAAAATGCCCCGCAGATAGGCGAGGCGCTAAATGTTTTCACAACGGAATAATCCTTATTGTGAATTGCTTTCAATAACAAAGGTATGTAAACAGATTTAACTCCCGCTACGGGTTCCCGTATAATTTTTATTTGTTTTCGAGTAATTTAATAGATCAAAAAATTAGGAGATGGCTAAAACAATACTTGGGCTTGATTTGGGCACTACCTCCATTGGTTTTGCCAAAGTGCTAGAAGATGAGAATTTTCAAAATTCATCAGTCGAGCTTATTGGAGTTAGAGTCAATCCGTTAAGTACGGATGAGCAAACAAATTTTGAAAAAGGAAAACCTGTTTCCGTTAATGCCGACCGAACACTCAAGCGGGGTATGCGTCGAAACCTCGATCGTTATCAGCTTCGCCGGCGTAATCTAATTGAAATACTGAAGCAGTCTGGTGTTATTACAAGTGAAATGAAGCTGGCAGAAGATGGAAAGGGGACCACCCATTCAACTTATTCTTTCCGTGCCCTGGCAGTAACAGATAAGATTTCTTTAGAGGCTTTTGCACGAGTACTTCTGACAATTAACAAGAAAAGGGGATATAAAAGTAGTCGCAAAGCGAAAAATGAAGATGAAGGCCAGTTAATTGATGGTATGGCAGTCGCCAAGCGGCTTTATGAGGAAGGTCTAACACCGGGTCAGCTTGCCTATCAGCTTTTAAATGAAGGGAAAAAATATCTTCCTGATTTCTATAGATCGGATCTTCAGGCTGAACTTGATAGCGTGTGGAATTATCAAAAACAGTTTCATCCAGAAATTCTCACAGCCGAATTTAAGAAACATCTGGAAGGCAAGGGGCAGAGGGCAACATCAGCTGCTTTTTGGGGCAACTATGGATTTAATACTGCCGAAAATAAAGGTAGCAGGGAGGAGAAAAAAATGCAGGCGTATAGGTGGCGATCGGATGCTTTAAGCAGGCGCTTGGATAAAGAAGAAATGGCCTATGTGATTACCGAAATTAATAATGATCTAAACAAATCCAGCGGTTACCTGGGAGCCATTTCTGATAGAAGTAAAGAGCTATTCTTTAAAAAACAGACAGTTGGCCAGTATCTCTATCAACAAATAAAGGAGAACCCGCACAAAAGGTTAAAAGGCCAGGTGTTTTATCGGCAGGATTATTTAGATGAGTTTGAGGTCATTTGGGAAACGCAGGCAAAATTTCATTCAGAGTTGACCAAAGAGCTGAAGAACGAAATCAGGGATGTAATAATCTTCTATCAACGAAAACTAAAATCTCAAAAGGGGCTAATTAGTTTTTGTGAATTTGAAAGTAAGGAGATTGAAATAGAAACCAGCGGACAAAAGGTGAAGAAAAGGATAGGGCTTAGGGTCTCCCCAAAGTCCTCGCCTTTATTTCAGGAGTTTAAGATTTGGCAGGTATTGAATAATCTTGAGTTTAAAAATAAATCGACGAATGAAATAGTGTTACCTGATCAGGATGCAAAACAACAACTTTTTGATGAACTCAATATAAAAGGAAATATCCCGGCATCTGAGGCAATCCGGATACTTGGATACAAGAGTAAAGATTGGGAGGCCAATTATCACGCACTGGAAGGTAATCGAACCGCCAAAGTTTTATATGATGCGTATTTAAAAATATTGGAGATAGAAGGATATGATGAAGATTTGCTGAAGTTAAGCGGGAGCGATGAGATTGATGTGGCTAAGATAGAAAGATCAGCGGCCGAGGTTAGGGAGATGGTCCGTTCTGTTTTCGAATTATTGGGTATTAATACCGCTATTCTTGATTTTGATGCGGAACTGGATGGGAAAGAATTCGAAAAACAAGCGGCTTACCAGTTATGGCATTTGTTATATTCTTACGAAGAAGATGCTTCTCCTAGCGGTAATGAAAAGTTGTATAGAATACTGGGTCGAAGGTTTGGATTTAAGGAAGAGCATTCCAAAATATTGGCCAGTGTAACATTTGCCAATGAATATGGTAGTTTGAGTACGAAGGCTATGCGGAAAGTATATCCGTATCTTAAAGAGCTGACTTACGACAAAGCTTGTTTGCAGGCTGGGTATAGGCACTCATCCTCCTCACTTACTAAGGACGAGGAAGTGAACCGACCTCTGCAAAAGCGTCTGGTTCTTTTGAAAAAGAATGAACTACGGAATCCGGTTGTCGAGAAGATTCTTAACCAAATGGTGAATGTGGTCAATGCTTTGATCGATGAAGAAAATAAAAAAAGAAAAGAGAAAGGGGTACTGGAAGACTTTCATTTTGACGAGATTAGGATTGAATTAGCCCGTGATCTAAAAAAGAATGCTGCTGAAAGAGCTGAGATGACCAGTAATATTAATGCTGCCAGGCAACTACATGAAAAAATAGAAAAGATATTACAGGCCAAATTCGGCATTCAGAACCCCTCCAGGAATGATATTATCCGTTATAAGCTGTACGAAGAGTTGAAAAATAATGCGTATAAGGATCTGTACACCAATGAGTATATTCCGCCGGATATCCTCTTTAGCAAGCAGATTGATGTAGATCATATTATCCCGCAAATGAGCTTGTTTGATGATAGTTTTTCCAATAAAACACTGGTGTTCAGAAAGGATAATCAGGAGAAAGGCAATAAGACGGCTTATGACTATATTTTAAGTAAGCACGGCGAAAAAGCGGTGGATGAATATTTAAGCCGGATTACGAATTTATATGAACTAGGTAAGAAAAATAAGGAGGAAGGAATTAGTAAGGCAAAGTTCCAGAAACTGCAGAAGCGTATTACAGAGATTGGCGATGGGTTTATAGAACGGGATTTACGGGAAAGTCAATATATCGCTAAAAAGGCAAAGCAGATGCTCCTGACAGTTAGCAGAAGCGTTGTTTCTACAAGTGGCGAAATTACCGCAAGACTTCGTGAGGATTGGGGTTTAGTAAATGTGATGCAAGAAATTAACCTGCCGAAGTTCAGGTCGTTGGGGTTGACCGAAATGATAGCAAAAAGAGACGGTGGACAAAAAGAGCGTATTCCTGAATGGAGCAAACGAAGCGATCATCGACATCATGCTATGGATGCATTAACAATCGCTTTCACGAGGCACAGTCATATCCAGTACCTTAATCATCTGAATGCCCGAAAAGACGAGGCCAACAAATGGCATCCTGTTGTGAGCAGGATAGAAGAAAAAGAAACCGAATTAATCTATGACGACCTGGGAAACAGAAGAAGAAAATTTAAGTCGCCTATTCCTGATTTTCGAGAGGTGGCAAAGCATCATCTAGAAAATGTACTCATTTCATACAAAGCCAAAAATAAAGTAGTTACTAAAAACAAGAACAAAATTAAGACAGCCCATGGTGAAAAGGTTAAAATGGAACTTACGCCGCGAGGGCAACTGCATAAAGAAACCATTTATGGAAAGTATCAATGCGTCACTATTAAGGAAGAAAAGATTGGGTCAAAGTTTGATACGGCTATGATTGCGCAAGTTTCTAATCCATTGTACAGAAAGTTACTGCAAGAAAGGCTTATTGCAAATGGAAATGATCCTAAAAGAGCTTTTTCCGGTAAAAATTTATTAAGCAAAAATCCTATTTATTTGGACGATTCTAAAACTAAAGTAATACCTGATAAGGTAAAAATTATGTTTTTAGAAGAGGATTATTCAATTCGAAAAGACGTAACTCCAGAAAATTTAAAAGATGAAAGAACCATTGATAAAGTTTTGGATAAGAAAGTAAAGGAAGTATTGTTAAGACGTCTTTCAGATTTTGGCGGTGACCCTAAACGTGCTTTCAGTGAGTTAGATAAAAATCCAATTTGGCTTAATGAAGCCAAGGGTATCGCGATTAAGCGTGTTACAATCAGCGGCGTAAAAAATGCAGAACCGCTGCATTATAAAAAGGATCATTTTGGCAACCCTATTTTTGATAAAGACGGTAAACAGGTTCCTAGTTCATTTGTGAGTACTGGCAATAACCATCATGTAGCTATTTACCGGGACTCGGAAGGATATTTACAGGACAATATTGTAACTCTTTTTGATGCTGTTCAATTGTCAAATGCTGGTGAAAATGTAATAAACAAAGAATATAACAGCGGATTGGGTTGGAAATTTCTTTTCACAATGAAGCAAAATGAAATGTTTGTTTTCCCAAATGAGCAGACTGGCTTTTACCCACAAGAGATAGATTTACTTGACCCTCTAAATAGGAAATTGATTAGTCCAAATTTGTTCCGGGTTCAAAAATTGTCAAAAGTTGGGTATGGAAACTCGTTTGTGAGGGAGTATGTATTTAGGCATCATCTGGAGACTTCAGTAGAGGAGAATAAAGCACTTAAGGACATAGCATATAAAAATATAAAAAGCTTAGGCCATCTTGAAAGGATTGTCAAGGTTCGTGTGAATCATTTCGGATATATAGTAGGAGTTGGTGAATATTAAAGGGAGAGTATGATCAAAAGAACTCTTTATTTTGGAAGTCCCGCCTATCTCAAAACCCGCAATGAACAATTGATGGTTGAGATGCAGGATACCGGTGAGCTGAAATCAGCTCCAATTGAGGATATTGGGTTATTGATATTAGATCATCAGCAAATTACGATCACCCAGGCATTACTGGCAAAATTGCTGGCTAATAATACAGCGGTGATTACCTGCGATGAGACGCACCATCCTGTTGGTATGTTATTTAGCCTGGATGGACACAGCCTCCAGAGCCAGAAGTTTCAGGCCCAGGTAGAAGCATCAGTACCGTTGAAAAAGCAATTGTGGCAGCAAACGGTCACCAGCAAAATTGAGAACCAGGCTGCCCTGCTTAGGCTAAGGCGGGCAGATTATAAACTTTTGCTTACGTATGCCAAAGATGTAAAAAGTGGCGATAGCGAAAACCATGAGGCAAAGGCGGCGGCCTATTACTGGAAAAGGATATTTCCCGATTTCCTGGAGTTCAGGCGTGAACGTTATGGCCCGCCGCCCAATAACCTGCTCAACTATGGCTATGCCATTCTGCGGGCTGTGGTGGCACGTAGCCTCACGGCTTCCGGATTGCTACCCACCCTGGGCATCCACCATCGCAATCAATACAATGCCTATTGCCTGGCCGATGATATTATGGAGCCATACCGCCCTTTTGTAGATAAAGTGGTATGCCAGATCATCCGGGGAAACGGAGAGTATCTGGAGATGACACCATCCATGAAAAAAGAACTGCTGCAGATTCCCGTGATAGATGTATTGATAGACGGGCAGAAAAGCCCGCTGATGAATGCAGTGCAGCGGACCACAGCCAGCCTGGCCCGCTGTTTTGAGGGGTCGGCCCGGAAAATAATCTACCCCGAGTTAATCCCCGAATGGTAATGTATAACCGGCTCAATGCTTATCGAATTATGTGGGTACTGGTCTTTTTCGATTTGCCGACGGAAACAAAGAAGGAAAGGAAGATCTACGCCAGGTTCCGGAAAGATATCCTGGCCGATGGGTTTAGTATGTTCCAGTTCAGTATTTATATGCGGCATTGTGCCAGCCGCGAAAATGCCGAGGTGCATATTAAAAGGGTCAAAAAGATTCTTCCGGCCCAGGGTCATATCGGCATCATGTGTATCACCGATAAGCAGTTTGGTATGATGGAAATATTCCGGGGCAGGGAGCTGGTGGAGACGCCCGAAACGGTGCAGCAACTGGAATTATTCTAAGAACAGGATCAGAAAAACGGGTTAAAGTGCCCGTTTTTCTGATCCTGAAAGTAGCTTAACCGACCTTAAATCAATAGTTTATAAGCTTTCGGTTGTAAAAGATCTAAGCTACAGTAAATTTTGAAAGCAATTCACAACCGATTTCAATTCCTTCACATTTAAAAGTGGTTGTAAAAGATCTAAGCTACAGTAAATTTTGAAAGCAATTCACAACTCACCGCTTAGGCTTTTCAATGCCTCTGACGTTGTAAAAGATCTAAGCTACAGTAAATTTTGAAAGCAATTCACAACTTCCGTAAATGAGTTTACTGTACTGCCGAGTTGTAAAAGATCTAAGCTACAGTAAATTTTGAAAGCAATTCACAACCCGTTGGTGCTTCTTGCGGTATGTCGCTGGTTGTAAAAGATCTAAGCTACAGTAAATTTTGAAAGCAATTCACAACCTCCAGGCTGAAATTCCCATTAAGATGCTTGTTGTAAAAGATCTAAGCTACAGTAAATTTTGAAAGCAATTCACAACCTGCCGTTGGTTTTGCAATTGCATCATTTCGTTGTAAAAGATCTAAGCTACAGTAAATTTTGAAAGCAATTCACAACTTGTTTCTTTTTTTGTTTCTATGATTGTGTGTTGTAAAAGATCTAAGCTACAGTAAATTTTGAAAGCAATTCACAACTCATCTCCTTTCCAGACGTGTCCGTATTTGTTGTAAAAGATCTAAGCTACAGTAAATTTTGAAAGCAATTCACAACATGTCAAACGTTGTGCCCGGTAATCCTATGTTGTAAAAGATCTAAGCTACAGTAAATTTTGAAAGCAATTCACAACGCCTCCTCCTGCAGGTGCTGCTGCTCCTGGTTGTAAAAGATCTAAGCTACAGTAAATTTTGAAAGCAATTCACAACTGTGCCTGTTGCAGGCCCCATTGTTGCAATGTTGTAAAAGATCTAAGCTACAGTAAATTTTGAAAGCAATTCACAACCCGTACGTTCTGTTGATATTGGTCATATAGGTTGTAAAAGATCTAAGCTACAGTAAATTTTGAAAGCAATTCACAACGCCTCCTCCTGCAGGTGCTGCTGCTCCTGCGTTGTAAAAGATCTAAGCTACAGTAAATTTTGAAAGCAATTCACAACCAGGCGCTCCGTCTTTTATTGGTTCTTGTTGTAAAAGATCTAAGCTACAGTAAATTTTGAAAGCAATTCACAACTGCTGACTTCCAAGCATTGTGTTACGTAGGTTGTAAAAGATCTAAGCTACAGTAAATTTTGAAAGCAATTCACAACAGGTAGAACTGCATGGTTACTCAAGATCAAGTTGTAAAAGATCTAAGCTACAGTAAATTTTGAAAGCAATTCACAACTGGCTGCAAAAATTAGACAAACAAGAGAGGTTGTAAAAGATCTAAGCTACAGTAAATTTTGAAAGCAATTCACAACGTACGCGCGAAGATGAATCAGGAGCTGGGCGTTGTAAAAGATCTAAGCTACAGTAAATTTTGAAAGCAATTCACAACATATTTTCACGTTGGAAAGCGATAACAGTAGTTGTAAAAGATCTAAGCTACAGTAAATTTTGAAAGCAATTCACAACCAGTTCTCTACATTGTCACGAAGAACCTTGGTTGTAAAAGATCTAAGCTACAGTAAATTTTGAAAGCAATTCACAACGCTTTCATTTCCGCTTCGAATTTTTTAATGTTGTAAAAGATCTAAGCTACAGTAAATTTTGAAAGCAATTCACAACCCTTCACTTGTGTCTACAGCTGATAGTGCTGTTGTAAAAGATCTAAGCTACAGTAAATTTTGAAAGCAATTCACAACCCTGTTGGTTTAGTTGTCTCTTGTCGTTGTGTTGTAAAAGATCTAAGCTACAGTAAATTTTGAAAGCAATTCACAACCTGTTTTTTGCTGTTTCTCCCGGGTTTCCGGTTGTAAAAGATCTAAGCTACAGTAAATTTTGAAAGCAATTCACAACTTCTAGTTCGTGTTCGCTTTGCTCTGTTGGTTGTAAAAGATCTAAGCTACAGTAAATTTTGAAAGCAATTCACAACCTGCTTTTTTCAGTTCTTCTACTTGTGCACTGTTGTAAAAGATCTAAGCTACAGTAAATTTTGAAAGCAATTCACAACCTTTTTTTTGATAATCATATTTGCATTTTCGTTGTAAAAGATCTAAGCTACAGTAAATTTTGAAAGCAATTCACAACATGCCGCCAGCATCCACGAACGCGGACAGGGTTGTAAAAGATCTAAGCTACAGTAAATTTTGAAAGCAATTCACAACAGCACGATCGGCGAACAGCACTCCACGCACGTTGTAAAAGATCTAAGCTACAGTAAATTTTGAAAGCAATTCACAACCCATAGTTTGTGCATACGGAAAGTGATGCGTTGTAAAAGATCTAAGCTACAGTAAATTTTGAAAGCAATTCACAACTCGGCACAATAGTATACTGCATAATCTTTGTTGTAAAAGATCTAAGCTACAGTAAATTTTGAAAGCAATTCACAACCCATAGTTTGTGCATACGGAAAGTGATGCGTTGTAAAAGATCTAAGCTACAGTAAATTTTGAAAGCAATTCACAACTCGG
>JAGODE010000200.1 GCA_017998385.1 Chitinophagaceae bacterium | reverse complement strand
ATGATATGGAGCGCCGGCCAGGATTTTTTTAGCTGTTTGCATAAAGCAATGCCATCTTCGCCATTCAGATTAATATCCAGGAGTAAATAATTGGGAGCGCCCTGCTGACGGAGTGCTTCGAGCAGGGTGGCTGACTGAGTAAAACCGCCTGCGAACTGGTAGCCGGTCTCTTCTGCCAGGATTTTTCCGATAGCTTCTGCTATCAGAAAATGGTCGTCCAGTACCCAGACGGTTTCAGGTTGTGCTGTCATGCTTCTGTAATTTTATCTCAATATACACCGATGTTCCTTTCTGTTGTGTGGAGCGGATATCGAGTGAACCATTAAGATAGGAGATACGGGAACGGATATTGTGCAGGCCAATTCCGTTTTCGGTGTCTTTGTCCGGAGCAAATCCCTGACCATTATCTTCTACTGTGATAGACAGCATGTCCTGATGGCGGTGCAGTTGCACCAGTGCTTCAGTGGCGCCGGCATGTTTCACAATATTATTCACCAGTTCCTGAATGATCCGATAAATGCTCAGTTCAACGGACTGCTCAAGTGGTTTGTTCATGCCGACCGATTCATAATCGAGCTTTATGAGGCGACTGTCTGAGATAGACCTGCTGTATTCTTTCAGTGCTTCGTCGAGGCCATAGCGCAATAAAGTTTCGGGAAGCAGGTTGTGTGCTATACGGCGGCTTTCGGCCGAAGCCTGATTGATGAGTTCTGTAGCCTGCTGCCGGGCATTTCTTTGGTGTTCATCATCTATAATTTTTAAGTGACTCACCTGCATTTGTGCTGCTGCCAGCACACTGCCGAGACCATCATGAAGTTCGCGGGCCAGCCGGTTCCTTTCTTTTTCTTCACCGGTCATGAGGGCCTTCAATAAAGAAATATCCTGTTCTTTTTTAAGCGTGATCAGCGATTGCTGGTAGGTTTTCCTTCGTTGAAAATATAAGAGCAGCAGTAATCCGATAAGCAGGAGGGCCAGAACCAATCCAAATAACAGGCGACTCATTCGGGCGTTTTTCCGTTCCAGATCCAACTGCTGCTGGGCAATCTTACTTTCTTTTTGTGCTGTTTCATATTTCACATTCAGATCGTTGATTTGCTGCATGGAGTTTTGGGTAAACAGGGAATCCGAAATGTCTACATATTCATTCAGCGCATCAAATGCCGATTTGTAATCGCCTTTTCCTTCATGAATGGTATATAAAAGCTGATAAGTCTTTTTGAGCATGGGATAATCGCCCATCTGTTCGAATATTCGTCTCGATTCTTCGGCATAGTCTACTGCCTTTTTCATGTTACCGTTATTAAAGGCAGAAAAACTCATGACCTGTAGCAGGCCTCCCAGGCTGTAGCCACTGCTCATGCGGGCCGCAAACTGGCGGGCTTTCTGAAAAGAAATGTCAGCAGCATCAAACTGTCCCATACGGGATTTATAGTCTCCATCGTTTTGCCACACAAAAAAATTCAGTTCAAGATTATCGGGATTGGAAGCAGCTACCACCATTGCCCGGTTATTCCACGCAAAGGCAGAGTCAATATGCATATCTGCAATATAGGCGCGTGAAATACTGCATGAGGTCATAGCAGCATCAACAGGGTATTTATTGCCGAGAAAAACGGCGATGGCCCGCTGGTATTGCTGAATCGCTTCTTTGACCTGCCGGCCCTGAAAGCTGATATTGCCGATGGCCTGGTATCCTTTGGCTTCTCCATACGCATCTTTTAGGGACTGATAAATGGCAATACCTTCTTTTGCAAGCGCAACAGACTGGTCGAGATTGCCCAGATGAATATTGGCAAATGCCTTTTGGTACAGCCCCTTTGCCCGCCAGCGCTGATCTCCGCTGCCCGCCGCATTGAGAAGCAAGACAGTATCTGCCTGACGGTCAAATGCTGTATAGGCTTTTTGTTTATAGAGTATTTCACCCATCTGCCAGTGATAGGCAGAGCGAAGTGACTTATCTGTAACCGGTTGCACATATGGCCGGATAGCTTCTAATCGCTGCCGGGCCTTTGCCGGATCATTTTGGTTCAGCAATGCTGCTGCCTCTTCAATACCTGCCCGGATACGGGTACTGTCTGATTGCGCCGAAGCTCCGAAAAAAGAAAGGAACAGACTGCATTGAAGCAGCCTACGGATAATAATGTAATGGTTCATGGTTGTTTCAAATATAAGCCTTCAG
Organism: Chitinophagaceae bacterium; assembly: GCA_017998385.1. Classification (GTDB taxonomy): domain Bacteria; phylum Bacteroidota; class Bacteroidia; order Chitinophagales; family Chitinophagaceae; genus CAYMZZ01. Next base: position 6,110 of record JAGODE010000200.1, on the reverse strand, counting down.
ACAAAATTTGAATGATTTAACAGTATATATATCCCGGAAAACCATGAAAAAAAAAGTTGGCGGAATAACGCGATAAAACAGAAGCGCTGAAAAAGCAGTTTTGCACAGGTTTACTAAACACCTAAATCCTGCTAATATGAAATTATTTATCGCATTATGTATCTGTCTGCTGACTGTTATGTTTACTCAGGCACAGATTATTAATCCAAAGGAAACTGCCAAACGTAAAGTGGAAGACAGGACCAATACCCGATCAGACCAGGGTATAGACAAAGGGTTGGACAAAGTAGAAGAAGGAATCAAGGGGATTTTTAAAAAGAAGGACAGGAAGAAAAAGAAAACACAGGAAACGGATCCTGGAAAAGAAGCTATTGAAGAAAATCAGGATCCATCGGACGAAAACGGGAAAAGCAGTACGCAGCAATCAGGACCCGGCTTTCAAAGCTATAGCAAATTCGATTTTATTCCTGGCGAAAAAATCCTGGCTGCCGAAGATTTCTCCAAAGATGCGGTTGGAGACTTCCCTTTACAATGGAATACAAACTCGGGAGGAGAAGTGGTACAGATAAATGGATTTGCAGGCAACTGGTTTAAGTTTCCACAGAAAGGAGTTTGCTTTCCGGAGTATATTAATGAATTGCCTGAAAATTTTACCATGGAGTTTGACATGACGATCAATCAGGAAACCATGAGTAATAATCAGAGCGGATTAAAACTTTTTTTCAACCAGTTGATTCAAAACAGGGTCTCATTTGATCAGATGTTTGATCCTAAAGCCAAGGTAGCATTAGACATACACCCTTCAGGCGTAGAAGGAGGTGGCGACCTGGATGTATGGGTAATCGATCAGTCTGAGCAATCACTGTTGGAGACTCACCAGGAAATAAAGGGTAACTGGCTCAGCGATCAGCCAAATCGTATCAGCATCTGGCGCCAGGGTACCCGGATCCGTTTTTATCTCAATGAAAAGAAAATATTCGATTTACCTCGGGCATTTCAGCCTGGTATCAAATATGGATTTCTGTTTGCAACCAATTTATGGGGCGATGGTTTGTATTTCACCAATCTTAAAATAGCAGCCAGTACACCCAGCAACAGAGGTGAGTTGATTGAAAAAGGCCGCTTCAGCACCACCGGTATTCTCTTTGACGTAAATGCAGACCGTATTAAACCCAGTTCTTTTCCTGTGCTGAAGGAAATTGCAGATGTCCTGCGTAGCAACCCCTCCATACAGGTCAGGATTGTGGGACATACAGACAGTGACGGTGATGACGCCGCCAATCAATCGCTTTCGGAACGCCGCGCTACGGCGGTAAAAAATTCGCTCAGCAATGATTTCGGAATCGATGCGGCACGCATGCAGACTGCCGGTAAAGGAGAAACAGAGCCGGTAGCTTCCAACGACAATACACAGGGCAAAGCACAGAACCGCCGTGTTGAATTTATTCGCCTGTAAATACGAACTCTATGAAACAGATATGGATATTATCGCTGGTTCTTGCGCTGCTCAGCTGCAATAACCAGGCTGAAGGTGATAAAGAAAACACCAGTCAGGTCAAAACAGCCCGGCCCAAAGACAATAAAGAATCGTTTAAACTGGATGAATTATTAACGGCCGAAATGGCTGCTGCTATACTGGATCGGCCAGTCGACAACCTCGACAAAAAATATAATAACACTATTGGTCCGGCAGATTTTTACAGTTGTGGGTATTATATCAGAACCGGAAAGACAAAACCCCGTAAAGTGCTGGGCAATACAGTCAATGTACCGGATGATGAAGAGGTGGTTTTGGCTCAAATGAAAGCTACCAGCGAAGAAAAATTTTTGTCTATGTACCGGTCTGTATCGGAAGCCGAAATGGCTGAGGCCATGAAAGTAGTCGATCGTCGTCTTGAATCGGTAGCAGAACAAAAGGGATTGAGTGATACAGTAACCCGAACAGCTAAAAAGATAGCCACTGGTCTGATAGATGGCGCTATTATCTATACCGATATACCCGGCGTAGCTACTCAATGCAGGTGGAATGAAAAAGAACAGCATTTATGGGTATTTCAGGACGGTATTCAGTTTAAAGTATCGGTACACAAAGGCGATGACCAAAAGCTAAACCAGCAAAAGAGTATTGAGCTGGCCAGAAATATTTTACAAAAACTATAATTCACTTAATCATTAACCTGTATGAAAACAATTTTGAGCGTAGCTATACTATTTATTACACTACATATCTCAGCGCAGAACTGGCAGGGTGTCTACAACACCAAATACGGCAGCCTACGGCTGGTTCAGGAAACCGGGTTTGAATATGATGGCGGTGCACTGGTGTATGGTGATTATGGCGATAAAGGCACTATAACCGGTAAAATCACTAATCAGGGTAAGGATTTTGAAGGCTATTTCCACAACGGATCGGCCAGTGGAAAATTCATACTAAAATTTAATTATCCCATTGGTGCTCCTTCTTATTATACACCAAAGGATTTTGCCGGCTACTATGGTTACGGTGAACAAAATAATAACTATAGCGACAAAGCCGACTGGCAATGGACCGGTAGCCGTACTCAAACCAGCCAGCCGGCCAATATTAAAACGGCTGTATGGAGTGGTAAATGGAAAACAAATTTTGGCGACATTATTTTGCAGCAAATCGGAAATAAAGTAACCGGAAAGTACAAAACCAGCGATCAGATAGACGCAACCTACGATCCTGCCACACGTATACTGAAGGGCACATTTACCAATGGCAGCAATAAGGGGGCACTCGAATTAAAAATGGAAGGCAACAGTTTTTCCGGAAAATGGGGTTGGGGCAATAACCTGAACGAAGGAAACTGGACGGGTACCAAATCGGTTAAATCAAATCAGGTTGTTACGGCATCTGCGCCTGCAACCACTACGACTGTTGCTGTCCGACAAAAGAAGTACCGCATACAGGCCAGCGATGTGGTAGTAAATGAGGCATCCGGCAATATATTCTCGATTGATGCTCCTATAGAATTATATGGCTTTGCCGGATTTAAACTGGAGAAACAGACGGCCAGTAAAACAGAAAACATCACCGCCTTTGGTAATCAGCCGGCCAATTATTTTGACCGTACCGAAGACAAATACGTTGCCGTCAGCTATAACAAAAACACACTTCAACACAAATACATCTTTCCAGCCGGGTCCAGCTTCAGAGATTTTCTGATTCCGGAAAGCGATCTGAACCAGCAAAATGTAGATTACTATTTTGTGGCTTTTGCCCATTTCAAAGACGAGGATACCGGTAGCAATGACAATTTTGGTTATAAAGCAGTAAAGTTTTCGCTCAAAACCCTCCAGCTCAATAAAACGTATACCGTTAGTAACACTACAAGTGATGGTAGCTATACATTAAGCTTTAAAATAACGGAAGTTCAGTAAGAGGGCCCAATCATTTCATTAATCATTAAATCTTGGACCATGCGTATGCTGTTTATCCTATCTTTCTTAGTCTTTTCTGCAACGCTGAACGCCCAGTCTGTAAACACAAGCCTGACAATTGGCGAAAGCAGTAGTCTGCAGTTGGAGCTAAGCCAACCTCATGTAGTAAACCTGTACAAACAGTTCAGGGAAAATAAGTACCCCATCCTTTTCCGCTTCTCAGCTAAAGATATTAAACCCGATGCATCGGGCCAGGTAGTGGTGCGTTATCAGTTTGAAACATCCCTGCTGTATAACGGCAAAAAAGTAGCCGGTAGCAGCCGTGCACCCATGCCTTTTTTTCCCGGTGATATGTTTATGCCAATCGAAACGACCGATATTATAAGTATACTGGCTACAAGGGAGGATAAGACAAAGGGACTCCCATCAGGAAAATACCAGTTGATACTTACCGTGCGCCCGGTCGACTTTAAGGGTGAAGCGGTGAATGCTCAGTTTGCTTTTTCTATTCCCTGATATGATCACCCGTAAACAATATTACTGATGCGATACCTGTTCCTTTTTTTGTTGTTGGCGGCCACATCTTATTGTGCTGCTCAAAAGACCGCTTCCAAACCAAACGTTGAGCGGATAGAAGATCCGCCTCCAACAAAAGTCGAATTGCTGACCGATGCAGATGATGATCTGCTGCCGGTTAAACCGGCCGGTTCAGGCAGTACCCGTCCCAATCCGGGAAAAAGTACTGTCAAAGACCCGGCCACAAAGGCGGGAACCCCGGCAACGATCCGTTTAAAAGATGTTTTTCAGTTTGATCTCGTGGTCGGCTACATCGCGCACATACCGGGCGAATCGCTGATCACCAGTTATTTTTTCTTCGATAGCAAACAAGGCCACTGCGGTCTCGATAAAGGGGCTGTGTCATCTATGGCCAACGCAGCTGCCGAAGCCGATGGAAACTCGCTTGATTTTTTACTGCAGAGCTATCAGGGTGGGCAGTATTATTTTATGACATCTGCCGACAAAGGTAAGCTAGTGATGACCATGAATACGGGTAACACGAGTATGAACGTAGATTTGGATGCATGGCTTGATGGCACTTCATTTGAAGAAACATTCAGGGTGACCGGACAAAAAAGAAAAATCGGAAAAAACCTAAGCGGCTCTCCCTACATGTCCGAAGAATATATCGGAAAATCGCTCATAGATGGCAGCTTATTACGGGTATGGCTGGCCGATCCGGATTTCAATACCGGCTTTTATGCGGCCACTTATATGGGACTTGGTATTATTTCACTTCCCCGTGCAAAAAAACAACGGTTGATCACCCGTTTTGAAGGAAGCGGGGCTGTTTGGGAAATCAGCTATGTGCAGCGGCAACGCAATCAATTTTCAGGCGCAGCTTATCAACCCGTCAACCTGGCCATGACTGGGGAGTTGAAAGAGGCCCGTGCCAACCTGCAGAAACAGCTTGCCGGCAATAATGAGGATAGTATTGACGATACAGACCCCGTTATGAAGCAACTGAAACAACAGCAGGCTGCTGTTATGCAGCGGATAGCAGGCAATATGGATGTGGCGCTGCAACAAATGCAACAGTCGGCCGATCTTTCGCAATGGCAGCAGCTAATGAACCAGGCACTTGGTGAGATGGATATCGCCGGTATGCAGTTGAATCAACTGAAACAGGAGCAAAGGGATTTGGAGTTACAGCTCAGGGATGCCCGCAAAGACAATGATAAAACCGCTATCAACGCGCTTGGTTGCCGGCTTCAATGCAATCAACGTGCGCAAACACTGATGATCAGCATTGATAAAAAAAAGAAAGAGATCACAACAAAATATCCAGGCGAAAAAAATGCGGAAAAGCGCTCAACGCTTGAGGCAGAACTGTACCAGCAAATGGTAAAACAGATGTCGGTGCCCTGCAATTGCGATTAAAAATATTTACCCATGAAATATATACTCACACTTGTAGCAGGTATACTTTGTGCAGGTCTGCTGCAGGCTCAGAAAAAATTTGTAAACAAAAATAATACCTCCAATACCCCGCGTGTGGAGGTAACCGGTACGCATACCATTATTTATCAGAAAGTAGGAGGCCAGGCTCAACCTACACGGTTTGGCGGCGTACCGGTCTTAATATTAAATGAAGATGGTGTGCAAAAGTTCTCCCGCACATTTACGCAGTACGATCAGATTTCCAAACGTACTTATGAATTTACCTACCAGTACGGACGCAGGGGCGACAAAGCTTATCTGAAGCTCACAATCGATTATAAAGACAGAAGGGCTACAAAGGTGATTGAAGAGTATTTTGTTCCTTCGCCCTGACAGGGATACAGTTAATATTTACATAACCCGGCGTTTGTGCGCCGGGTTATTGCTGTATTTTTGCGTATGGCATTTTTAGCAGTGAAAGGTGTTAGTAAAAATGGAGTTGATTTTCCCGTATTGCAGGATATCAGTTTTGAGATGGAACGACTCGAAAACCTGGCGATAGCCGGGGAAACAGGTTCGGGTAAAACCAGTCTGGTGCAGATTGCCGGTGGTTGGGGACAGGCCGATGCCGGCCAGGTATATTTTAATGATAAACGGGTGCCGGGTACGCTCGAAAAATTGTTGCCGGGTCATCCGGGTATAGCTTATCTCTCGCAATACTTTGATTTGCCTCCGCATTATTGGGTACATGAGTTACTTTCCTATAC
>JAGODE010000199.1 GCA_017998385.1 Chitinophagaceae bacterium | reverse complement strand
ATCCGTCAGTGGCAAAACAAATTATTACATTTGGTTGATACTCCATGCTCGATAGCAAAGCTAACGTTGATGTTACATCAGTACCACCACAGGGTATTACGCTAAATAATTTCTGAAAAAAACAATAATTCAACTACCATTAATATTCCTACAGAAAGATTAAACAATACTAATGTAAAAGGTATAAATTATCCTGCTGTTTTTGAAAATAGTGGGGCCATAATAAAGCACGGCATTCACCCCCATAAACTGGCCCAGAATAGCAATGGCCACACCAATGAGCAGTACTTTGAAATATTTTGGCTTCAGCAATAACCGGTAATTCAGCTTGCCCTCACCGGCCACCATCTTTCCTTTAATGGCAGTTGCTTCCTCATTGGCCACTTCCCGGCTTTTATTAATTTTTTCGAGTACGGCCACTGCTTTATTGATATTATTTTTCAGCAGCAACCAACGCGGACTTTCGGGGATAAAGAACAAAATGAGTAAAAACAGTAATGCCGGCATAGCTTCCATTCCCAGCATGGCCCGCCATACTTCTGTAATAAATACTTTATGCATGGTTGCATTCTCAAATACTGCACCTGAAACAGCGTATTGTAGTAACTGATAATTGACCAGGTACGCGCCAAGAAATCCTGCGGTAATGGCCAGCTGATACATGGCTACCAGACGTCCCCGGTATTTGGCAATCGCTATTTCCGATATATACATGGGGGAAATAATAGACACCATGCCTATGGCCAGGCCACCAATGATACGGTATATTACAAGCGCATCTATGTCTTGTGCAATAGCACATCCTATCCCCGAGAGGAAAAACAAAATAGCCGAAAAAAACAGCGATAGTTTTCTTCCAAACCGCTCGCTGCAATATCCTGCAATTAGTACACCAATCATTGAGCCCACCAGTGCACAACCCACATACCAGCCCTGCTGAATAGCACTGAGCTGGTATTGTGCAGTCACCTGCTCAATAGTTCCGGATATAACAGCTGTATCATAGCCAAACAAAAAACCACCCAATGCTGCTACTACGGTCAAAAAGACAACGTAGCCAATATTCTTTTCTTTCATAATTAAATATTCAGGTATTCTTTATAACGGTTATAGAGATGGCCGGCCTGCAGATAAGCAGACTGCGGACTCATAAAATGTGAAAATTCAAAAGTGATGGCCTTATCATATCCGGCCCTTGCAGCTGCTTCGAGTTTCATCCGCAGCTTCTCAAACTTTATGGGCAAAAATCTGATCGGCATATCGCGGTCAAAGGTTTCGGCATTTGTCCAGCATTTCATGCCATACTTATCGGCCAGTTTTTTATTTATACTAAAGAATGCATCCAGTTCATCGTAATCAATATGCCCGTCCTGGAAGGCACAGGCATCCACCACACCCTGAATACCCTGAAATATTTCATTCCATTCTTTTTCATGCTCCAATACAGATACCGAATTGACTTTGGTGATCTGCCCGGAGGCTGCTTCCACCGCTTTTTTACCATCGATCCATGGCGAAATAAAGGTGGGCAAATTGCCCGATACGTCTTTACACTGCTTACCCATGGCACGAAATGCGTCAATAGCGCCTTTGGTCTTACGGCTTATCTCTCCGCTGATATACCAGCCCTGGAAACTTTTGTGTTTTGAACCGTATGACTGCCATACCTCATCAATTACATATTTGTTGTCCTCAATTTCGGCACTCAGATCGCCTGTATCCCAGTATTTGCCGGAATCGTAGAGCCCAAAATAAAACTTCATATTGTATTTGTCTGCCAGCTGCAGAAACAACTCCAGCAGATCGGTATGCGGCTTGTAACACCCTTTCTTTACGAGGTATTTAGACGGGTAGGTAATAAACTTGCGGTAACCACTACGGATCATGATCACGGTATCGATGCCGATCCGCTTCATATTCTTAAAATCGTTATCCCACTCCTTCCTGCCCCAGTTCTGGTGAGGAATATCATGCGAAATCTCATCCAGAAATGTACCTGTAATGGGCAAAATAGTCCCTGCAGCAGGCGCCGCCGGCTCTATCAGTGACTCACCTGCTGCGCTGGCCAGATAAGGCGTTGCCAGCATCGTGGCACCGGCTTTACCAATCCCCGACAAAAATTCCCGTCTTGAATTTCTTTTCATATGCAGTTTTTAAATTATCGCTTCGTATGCTGCAGACCATCTGTAGCCGTTCCAGTCCGCAGTACACTAAACCATTTTGACTGATAAATTCCTCACGCCGGCCTGTAAGATAAGAACAGGATTACTCCCTTTCATAACAGACACCGGCATCCTTTTTCCGGCAACCTAATTTGCCGGCGCCTTTATTATTTTCAATAACAGCTCGGGCTCATCTGTAGTGATCATATCCGCCCCCGCTTTCAGGAAATCCTGCAGCCTGCCCGGATCATTGATCGTCCAGACATTAACGGTCAATCCCAGTGCATGCGCTTTCTTAACCAGGTCCACATCGCCGTCATACGAGTAAAAAGAGTAATCGATGCCATTCAATCCATCTTTTTTTACCTCATCAACTGTTTTATCGCCCGTGAGATAAGAGATATCCGCATAGGGATCAAGCTCGCGAACACGCAGCAACGCATCGTAGCTGAAGCTGATGTACTTCACCCAGCCCTGTGCATGGTGACGTGCCACCATACTCATTATGGAATCTACGGTAGTACGCATAGCCTCCTTTCCTTTTGCCGAAGGTTTAATCTCCAGTACCAGTGTGGTGGTATTCTGTGTTTTGCCCAATTGCAGGTACTGCTGCAGTGAGGGCACAAACTCGCCCGCCTTTAAAGGCACTTTTAATAACTGTGCAGCCGCCGTATTTTCTACCACATAACCACCAATAGATGCATCGTGCGAAATGACGGGAGTACCATCTGCCGAAAGCCATACATCAAACTCAGCTCCTTCACAGCCCAGTTCAATAGCCTTCCGCAGGGAACCGAGCGAATTTTCAGATACCTGCTGGTTCTTCCACGCGCCCCGGTGTGCAATCACCCTGTTTTTTATAAATCGGTCCGTCACCAGTTCGGCAGTTACAACCACGCCACCTACTGAGAATTTCAGCGGATAAGCCAGGGTTTTATCCTTTTCCGTAATCTGCCTGTTTTTTTTCAGGTAAAGCGCATTATTCTTCACGCGGAAGAGCCGGGCCGGATCATCGATTATTCTTAGTTGCGCCCCACCCCCTTTTGCAGTAAAGGGCTCGGCTATTTTAGCACCTTTTTTATTTAATGGCAACCGGTATGCCGACAACCCAACCAAGTTGTTTTGCGCAGCAACCGATTTACCCAGCAACAGAAGAATTAAAAACAAAAAATGCCGAAACTTCATAACATACATTTTTCCAGATGTCCTCTTATTTAATAGTCAACGATTCGTTATACACCCTGCCAAAACGATCTGTTACCCGCACAGACACCCGATTAACATTTTTATCGATAGGCATTTTAAATAAATGGGCAGTGAGCACGGGTTTCATCCAGGGACTACCCGGTGGCAGTGAGTTGTAATAATCAGCCATTACCGGAGAGTAGCCGATATAACGGGTCATTTCGCCCATCTCCTTTCCGTCTGCTATCAGCTCTACTTTCCATTTCGCATCCCAGTTCCATACATTCGCCACCACCGATCCGATGGAATCCACATAGGTCAGTTGCATCTGATGATTCCTGTCTTTGCCGGCACTTTGAAAATACCAGGAGATACTGTCGTTCTTAATTTCATATACAGCGTAGCCTAGCGGAGCGCCATCAAAAGAAGTCTCGCCTCCCCACCAGGCACCGCAGATAGCGCCATGTATATGATGAAAAATATTATTCTGCTCAAAACTCTGATTCCAGTGGGTATGCCCAGACATGATATGCACTTTGTAGGGAGCCAGTATGGAGTAAAGATGTGCAACATTCACGACCGGGCTATCATCGGGCAGCGAAACAGCTTCTGATCCTGCTGGTTTTTGCCTGTCATATTCAAATGAAATATGTACAGACACAATTACCGTGGTGCCCTGGGGAACAAACTTCAGGTCATTTTCCAGCCATTTCATCTGCCGCTCTGTAACATATCCGAAATAGCGGGAATCTTTTCCCATGTAAAACACATCGTCCAGCACCACATAATGGATTTTGCCTTTGTTGAAGGAATAATACTCAGGGCCAAAATTATCGCGAAATGCCTTCTGCGATCCTTCATCGCTACGGGCTTCATAGTTCTCGTCATGATTGCCAATGACCTGGAAAGTAGGAAAACCCATTGTCTCAACTGCCTTCTTGTGATTGGCAAACAGCGAAAGATCATCGCCCACAATATCGCCGCAAAGTATACCCAACTTGGGCAGTGAGCCATACGCGTCCACAACGGGCTTGAAATATTCTTTGGCAAAATTGGACCACTTTTGTGCCGCTTCTTTATTAGCCGGCTGGGGATCCGCTCCCACTATGAGGATATGATGTGCATCATCAACTTTTTCTTTTGACAACGCAAAATTGTATCTGTTCTGTCCTTTTCGGAGACGCTGATAAAACTTAGGCAGGAAACCTTCGGCTGGAATCTTATAGCCGCCGGGTAGTGACAGGTAAACAAATTCTGCATCGGGGTGACTATAAAAAGAGTAAACACCCTTTGCATCTGTGCGGACTACGGTAAACCCATCGGTGACGGCTACATTGGGTATAGGCTTGCGGGTATCCTGGTTTGAAACCACACCCGATAGCAGGCGGTTTTGTGCCAGCACGGCGGTTACCAAAAACAAGTGAACCAGCAAAAGAGCGTACATTTTTCCAGCAATCTTCATGTCGTCTGTTTTTATCGGATTATAGGGTCATTTTCCTGCTCATTTTCAAAACATATTACCGGCCGGCTGTAATACGTTTACCGGCGCCTTCTTTTCCCGAAGCGGAGTAAGGCGTTATGAAAAACCGGTTACTTTCCCGCAGCGCATTCGCTGCAATCTTCACACGCATATCTTTCTGCACACCTGGTTTATACTGCCATTCGGCATACAGCTCATCGTTGAGATATAAACGATAGCCGGCTACATTTATCTCGGAACCACTTACTACCGACCACACAAATTCTTTCGATAAATCAGTTAATGTAATCAGATCGGCATTTTGAATAGCAGCAGACACTTCCGCATCGGGCAGTTTTCCGTTTTTCAGATAGTAGAGGTAATCTTTATGAAACTGGGGATTGTCTTTCCAGGGGCTGTAATAATGGCTATAGGCAAATGTGATATAATTCGACACATAGGGTTTTACTATTTCCATCTGTTTCACAAACCGGTCCAGTGTGGCGCTGGTCCAGAAACGCTGATCAAATGTTTCCGTATCTACCCAAAACTGAAGTCCGGGTTTGGTGTCGACAGCTTTCCGGAGTGCGGCAAACCATTCACCCAGCACTGAAATTGTAAGGCCGCCGGCACCTACACAATCCTGCGGGGCAAAAATATCGCCTTTCTTAAAGTTGGTTTGACGAAAAACATTGGTCCAGATTGTTGCTGATTCCTGCGCCGTACCGAGCCTGTGGTTAAAAAACGGACAAAGCATAAAAGGCATGTCGGGCGTTTCCTTATTCAGGTAATCGAGATTTACATTGAGTGCTTTGGCCAGCAGTGTTTGTGACTGGGCAGTAGTGGTATGCAGGTTATCTACTTCCCAAACCCAGTACCAGCCATACATGGTTTCTTTGTAACGGCTTTTGTACCGGGCTATCAGTTCACCAGCGAGTTTATTACCCAGCTCCATTTGCGCGGTGATCCACTCCAGCGTAAAATTGGCCTGCCACCATTTTTCATCAAAGTTGAGTCCCAGGAAAACTTTCATACCGGCAGCCTTTGCATTGCGCAGGCAATTTTCCACAATATCATTTCCATACCGGTTTGTTACCCCGGGAAGTGAAGTGGGAAATATGGAGTACATCTTTCCGTCGTTGTCCGTATTGAGTGTTGAGCCAAGAATGAGGTACTGCATACCGGCTTCTTTCAGCGCAGCAAATTCGCGCTGCCACCGCTCATCGGTCCAGTCTCTGACCAGGTAGCTTTGAATAAACGTTCCATCCGACTTAGGCACGGTACTATCAGTCGTTTTAACGGAATTAACTTCTTTGTGTGCACAATTCAGTTGCACCGCCAACAGTAATAGGCCAAGCAAATATCTTTTCATAATTAATAAATGATATAATGATCAGTCCTGAATTGTTTTAAAGGCAGCCCCGTTTTATCAAACAGGTTGGGCACTGCTGTATTCTCAAAACAGTAGCGGAGCGCAACAGGCTTTGCTACTTTGGGCGAGCTCACTGCTATTTTATTATTCCGGAGCAGCTGCGCTTTGGCCGGATAAAATACCGAATCGGCTCCAGCCAGCTGAAATCCGGATATGCCAGTGCCTTTTGCCTGCAGTGTTCCCCCTGCCTGGTACATGACCAGAGCCGATCTGTCTTTAAAATCAACTTTTACTATATAAGGAGGATAGGGTTGTAATGCAGCCTGTCCATACACTTCTTTCAGTACGAGGTCTGACAAACGGATACCTACTTCCCTTTTACGATCGGGATGAATATTGGCCGTATCGGGTACAAGATCCTGGATAGCTATGGAACCATAACGTTCGATGGACTGGCCGGCATTTTCGATCTGCTCGCGCAAGGCCGCTGCCCGAAGTTTCTTATATCCGTTCCAGGGAGCGATCTGCACTGCATAGAAGTAAAAAGGATTTTCAAAAAGGGTGCGCCATGATTTTACCAGCGAGGTCAGCAAAACTCCATAGCTATTCCATTCCCAGTCTACATTGGCTTCGCCCTGATACCAGATACACCCTTTTATGCTGTAGCGATGCAGCGGATAAATCATGGCATTGAATAAAGCGCTTATTCCTTTGGGCGCCCAGCCGTACGGCTCTATATAAGTTCCCTGTTGCCTTTCAGATACCGGCGGCAATGCTGCAGACGGCATCCAGGCCTGTATATTGGTGCCGCCCCAGTAAGCACCGATCAGTCCAACGGGTGTCTGTGTATTTTGCTGAATATTTTTGCCAAAGAAATAACCCACCGTACTGAACGCTGAAGCGGCCGCCGGATCACATTTCACCCATTTTCCCCGGCACTCACTCACCGGTAGCTCATCATAGTTTTTTTCTACTTCAAAAAAACGGATCTCGTTATTCTCCACGATCCTGTAGTTACTGTCGTTTCTGTTGATGCCCCAGTCGTAATTAAATTCCATGTTGGATTGGCCGGCGCAAAGCCATACATCGCCCAGCAGGATATCCGAAATCTTTTTTGTTTCATTGCCGCAGATAAAAACGATACTGTGCGGACCTTTTTCCGCCGGCGTCTGAAGAGATGTCACCCAGCTGCATTCAGCTCCAATCAGCAGCCTGATTGTATCGGCAGCACGCCAGGATGCTACTATCTTCAACTCAAACGAGCCGGGTCCCCTGCCCCATAATTTTACTGTGGCATTTTTTTGCAATACGGCATGGTCAGAAAGCAGATCGGGCAACTTTAATGGCAATTGCGCCGACAGATTCAGCCAACTGCTCATGCATAGCAATAAACACCAACCGGCGATATGAATAGTTTTTATTTTCATGGTGCTGAAACTTCAATTGAAGCGGTATAGGTTCTCCCAAACCTGTCTGTTGCTTTTACTGTTACTGATTGGGTACCGGGTTTTATTCTTCCTTCAAACAGGTGCGTGGTAAGCGAAGGTTTTACCCATGACCAGCTTTGTGGCAGTGTCTTATTGAATGCAGTAATAAACGGATCATAACCGGCTATGCGTTTCAGTTCACCGGCCTCATGACCATCTTCCAGCCAGCCAGCTTTCCAACCCGCATCCCAGTTCCATATGTTTACCAGAAACCTTCCCGAACTATCAGGTTGATATATCCGCAGCTGGTAGTTGCGGCTTTCGCCGGTACTTTGAAAATACCAGGTCAGGCTATCTCCATCTATCTCATATACGCCGAAACCAAGCGGTGTTCCGTCTGACGAAGCGGGACTTTGCCACCATTCGCCACACAGGGCACCATGTATGTGATGAAACCCAGCCTTATTTTCAAAATGGCTGTTCCAGTGAGTATGACCAGACATGAAATGGGTTTTATAAGGCGCCAGGATAGCATACAGATGTTCTTTGTTGGAAATACCGGCACTCTCCCGGACATCGTTACGACCGGCTACAGAAGTTGTATCAAAATCAACCGGAATATGTGTAGAGACGACTACCGTGCTGCCCTGGGGGATATGTTTCAGATCTTTTTCGAGCCATGCCAGCTGCGCTTCTGTCACATACCCCGTATACGTAAAGTTTTTTCCCATGTAAAAAACATTATCCAGTAC
>JAGODE010000198.1 GCA_017998385.1 Chitinophagaceae bacterium | reverse complement strand
ATTACAAACGCTGCAATTGAGCTGCGGACGCACACCATTTACCTGCTGCAGCGATTCAAAAATGCTTGGAGCCGGATTTTTCTTAAAGAATTGCGGCGTATACACTTACACCGGCACAGGGCTTTCCAGTTTGCTCATAGGGCGAAGGGTGCCGCTTACGACAACAGCATCAATCTCGCGCTGCACAGGCTGCAGCAACAAAGTAGCCGGCATAGCGCTGTTTACCCGCCACAGCTGTGTATGATACCCCACGGCACTGACGCGGATCGAATCATCTGCGGGCGATAATTCCAGCCGGAAACGGCCGTCGCGCCCGGTAAGCGTCTGCTTGCTGCCATCTCTGCTGGTTACCTGTGCGCCACCGAGCGGCTCGCCATTGCCGGCATCTGCTACCCGCAATTGCACGTGGGTTTGAGCGGCTGCACACTGTACACTTATTGCCAGCAGAAGGAGTAAAAAGAATTTCATAATTATGTTTATCTAAATAATATTTTAGACAAGCCTAAAAATATATTTAGTCAAATATAATACTATTTATAAAAGGCAGCCCCTCCCCTCCTGCTTTTTTTTCATAATGTGACTTATGAGAAAGAAAAAAAGGCTGTACCCTTTCGGATACAGCCCCTGTAAATAAATAGGATTCAGTCTAGTGCCCCTTCTTTTTCTTTAAGGCATTCAGAAAAGTACGCTCTACCGTCACCAGCCAGCTATTGCGCGCCATCCGCTCCATGCGCGCATCCAGCTGCATGCGATAACCGAGGTTTACCCTGGTATTGCTGTTGAATATGAGCTGAACCGCAGGGGCCAGGTCTGCATACCAGGCTTTGCGGTCGAGCGACTGCTGAGCCAGCATTTCTGCATACAGGTTGAGGTTGGTCTGCTTATAACTTTTATACGTGACCGGCAACACCAGGTAGCCGGCAGACAGTGAATAGTTCATGACCTGATAGATACGCGAAGGCAGGTACAGTACTTTGTCGTTGCGCGATGTATGCAGTACCTGGGTATGGCTGACAGTGGCCGACAAAGCCAGCTTATGCCATAGCTGGGTAGCAATTACCCCAACTTGCACCCCATCTTTATCGCCCTGCAATGACACTTCATCGAAATGAAACGGGCTGCGGGTGTAAGCAACTTCCCCAAATACCGCCATCCGGAAATGAGAATGCAGATTGTCGTGCGATAAGAACCGGTACTTGCCATAAAGAAATACAGATTCCCAGCGTGTATTGCTGGTATGCATATCGGCAATGGTTGCACCGGCAGCTATCATCCAGTTCTTATTCAGTCCCAGCATGACCGATGGCTGATACCGCTGCATAGAACGGTAATAAGGCCGTTGCTTACTGATGCCATTTACACTGATTCGGGCGCTCAGTGATCGTGCGGGAATGTTTGAAGCAGGCTCGGTATACACATACAGTTCCTGTCCATAAGCTATACCCGTTATAAACAGGCTTATGAGAAATAATAATTGTTTCATGGTAAAAGCATCATTCCTGCAACAACCGGGCTACGGCTTCATCGAGTGCCTTCCCTTCGAGATCAATGGCCACCACATCTCCTTTTTTATTGATCAGAAAAGTGGTGGGCAGTACAGATACATTCCAGTCAAGAATGGTCTTACCCATATTGCCGGCTGCATCATTGACCTGCAGCCAGGTGATCTTATCTTTTGTGATAGCTTTTTTCCAGGCGCTCTTTTCCTCATCGACCGATACACTGAAAATTTCAAACCCCTTTGGTTTGTATTTGGTATACAGTTTTGCGAGGTGTTTGTTGGCCGCGCGGCAGGGCATACACCAACTGGCCCAGAAATCAAGCAATACCACTTTACCTTTTAATGAAGCCAGGCTGATGGAGTCACCATTTACGGCAGGCAGCCGGATCTGCAGGCGTGGGTCGGAAATGTTAGCCGTTTCCTGGGCCTGCACGTTATACAGGAGCAGGCTCAGGCCTATTGCAGCAATAATTTTATTTAAACGCATTTATAATTAATTAAAAATGATGAGGTGTACAGACGCACACCTCATCATTCACAAAAACCGTCAGATGGTCACATGATAAACCCGGGCTTCGGCAGTTATACCCTGACCGGTACAGCAGGATCCTGCTTTGCCTGATGCCACACAGGCCATCTTATGGCCATTGGTTATTTTCTTAAACTGTTTGGCTGTGATAAATCCTTTATCCAGTACTGTAATGGTCTGCTCGCCTTCCAGCACCTGATCCTTTACATCAAGAAAATGGAAAGCCTCTTTCCCAATCATTACATGGGCATCATCGCCCAGTTTTACAGCATTGAACCGGCCAGTGAGTTTCAGGCTGCCTACAGAAAATCCGGCATCTTCCACCGCTTTCCGGATACCATCGATATTCACCTCCTGGCCTGATTTGAATACAATGGCAAAGGAAGATGTACGTATTTCAGATTTCACGGATTCCACATAAGGCAATTCCAGCAATGCTTTATTAATCGCATTGCTGCACATGGCACAGGTGAGGCCTGTAGCCTGCAACTGGGCTGTTTTAAAATCCTGTGCATGTGTAACCAGGCTGCCCACGGTTATCAGAACCAGCAACAAAACTCTTTTCATCATTGCTAAATTTACTGATTAATGTGCAGCAGCACAACAGCTCTTTCCGTCTGCTTTGGCCATGCTTCCTTTCTCGTCTTTGCAGCAGGATGCCTTATCGGCTTTGGCAGCATCTGCCTTATCGGCACTGCAGCAACCTTTTTCTTTGCAGGCCGCTTCATCTTTGCAGCATCCCTTTTCCTTACAAGCACCCATGTCCTTGCATTTGCCGTCTTTCATATCGCAACCTGCAGAGCAGCATGATTTTGCTTCTGTGGCCGCAGCAGCCCGGTCGTATTTGCAGCAGGCATGCAGCTTATCATAAGCCGCATCAGTAGCTTTTACATCGCGGGTATCGTAGCCCACGGCAGCCACGGCATTTTGTATTTTGGCCAGATCTGTTGCACTGCTTTTGTAAGTCACTTTAAGCTGCCTGGCATCTTTATCCCAATTGGCACTGGTAGCACCGGCACCCTTGGCGGCCTTTTCGATAGCTGATTTACACATCCCGCAGTTGCCAGATACGGTCACGGTTTCGGTTGTAGTTTTTTGAGCCATCGCACTCAGGCTGATGCTCACAGAAAGAAGGGCTATAGAGAAAAAACGAATCGTTTTCATATAATTTTTTATTTAGAATAAACAGAACGGGAATAAAATCCTATCCGCAGCTTTCAGCGCTGCCTGAGGCATACGGATACAGCGGCTTCACGAGGAAGCGGTTAAGCAGCGTTGTATTTATTCTAAATCCGGAAAACGCGGTTTTGCAGGTAAGTATCCTGCGCGGAAAGTAAAGGCGGGGAATGGTTATACCAGTGATTATTAACTGGTGTATTAATAAAGTCTGTGCAGAGATAAACAGAAAGTTCTGCAACAGGCGCAGACAGCTGTGTGAGCGAAAAGCCTATCTGATAGGCTGCCTGCTGGTCATCGTCGAGCTTATAGACCTTCACTTCATCGTGACAGCAGCCATGCGATTTGCTGATATGCATACCGCATTTGCCGCATTGCTTGCTTTCTGCCGCATAAAACTGCGTCGAAGCCAGCCGGTTCATACAGTAATGATAATTGACCACCACACCGGTAGTAACCAGCAGGTATAAAAAGGTCAATATGCCTACAGCTATTTTTCTCAAGATGAACACAAAGATAAAGCGGAGTTATAATACCTGCAATGATCTTCGTCAATCTTAACATTTTCACCAGCACACAGCGCTGACAATCAATTGACAAAGCTCCAGTAGATACCAAACCGCATCACCAGGCCGGGGTAGGGATAGCCGGCAGATTCGATGATATTATTGGTAAACCCAAAGCCATTCTTGGTGTTGGCCGTATTCAGGTTTTCCGCGCGGAAATAAAACTTAAACGATCTGATCCGGAAATGTACATAACCGGTGATATGTGGTACCTGGTTGCGAATAGTCGTAGTATCCTGGTATTGAAAGCGGCCGAGTACGGGTGAATAGGCATCTCCTTTATAAGGCGTATGATACCTTACCTCGGCACCAAAGGCAATATTAAGATTGGGGAAGCCCAGTTTACCCTCATAACCAATCCTGTTGCGGGTAAACACAGCGGGCAGGTTTACCGGAGCATTGCCAATGACCTGCTGCAGGTACACATCGGCATGCCATTTCCAGTTGCGCCCCAGGCTGATGGTCTTCTGAATGGCGATCTGCAGCGTATTGAATACGGTACCTTCCTGTGCCAGCTCATACCAGTTTTTAAGATATGTATAATTGGTGAGCAGATAATAATGGCCCGAAAGTTTTAATTGTAATGCAGGCTGATAGAGTGCCGCAGAAAGATGCAGGATATTTTCTTTTTTCAGGTCCAGCGCGGTAGCACCAAGATAAAAGCTGCTACGGTTATCAAAGACAAATGAAGGACGACGGTTAGTATTTTCAAACCCGAGTTTTACATACCCGCGACGTTTGCCCACATACCGCTGCAAACTGGCAACAGCAGAATAATCTCCGGCATTCAGACCGGCAAAATAAAGTTTGCCATTGGCCTCCAAATCCCATTTCTGATTGCGGGTGCGGTTGCGGTATTCGGCATGCCCGTAGATATTGTAAAAGTTGAATGTTCCCTTCAGATTTTGTAACTGAAGATTCTGGTAAGCTGCGCCTACACGGAAGAACTGCTGCAGGTTCTTTTCGTCGGGATATTGATAAATAGAAAAATCATTAACTATTTCCCGCCATTTATCCTGCACCAGCACGGTATCGATGGGCAGGGGAAGCGCAAGGCCATAATGATTCTTATAATAGGTAGAATCGCCTACATAGTCCCGGAAATTGTATTTGTGCTGGGCAAGCTGGAAAGTATGCTCAAAACGGAGCCGGGGGAAAAACAGTGGCACCACACTGGAGTCGGTTACCAGCGAGTCTTTGCGGCCCAGATCATACTGCTGGCGGAGCAGCACGGTAAAATCGCTGTACCGGTTGCCTGTACCCACATCGGTCGAAAAGAAATTGGAGCCATATACGGGATCGCCGCCCAGTTTGGTATTGATATTGAACCGGTCCTTATAGACCGGGTCGTTGAGGAAATCTGCTGTATCCAGTATACCACCATTCTCTCCTACCTGCAGCTTATTGCCCTGCAGTATGAGGTAGGCGTTGTATCGTTTCTTGACCGACTGATACCAGGAAGTAAGCAGGTAATTGTTATGATTCGATTTCTGATTTTTAAAAAACCCAGGTGAGTTGATCAGGCGGTACTGAAACAGGAAATTCCAGTTGGGCTTAATGTTTTGTGTATGTACAATCTCAATAATCTGTTCGGCTCTTGAGGCGATCTGGTAATTGAGTTCGGAATAAGGCCTTGTGGTATTAAAGAAGCGGGCTTTATCGGTTGTCCATTTATAAATATCAAATGCATGAAAGCCCGGATCCCAGCCAGACTGCATGAATGGATCAAACAAAAGAGAGCGGGCAGCCGTACCGTTATTACCCAACCATATATAGGTGGCAGGTAAGGGAAAGCGAAGCGAGTAATCGTTGATCGATGAATCGAGGAGGTAATTGCGCGTAGAGTCAAGATACCTGAAACGGATGGTAATAGAATCTTCGTTATTGTCGCGGCGCTTAAGACTGTCTGTATTAGCTCCGCCAGACATGCTACGTCCAAAACTACGCAGACGACCGCCGGCACCACGCAGTACCGGGTTTTGCGCCAGGAGTGCATCGCTGATACCCAGCAGCAGGACCAGCAATACAACAATCTGCCAATGCCGATGGGCAGCGGAACGGTTGTTTTTTTTATTTAAGAATGACAGATATTGACTGCGGTAGTTGGCCATGTCGGGGATGCACTGGTTTATCGCACCGGAAGCCAGGCTACTGGTTCCTGCGCGAGCGCAAATTACTGCGGCAGAGGCAGATTCTGGGTTTAAAATTGTTAAATGGTCCTGACCAGCTCTTTAAACAATAGAGCCAGTTTGGGCTCGGCTTCTTTGGCTGCCGCCAGCACTTCTTCATGAGTAATCACGTTCTCTTCTTCACGAATACCGATATCGGTTACCACGCTGGCCGCAAAAACATCGAGTCCCATATGTACGGCGGCAATGGTTTCCTGAACCGTACTCATGCCTACCACATCGCCTCCGGCAAAGTGAATCAGTTTATATTCGGCCCGGGTTTCAAAAGTTGGTCCGGTCACTGCTACATACACTCCTTCTTTCAAATCAAAACCGTTTTCTGCGCCTATTGCTTTGGCTTTATTAATGAGTTGCTTTTTATAGGGCTCACTCATATCCGGAAAACGCGGGCCGAGCTCTGCAATGTTTTTACCGATCAGCGGGTTGGGCGTAAAAAAGCTCACATGATCGCGGATGATCATAATATCACCCACATTAAAATCGGGGTTCACTGCACCGGCTGCATTTGACAACAGGACCGTTTTTACACCCAGGTATTTCATCACCCTTACAGGAAAGACCACTTCCTGCGGGGTGTATCCTTCGTAATAATGAAAACGGCCAGCCATGGCTACTACTTTTTTACCAGCCAGCTCACCAAAAATGAGACGGCCGCTATGTCCTTCTACAGTTGATACAGGGAAATGAGGTATCTCGGCATAGGGCACTTCTGCTTCAATTGTTATCTCCCGGGTAAAATTGCCCAGGCCACTGCCCAGCACAATTCCTACTTCGGGTATTGCAGTATAGCGTGTTTTCAGATAGCTGACTGTTTCCTGGATTTGCTGAAGGATCGGCGAACTCATAATTTTCGTTTCAATTGGGCAAATATAGGTTTTGCACTACAATTGTCCGTTACTCTTTGGGGTAACGCGCAACCGATGCCTGCTCATCTGTAACCAGGTGCCGGTAAACCGGATGAGCCAGTACGTCTTCATACTCCATGAAGCGACCATTTACTTTTACCCGATGCCACACCAGTCTGATACCATGGCTGTAATCCACATACCAATCAACATGGCCTGTATAGAGCGGCTGAATAGGTTTGCCATTGGTACGATGCCAGCCGTATATAGCTACACGGTGGCCACGCTGATCCTGCAGCAGCCGGAGACTTACCACCACATCCTTCTTGATTCCTGCAATCAATCCCCCACGCCCCTGCCGTTGTCCTTCTATGATAAGATGATGCTGCCACATGGTGGGTGTACTGTCGCGAAAGGCATACATTGGAACCGGCTCCAGTTTTACTTTCGCCGCATTATAAATAGCGTCAACCAGTCGGGGTGTGGGCAGGTAGCAATGAAAGCTATCTGCAATGCGCTGCGCTGCCATTGGAGTAAGCGGTATGCGGGCCCAGTTGTACGAAGGCCCGATTGCCAGATAGTCTGCGGTCACATAAAAAACAGCTGACAACTTTTGCCCGCTTGCACTGTCTGTTATTTGCACGGGTACCGGTACCAGTTTTCGAAGCCGGCCGGGCATGTTGCCGCCCAGGATTTCCGATACAGCGAGCGAATCGCGCTGCTGCCAGTTCCAGGCAGCAGCCTTTTCATAAAAGGCAGCCCCTGTAAGGGGTTGACTGTGCCGGGCAACGGGCAGAGCTGGTCTTGAGCCCATACAACCGGCCAGGAGTGCCGTCAAAAGAAAAAAAGAGAACCGTTGCATGTATTAAAAATAGGTAAATGAACCGGCTGTACGCTCATTTTAAGACGTCGACCGAAGCCGAAATCACCTATCTTCGCCGAAATTTTTTGCTCATGAATCTTCACGAATACCAGGCCAAAGAACTACTGAAGAAATATAATGTACCCGTACAGGAAGGTTTTGCCTGCACCAGTGTGCAGGAAGCAGAAGAAGCCTACCGCCAGATCAAAACACAAACCGGCAGCAAGTTTGCCGTAGTTAAAGCACAGATCCACGCTGGTGGACGTGGCAAGGGAGCCATTAAGGAAAATGGCATGAATGGTGTGAAAGTAGCCAAGTCGCTCGAAGACGTGCAGGAAATAGCAGGTAAACTGCTGGGTGGTACGCTGGTGACCATTCAAACAGGTCCTGCCGGTAAAGTAGTCAACAAAGTGCTGGTAGCACAGGATATGTACTACGATGGCCCCAGCGAACGTAAAGAATTTTATCTTTCTATACTGCTCGATCGCAGCAAGGGACAGAACGTGATCATGTACAGTACGGAGGGTGGTATGAATATCGAAGACGTGGCACACGATACTCCCGAAAAAATATTTAAAGAGTGGGTTCACCCCTCTGGCGGACTGCAGGCTTTCCAGGCGCGCAAAATCGCCTTCAACCTGGGACTGACCGGTGAGGCTTTCAAAAACTGTGTAAAGTTTGTAACCAATCTCTATAATGC
>JAGODE010000197.1 GCA_017998385.1 Chitinophagaceae bacterium | reverse complement strand
TACCTATACCAGTCCGAACGATTTTATACCAATATTTTAAAAACTTTAAATTTAAATAACGGTGATTAATAAAGTAATACTTAGACAATTTCTTCTTATCGGTGTATTTCTTTACCCATTGAACGTTTTAGGTCAATGGGACAAGATATGTAGTGTAATCAGAACGGAGACTGAAAAAATAAAAAATAGTTTTCCTGAGGCAAAAATCATTAATGATATTTCCACATTTGTTATTAATGGGAAAAATGAATTAATCGATAGTTTCAAGAAACATGTTCCAGCTAATGTAATTAGAAAAGCACTTTCTAATCGCTACTCCAGTAATAAGATGAATTTACTTGAATGCTATAGTAGCAATGAGCTTGTTACAATAGCCTTTGCCGATAGTATTCGATTTAAGAGCGAAAAAGTGATAATTGATTCAATACTGGAAGATTCGATAAAGCGGGAAATTAATTTCATTTTCAATAATTATAATGGAACTGTTAGAGATTCGTTATACAGGCAAATAACAGGGAGCGACCAGTTTGAAAAAATTCAAGCAAAAAAAAAGAATCAAGAAACTCATTTCATTTTATTAAGCTATCCTCTACTAATAGAGAACAAATATCTAATTTTTCAAATCAGTGTAGTCTTGTCCGGCCGACATTATAACAATAGCAATTTATTATACGTATGTAGTAAAGAAGGGGTATGGAAATTCGTGCATAAATATAGCTGGTAATTCCTCGCTGTTACATTAGACAAAATGAGAGTAACAATAGAAGTAACTGGTAATAAAAAAAACGATCAGTTTTTATTTTACGTAAACATAGCTCCAAACCCGATTACAGTGGTTATTTGAGTAACTGTTTAATTAACTCAGAATATTCATTCCGTGTTTTCTCACCCCATGTATAGACGTGAATATTAATACTATTATCAGTTCTCTTGATTTCAAAATGTTAGCCTGCATGAGTTTGGATTGGTTCTCTAAATTTAGCATCCACTAGTTGATGAAAGTATCTTCGAAATAGGCGTTTGTCTTCATTTAGCAATATTTTAGACACAGCTTTGACCAGTGTTAATAGCTGCAATCATATATATATTACAGATTTTTGTTTTTAGAAACTTTTCTAATGAACCAAGATTTCCTCCCGTAAGAGTTCGTTAGGCTATCGAAGAATAATATCTTCATGTGCATAAATATACTTCTCACCTTGAAGGAAGTCGGATTTTATGTTTGGAGCTAAAAAATTTATCCACGAAGGAGAACGCTCCTCTCTTATGTATGCATATAGGGCGAGAGCATACCCCCATTCTTGCTGGAATAAATAACCTTGTCTTGAATAACCCCAGCCACCCTGGTTAGAATAAAATCGAAAAGAAGAATTAGCTGTGAAAATGCCTAAACCAAAAAAAACAGTAACAAGGTCGGTCAAGTATTCGTCATTAATATTAAGACGACCTTCACCTAGAATTTTAATATGAGCGAGTTCATGTGCTATGGTTGCGACTAAATTTGTAGAGTCTTTTAATTGTTCTTCTTCAATGGCAATTATAAACTTGCCGTTCTCGTTCTTATTAAAATATAAACCCGCAGTGGTACTTTCATTTTCATCTTGTATACTTGATAACTGAAAACCAGGTTCATTATTGTATTCGATAATGTGATCGGTATAGAAGTAGAGTTCAATATCCGAAGGTTCAATTTTCATTTGAGAACAGAGCGTTGTTAAAGATTTAAATGCATCCTCTTTATCAGTAGTGAATGAGAAAGCAAAAGAAGAATAATCAGGAGTAAGAATCCGGTTGTTTAAAATTGTTTGTTGGCCAAATTGGGTCATTAACCATAAATAAGAGTCTTCCATCCATATTCTTATTTCTTCAGATACTGGGCACTTAGCCTTTTCAGGATTAGTTTTTTTTGAAAAGAACCCCATTATTTATATTTTAATATTTGCGAAAGCGATATTAATATATTTACTAGTGTACATGTAGTAGTGCTGAATTTAAACTTCAACAATGTACTAAATTTCACGATTTTGTATTACAAATTTTGTCGAACAGCGCTGGTCCGAATTTGGAGTATCAGTTTTATCAATAAAGGAAATATTTATTAAACGGTTCGGTAACAATGCCCCTAAGTCTTCAATACCAGGACAATGATCAAAACATATTATCTATCTGGACTATTTATCTTAATATCTGTATTCCTGTTTTCATGCACAGGCGATATAAGCCAATGTGATACAGATCGATTCAGAAAATTGAGTATTTATCCTGCATCATGCACTATTAAGATACCAGAATATGACATAATTGATAGTGCTTTCATAATTGATGGCACAACAATTTTGAACTATAGAATAAGAGCGAGAGATAGCTCAATGAGTATGGTGTGTTTTGTTCAAGAGAATAATAAGAATAGTCATTTTTCTACAGATTTAAAGATAATAAAGGAGTTTCAACGCAATGAGGTTGAGTTTAACCGGACAGGGTTTCGACAGTTAGTTGATACTATATTTAGGGTAAAAAATGTAAGCATTGGCTATCTGAAGTACTTAATACCAGATACGGAAGCTCAGTTTTATGAATCAAGAGTTGTGTTTTATGTTAATGGAAAGCTTGTTACAATGTGGATTTTTGAGAATGTTAAGAATAGCTTAGAGACTACCAAATCATTGAGCGATTGCATTATTGAAACGATTCAATTTGGTAAGATGTAAAAGTTAAGAGTTGTGCTTAGCTTGTAGCTAAGCACAACTTCGATTGTAAGTATCCGGCGAACTGCACCTTTGCAGGGTCGGCTACTTTTTGTATCGATACGGCAGTGAACGCTCCCACAATTATTAAGTTTAAGGGGAAGTACCCAAAGAGATTTCGTAAGAAGATATCTGTAACTAAAATGCCGATCAGGGTTCGGAACGTTGAAGTGTGCGACGCAACAGACGATGCTAGTAGTAATGCAGCTGGGCTCATAAAAAACCTATTGGAAGAAGTCCG
The DNA here is from genome assembly GCA_017998385.1 of Chitinophagaceae bacterium. Classification (GTDB taxonomy): domain Bacteria; phylum Bacteroidota; class Bacteroidia; order Chitinophagales; family Chitinophagaceae; genus CAYMZZ01. The sequence continues at coordinate 5,387 of JAGODE010000197.1, read as the reverse complement.
GAGAATTATTTTTTAACTTAGCTGCATGGAAAAGATGCAAAAAGAAGGAAGCAAGATTGTTACTATTTTAGAGAAATATTCCGCCAAGTATAAAACACATCAATTATCTTCAGCAATACTTATTGACATTTGGCACAACGAAAAATTTTATGTTATTCAACTGGAGAAAAGTACATTTGGCTTATCTGAAATAAATGTAAGCAATCCCGGATTTGATACAATTCCTAACGAGAAGTTTAAAAATTTTCAGGAATTAGAAAATAGGCTATCAGTTATTCTTTCACAATGACAGACAAATCAAGTACTTCTTTTTTCATGATAAAAATTTCAGATTTTTTTGAAGAATTACAGAAATTCTCTGCACATATGTACCAGTTCGATGAAGCCGTAGAGGAAAGCAAAATCACCGCTTTCGAACAACAATACAAAGTGGTTTTGCCGGCTGATTATAAACTTTTCCTGAGTAAAACCAATGGAATTGATTTTATGGGAGTAGTCGTATACGGAATTTATGATGACACAACTTTTAAATCACTCGGTGGCTCTTATGCTTTTGAACACTATGAAGCAGGCAATCCTATGCCTTTGAATTTAGTCCCCTTTTCGCCTGATGGAGCCGGAAATCATTATTGCTTTGATGCTGATAACACCACCGAATCAGGAAAAATCATTTTTTGGCAGCATGATCTTTCATACAATTCAGATAACCCGCCTGAAATAGTAAATGAAAGCTTCGCGGAATGGATAAAAGAAGTTCTAATAGAGTGGACCCTGGAAGACTACGATCACAGTGGTAACAAAAGAATACACAACCCGGCTGGATAACAGACAACACCACTTCAATTTTCCCTCATCGGAAAATCACCAAACGACCAGCACTACCAAATAAAAAGCTGCCCCCAACGGAGGCAGCTTTTCTCATGCAAATAGTTTTTATCAGTTCACACCACCTTTGCGGGTAGGAGAGGTCTGGGCAGGCCATTTGCCGGGCTCACCTGTACGGGGATTAACCGGCAGCACACTCTTCTCGCGCGATGTGTGATTGGGATCTTCGCAGGCCATATATACCAGGATGGCGGTAAGAATGGCATTGCTGCGCACGTCATCAAATACGATCTTATCATACGTATCGCGATTGGTATGCCAGGTATAGCTGCCATACGACCAGCTGTTGGAGCTGAGCGAAAAACCGGGAGCACCCGCCGCTACAAAAGAAGCGAAATCGGATCCGCCACCACCGGGTGAGCCGGGGAAACGTGTTTCGATCTGATTGCGGATCTCAGCAGGCACTGCACTCAGCCAGCGACCAATATAATCATACGCATGCAGAAAACCCTGGCCGGAAATATTCACTACACGACCGGTACCATTGTCCTGGTTAAACAGGGCCTGCAGATTTTTTACAATATCCGGATGATCTTCTACAAAAGCACGTGAACCATTCAGTCCCTGCTCTTCGCTGCCCCAGTGACCTACCAGGATCGTACGCTTGGGATTGGGATAAATCTTTTTCAGGATACGCATGGCTTCCATCATCACCAGTGTGCCGGTACCATTATCGGTAGCACCGGTGCCACCATCCCATGAGTCGAAGTGGGCAGACAGCATTACATACTCATCGGGTTTTTCGGTGCCTTTGATCTCTGCAACGGTATTGAACGTAGGCATCATACCCAGTTCTTTTGAATCGGCTCTTACACTCATTTTGGGTTTCTGGCCCGATTCGGTGAGGCGATACAGCAGCCCATAATCTTCGAGCGAAATATCGACAGTGGGAATTTTAGTGGTATTGGCACCAAAGATCTTATTTACACCAAAACCATTTGACCAGTTAGAAGCTACCACACCGGCAGCTCCGGCTTTTTCCAGTGCAAGGGCCAGGTTTTTGGCATTGAGACCGATCTTGCTCATGCGTTTGCGCCAGGCATCTGTCTGCTCACTGCGTTCTTTCTTCATTTTTTCGAAAGAAGCTTCTGTGGCAAACTCTTTCCAGTTATAATCAGGACGGCCTGTAGGCTGAGGCATCGAGATCATCACAAATTTGCCCTTTACATTGGGCAGCCATTGCTTGAAGGCGTTTGAATCGGCTACTTCGGGAAGAATGATGGTTTCGCCGGTAACGGTTTTACCACCGGTACCGGGGCTCCAGGCCAGTTGTGTGCCTTCGATGCTTTTTACCCAGGGTTGCACCATGTCTATATGGGTTACGCCTCGTTCCCAGCCACGCCATTCACCCCACTGTTCATTGCGTGCAGCAATACCCCAGGTGCCGTATTTGGCTACAGCCCAGTCATGCGCCTGCTTCATCTTGGGTGTGCCTACCAGACGGGGGCCAATGCCATCCATGAGCTCATGTGCCAGTTTTTCGAGTTGTGAGTTTTCGTTTGCTTCGCGCACAATGCCTTTGATAATGGCGGTATCAGGCTTCTGTGCGTACCCTATACTGCCCGCCAGCAGCAGGGTGACTAAAAAAGATGTTCCAGCTTTTCTCATTTGTATCGTTTTAGTGAACAGGTAAGTGAAATATGCTGCCGAATTTAGGCAATCGGAATCGATTTCAGCAACCGCTGATACAATTAAGAAGAATTGGTGCTGTTTATTCAACTATTTTTCCACAAAAATGATTACGGCTATAGACCTGTCGCGGCATTCAGATATTATACGCATCTGGGAAGCCTCCGTATTGGCCACGCATCATTTTCAGAAGCCGGGAAATTAAACTCAATAGTATATTTTCCAGCCTTATTCTCTTATTTTTTCTTGTGGTTTGCAAGGTGCCTTGTTTTTCTCCGATTGAATCTTTAGTACAATACAATCAACAATGACCGGAGAAAAACACAGCACCGGTCACGCCGCGGCAGGAGCCCGCCGGCCGTGGAGGCAAAAAGGTCGATTAACCGGATGACGCAAACATACACTCGGTACAATATAAAAACGTGTATTTTCAGCATTTCCAATGAGCCTGCTACCAGTGGGCCGGACAAAACTTACCCTTTACTTCACCTGCAACCGACCATTACAAACACAGCCGGCCAGTGACAGGTACTCAGTATTGCCCCCAGATGAGCCGGCCCGGCAATTCATAATACGACAGCCGCCCGGTATAAGCCAGCGTAAGGAATACGGTATCGATGCAGGCATGTACCGCCATCAGCAGCCAGATATTGCGGCAGCGCAGATAAATAAGGCCGAATAACAGTCCCCAGATGCCGGTGACGACAACACCTGCTATGCCTTCATAGGCATGGGCCCAGCCAAATAAGAGGGCAGGGATGAGGCAGATCAAGACCGATCGCCACCGGCCCGGTGGCAGCAGTTGCTCGAGGTGATAAAACATGAAACTCCTGAACAGCAGTTCTTCACCCACAGCCGCACTGATGAGCATAAAAGCCAGCATCCGCAAAAACCGGGGCAGATCTCCCTGCAGTGAATCGAAATAGCTGTAATCAGGCACTTCATTAAAAATGCGGTTGATGCCCGGCTGAATCAGCCAGTCCATAAGCAACTCCAGCAGCAAAGCGATTAATAAAACAGCCCCCAACCATTTCAGCGGACGACCAATTTTCACAAAACCCAGTTGTCCTGGCCTGATGCGGGTAAGCCATGCCCAAATCAGGATAAACAGAATGATCACCACAAAGGTCCAGGGAAAACGAAACAGACCGCTTCGCATAAGCCAGTAAGGAAAGGCTATGGCAAACAAAGACATCAACATATGCCACCAGCGCGGGGCTGTCTGCAGGTTTATCATTGATTTATTTCTTTTGAATAAAGCAAACTAATGGCATTTTTCCCTGCCTGAATGCCATTGCTACATGAACCGCCACATCTGCTGCATCAATTGAACAGATTGCTGCATCTTTGCAGCATTATACCTTCCGATATACCCATATTTCCCTATACAGAACAGACCTTTTCCTTTGGCGGACAGGATGTGAGCTTATGCATACCCGGGGCAGTGGCAGTGCAGGCTCATTACGTTGAGCAGCCGCAACAGGCTTTCTGGTCGCGCGTATGGCCGGCTGCAGAAGCACTTTGTCAGTTTATGGCGCGGCATACGAATGAGATAAGCGGAAAGAAAGTGTGGGAACTGGCGGCAGGGCTGGGGCTTCCTTCATTACTGGCCGCACACTGGGCAAATAGCGTATATTGTTCCGAACAACAACCAGCAGCCATACCCTATATCAGACTCTCGGCAATTAAAAACGGACTCAGCAATTTGAAAGCTGCTGCCGGTAGCTGGGAAGATGTACCTGCCGCTATAGATGCCGATATACTTTTGCTCAGCGATGTGAATTATGACCCCATCCATTTTCCGGCATTACAAAAAAGCCTGCTCAACATAATCGAACAGGGAATACCTGTATGGCTGAGTACGCCCCAGCGATTAATGGCCAAGCCATTTGTGGAAAGCCTGCTGCCTTATTGTTGCTACCGCGAAGAAGTGCTGGTCAGCAAAAACCAGTTGCCCATGCAGGTATGGATATTGCAAAATAATACCTGATCTTACCGCAGTTGTTTACTTAACTCAGCAGCAGTCATGATGCCCTGTCCGCGCCAGACTTCCTTCCTGTCTTTGTACACGATAAAAGTAGGAAAGCTATCGGCCTTCAGGTGAGTGGCCAGTACGGTTTGTTCACCGCCATCGATACGTATAACGGTATATTTTCCTTTTGCTGACGCCTCCAGGCTGTCTACCACCGGCTGCATTTTTTTACAGGGCGGACACCAGGCTGCGCCTACATCTACCAGGGCAATACCCTGGGCCGGCAGCATCGACTCGAAGGTCTCTGTACTGATCTGGCTCACCGAAACCTGTTGCGCAACAGCTTTGCCGGCGCGTTTCCAGGCATTCATGCCACCAATCATATTATAGGCCTTAAATCCTTGCTCATTAAGCCAGGCGGTAGCGGCCGTGCTGCGTGGTCCGGCCAGGCAGTATACATATACCGGCTTGTTTTTATCAAGCGATTGTATCCTTTCTTTAAATTCTTTCTGATCGTTCCAGTTGGCCTGAAATGCTCCGGCAATATGACCCGACTGGTATTCGCCCATCGTACGTACATCGAGGAGTTGCACATCCTTTTGCCGGATGGCTTTTTCAAAATCATCGGGACTAACATCAGCCGAACCGGTTTGGGCAACACAGGAGATCAGGCTGATGAGCAGGAGGGGCAGGATCGATAGGACTTTCATTCTTCTCAATTTTACTGGAAATGCAAAGGTAGGCATCGCTGTTGGCCGGGAAAAATTATCTGGTAAAGAGTGTCGTTTCGCATCAGATTCCTGAGCCGCCTGATCAGCACACAGCGGCTCCGGATCGGTGTATCAACAACTTCAACCATTATTTAGGGCAACAGGCGGAGACATTAAGCCTTCATTAGCAC
>JAGODE010000014.1 GCA_017998385.1 Chitinophagaceae bacterium | reverse complement strand
TTATCAATAAAGAAATGGTTCAGCACAATACAGATCATGATAAAGATGATCAGGTTGCCCAGGAAAGGCGCACCCAGTATATCGAGCAGTACACCAAGCGCCAGCGGTATCCAGAATCCCCACTTTTTAAATAGGCCCCATTTGCTGGCAGTGTGATCTTTTTCCGGATGATTCATAAAATCAACCGCAAATACAGGGTTCATCAGGAAGGCCACAATCAGCGATGCCGCCAGAGTGAATATGAGCATCAATGGCAGGTAAATCATAAACTTACCGATGATGCCCGGCCATAGCAGCAGCGGGAAGAAAGGCGCCAGGGTCGTAAGCGTACCAGCCAGTACGGGAACAAACACTTCACCTGCTGCCATCATAGCAGCTTTTGTGGAAGACACTTTGCCTTTTGCTTCCATGAAGATGCGGTGTGTATTCTCAATTACCACAATGGCGTCATCCACGATAATACCCAATCCGAAAAGCAGGGCAAAGAGCACGATAAAGTTGAGCGTAATGGCGGTACCCACCACCATATTACCCAGCGGCAGAAACATAAATGCCACAAACATACTCAGTGGTACACTCAATGCCACAAAGAAGGCATTGGTCACACCCATAAAGAACATCAGGATCAGCAATACCAGGATAAAACCGATCACGATAGAGTTTACCAGGTCGTTGAAAGAGGTACGGGTAGAGTTGCTGCTGTCGCCCGTAATACGTACATCGAGGTTGGGAGGAAACTGTGATTCTTTCAGCTGAGCAGTTATCTCTTTTACTTTATCACTGGTTTCGATCAGGTTTTCACCCGCCCGTTTGATGATGTTGAGGGTGATAACATTCTTGCCGTCGAGGCGTGCATAGCTGTCGCGCTCTTTGATAGTGTCTTTGATCACCGCCACATCGCGCAGGTAAATCGGGTTGCCTCTTGAGTTGCGCACTACGATCTGCTCAATATCGCTGGCTGTTTTAAACTGGCCTTTGAGCTGCATGGTGCGCTGCATATTACCTACCTGCAGCTGACCGCCGCTGATGTCCATATTTTCATTGGCTACAGCGTTAGAGATATCGTTGAAGGTGATGCCGGAAGCCTGCATCCGGTAATTATCTACATTGATCTGGAACTCACGCTCGGGAGCACCTACCAGATCTACCCGGTTGATCTGCGACAGGCTTTCGAGCTGATCTTTCAAATCATCGGCATATCTTTTCAACTGCACCGGATCAAAATCGCCGCTCAGGTTCACATACATGATCGGCATTTCCGAAAAGCTTACCTCCAGTGCGGTTGGCTCCTGGGTAAGATCGGTTGGCAGATCCTGTTTGGCTTTGTCAATAGCATCCTTGACCTTCTGAACCGCTATATCCACTTTTACATCAGTACCAAATTCTACAGTAATCGCCGAAAAATCATTTACACTGGTACTGGTAACCTTATTGACCTTCACACCGGTAATACCCTTTATCTGTTTTTCGATGGGTTGGGTTACCAGGTTTTCAATGTCCTTGGGAGAGTTTCCCACATAGACGGTTTGTACATAAACCGTCGGAATTACGATATCAGGATATTGCTCCTTGGGCAATGCCACAAACTGGTATACTCCCCACAGCGTCACGATGAGCATGAAGAGATACATCGAGGTTTTGTTCCTGATAGCCCAGGAAGTAGGTTTAAACTCCTTAAACTTCCCGCTATAGTTTTCTAATGCAGACATACTGTTAGTTTATCTGTTGCAGCTGTGAGCCGGCGATTATCCGGCGACTCACCTGCTGCTGTGCTTTCAAATATTGTTGGTTTCGTCTGGTACATTCCTTCGCTTATTGCGCCGAGGTAGTGATCAGCTGTCCGTCGTACAGGCCCTGAAAGCCTCCTACAATCAGTTTTTCCCCACCACTGAGGCCTGATTTTACTTCCAGGCGCTCGCCATATAACTCACCAATGGTCACGGGTTTCTTACGTGCCAGCATTTTGCCATTTTCCTGCGAAGCCACCATCACATACTTACCAGCTTCGTCATTCTGCAATACGTTAACCGGAATGGTGATGGCTTCACTGTTGGTATAGTCCAGCAGCTGTACTTTGGCCAGCTGGTTGGGGCGGAAGTCTTTGTCCTGTGGTATCGGAGCTTCAATAGTAAATGTCCGGCTTACCGCATCAATCAGCGGACTCACCACACTTATTTTTGTGGTGATCACTTTATTGTTCAGTTCAGGCAGTGTTACGCGGATGTTTGTACCCTGTTTGATTCGTCCGAGATAATTTTCAGGTACCTGCACCTGCACTTTCAGGTTGCCCGTATTTACGATACGGATGCCTGAAGAGGGCATGGCAGCCGATTGCGGAGAAAAGAACTCACCGATCCGCACGTTTACCACATCAATAGTGCCATCAATTTCAGCATATACATTGGCGAGGGCGGCACTTTCCTGGGCCATACGCAGGTTGGCCTGGGCTGCTTTTAGTTGTGCCGCGGCATTCTCTGCATTGGTTTTGGCCTGCAGTACCTGTACTTCAGTGCCGATATTATTCTTCCAGAGATTTTGCTGACGCTCATAAACACTCTGAGCCAGTTTCACCTGTGCTTCTATGCCGGGTATCTGAGCCAGTGCAGCATCTACCTGTTGCTGGGCGATGGCATTGTCAAGACGCAGCACGAGCTGGCCTTTGCTGATACGTTGCCCCTGTTTTACATGTATGCTGCGTACCACGCCACCTGTACCCCGGGGCGAAACCATGGCTACATTCTGCGCATCGATTTTACCCTGCAGGTCAATATAATGACTGAAGGAATCATTGCCGATCGGTTCTACAGCAACGAGTTTGGGTTTGGTGATCACTACAGAAGTATCCAGCTTGGCGATTTCCTTTTCGAGTGTGGAGATTTTAGTAGCCAGTGCGTCCTGCTCCTTTTTGAGCTTTTCCAGCTCCGTCTTCTTTTTAGTCAGTTCTTTGTTGCCGTCTGCAGCACCGCACGATACCAGTAGCAGCACCACCGTAGCAACCATGATTATGTTCAGTAACTTTTGCATATCGGTTATTTTTCAGTGTTTGGGTTGGGTTTAGCTTATTAAAGTTTGCCGGTGGCCTTGAGGAAATCCACTTTGGCTATGATTGCGTTATAAAGTGCATTGATATAATTGGTCTGAGCCAGCTTAAGATCGGTCTGGGCTGTATTGATCTCTGTCTGAGAGCCTGTACCTACTTCAAATTTCTTTTTGGTTTGCTCATACACCAGCTCGGCCAGTTCCATATTCTTTTTCTGATAATCCAGGTTAGATACAGCCGTTGTATAATTATTTCTGGCCGTCTGCACTTCATTGTCTATCTGCAGTTTCAAGGCTTCGCGCTGATTGATGCTTTGCTGCATCGACAGACGTGCTTTTGAAATGCGGGCATTAGTGGCAAAACCCGTAAAAATCGGGATGTTAAGATTCAGGGTAATAGCAGAGATGTCGAACCAGTTGCCGCCCGATTTGAAAAAGTCAAATTCATTTCGCTGGGCGTTCTTGTTATAATAAGCGCTGAGCGATAGCGTGGGTATCTTGCTCATTTTGTAGCGCTGCACATCATACTGGCGCAGTTTTACACCCATATTGATATACTGAAAATCGCGGCGCTGATTGTAATCAAACTGAGACGCATCCAGTACTCCATCGCGAATCATATCATTCGAAAGCGTATCAGTCAGTACCAACTCATCCCTTACAGGCATACCCATCAGCACTTTGAGACCCAGGTAGCCGTTGCTGATCTGGTTCAGTGCATTGGTCTTTTCTGTATTCAGGTTTACCAGTTGTACATCAAGCTTGTCGAGATCCAGTTTTTCAGCAAACCCGTTGTCGTACATGATGCGGGTATCTTTCTTCAGTTTTTCGAGCCGGTCGAGGTTGGCATCGATCAGATCGAGCTGTGTTTTGCTTACCACCAGCTGATAATACACTTTGTGGATGTTGGCGCGGATAGTCTCCTCAGTGACCTCCACATTCTTTTGCTGAAACTCAATAAGGGTTTTGCGCGCCTGCAGACCGGTGAATACCTGTCCGTCAAACAACAGCTGATTCAATGTCACGCCACCGGTGGCATTCCATTTCACACCAAACGCCAGCTCTTCGAATGTGCCGGGTGTGCCGCCAAAAAATTCGGCCGGCACCAGGCTTACGGGCAGCTTGGCATTATAGGTCATGGAGCCGCTGGCGCTGATCTGCGGATAGGCACTACCCGTCACCTCGCGGTTGGTTTGCTGCTGTATCTGTACATCCAGCAATGCATTTTTTACCTGCACATTATTTTTGCGGGCATAGTCGATCGCCTGTTGCAGACTCATTTCATGTCGTGTCTGCGCCATGCTGATAACTGGCAACAGGGCCAGTATCAATATCCATCTTCCCCGCTTACTTCCTTTCGTCATGGTTATGGTTTTTATTTCTTTCTTGATTGTATTTCTGTATCAGTTTCTGTCCTTTGGGGGTACAGATTCCGTATAAAAAATTGAGTGTCAACTCGCATACTATCGCACCCAGGTCCGATTTGCCGGCAGGAAAAGCTTCCGGATTAAATACCATGAACACACTCAATAACCGGTATTTAGCCAGGATATTTACATTGATCTCCGGCCGGTACAACCCCTGCTCCACTCCGCGCAGCAGATTTTCCCTGATCAGCCCATACAGAAAGCCCTGCTGGTGATTTTCCAGTTTCCTGTACGACGAGGGATGATATTTCTGCATATCATAAATCAGAGCCGGATTGGTCAGCCGCAGCATGTCATCCATCATCTCCATCCCCAGGTATATTTCATGCACCGGGTTTTCGCTACGCTGGGTGCAGATGAGGCATTCATTCTCATTGCTGTTCAGCTCCATATCTACCACAGCCTCTACCAGGGCGTCTTTGTCGGTAAAAAATTGGTAAATGGTCTTTTTACTCATGCCGAGATGGTGGGCTATCTCGTCCATGCTGATACTGCGGATGCCATACCGCAAAAAGAGCTCGTGCGCCTTTTCTATAATTCTTTCCTGATGGTCCATAGCACAAAATCGGCGACAAAACTATGGAAACTTTTTTCGTTACGAAAGTTTCCATCCTTTTTTTTATCCATTTATCCCAATCACTTTTGCGAACGCCCGTTGGTCAGAACGGCTTATCTATTTCCCTAACTTTGCCAGCAAATGCCCCCTTTGCAAAAACCTACAAGGACCTCTAACCGCTTGCAGCTCAGAAAGCTGCTGCGCTATTTTGTGCAGGGGCTGATCATCCTGGCTCCTATTGCCATCACCGTCTGGGCCGTATTAGCTGCCTTCAATTTCGTAGATGGCCTGCTGCCCAATCTGATCCACAACCTGTTTCCCTCTCTGCTCGATGTAGACGACCGGGGTAACCCCAAAAAGATCCCCGGACTGGGTTTCGTGATTATGATTGCACTGATCATACTGGTTGGCTGGGTGAGCAGCAACTTTCTGATGGGCAGTGTTATCAATATTTTTGATCACTGGCTGGAGCGGACGCCTGTCATCAAATTCATCTACTCATCGACAAAAGATTTCTTTGAAGCGTTTGCCGGCGACAAGAAAAAATTCAATAAAGCCGTACTGGCCAATGTATTTTCTACCGATGTATGGATAGTGGGTTTCCTGACCGATGAAGAAATGGGCAAATTTGAAATGGGATCCGATAAAGTGGCCGTGTATGTACCACAGGCCTACAACTTTGCCGGTCAGTTATACATCTTACCCCGCGAAAAAGTGCGTAAGATCGATGCCATCACCTCGGGCGAGGCCATGAAATATGCCGTAACCGGCGGTGTGGTAGATTTGGAAGAAGAGCGAAAAAAACCGGAACTTAGTACAGACAAGGATTAAGCTCCCTTACGGTTTGGTCCATTTTATTCACGACTAAACCGTAATGATATGCGTACGTTACTGCGCCTCTGGCTCCTTCTCCCTTTTACCCTTTACCTTTCGCACTGTCACGCCTGGGGTTTCTATGGCCACAAACGCATCAATTTCCTGGCTGTATTTCTATTGCCTCCGGAAATGCTGGTGTTTTATAAACCCCATATCGCTTTTCTGGAAGAGCACGCTGTAGATCCCGACAAACGCCGCTATGCAGTAGCGGAAGAAGGCCCGCGGCATTATATAGATATGGACCGGTATGGCCGCTACCCCTTCGACTCGCTTCCCCGCAGCTGGCAGGCTGCACGTGAGCGTTTCACCGCAGACAGTCTGCAAACACATGGTATTGTGCCCTGGTGGATTCAGACAATGCTGCACCGGTTGACGGAGGCCTTTCGTGCCGGCGACGCCAAACGAATCCTTAAACTCTCGGCCGAGCTGGGACATTATATTGCCGATGCACATGTACCGCTGCACACCAGCAGCAATCACAATGGTCAGTACACCAACCAGCGGGGTATTCATGGCTTCTGGGAAAGCCGTATTCCCGAGCTGCTGGCCGATCAGCACTGGGATTTTCTGATGCAACGCGCTGCCTACCTGCAAAACCCACTCGGCTTTACCTGGGACCGTATACTGGAAAGCGCCCTGGCCGCCGATTCTGTATTAAAACTGGAAAAAGAACTTTCGCAACGCTTTCCACCCGATCGGCGTTATGCCTTTGAAGAAAGAAATGGCCGCCTGGTACGCCAGTATTCCACAGCTTATACCCTGGCTTACAATCGCCTTATGGGAGGCATGGTGGAACGGCGAATGCAGCAATCCATTTTTGGTGTAGCCAGCTTCTGGTATACCGCCTGGATCAATGCCGGTCAACCCGATCTGCGGCAACTTGGCCCGGTAAAATGGGATCCGGCCGATGAAGCCGGTTTTGAATCCCTGCAACAGGCCTGGAAAGCAGCTTCCATCAAAGGACGTACGCACGAATAATTGTTATCGGAAAGCTGCGGCACCAGCCCTTTCTTTCCCTGTTTATATACTGCAAACCAATGATTGAAGCTTATCTTTGCCCCCTCAATTAAAACCCGGTCAAGCGTGACTACAACTGAAAAAAAGCGGATGCATAATTTCAATGCAGGCCCCTCTATCCTGCCCCGTGAAGTATTTGAAGAAGCCAGCCAGGCTATTCTTGATTTTAACGGCACCGGCCTCTCAATCCTGGAGATCGGTCATCGTACGCCGCTGTTTGAAGGAGTTCTTAACGAAGCTGTATCGCTGGTAAAGGAACTGATGCAACTGGATGAGCAGCATGAAGTGCTGTTTCTGCATGGCGGCGCCTCCACACAGTTTATGCAGGTGCCCATGAACCTGCTCAACGAAAATGAAATGGCCGCCTATACCGATACAGATGTATGGGGTACAAAAGCCATTAAGGAAGCCAAACTGTTTGGTCACGTTGAAGTAGTATGCAGCTCAAAAGATAAAAACTATACTTACCTGCCCAAAGGCTTTCACGTGCCGGCTACCGCACGGTACCTTCATATTACTACCAACAACACTATCTATGGTACCCAATGGCAGGACCTGGATGCATTTTACCAGTACAAAGTACCCCTGGTTGCCGACATGAGCAGCGATATCCTGAGCCGCAGCATTGATTTCAACCGTTTCGACCTGATATATGCAGGTGCACAAAAAAATGTGGGAGCCGCCGGTGTAAACCTGGTAGTGGTCAATAAAGATATCCTGGGCAAAACCACGCGCGCCATTCCTACTATGATGGATTACCGCAACCATATTGCCAACGGATCCATGCTCAACACTCCTCCGGTATTTGCTATATATATCTGTATGCTTACCCTGCGCTGGCTGCACCGCCAGGGTGGTGTAAAAGTGATCGAACAAAAAAATCAGGCAAAAGCCGACCTGTTTTATAATACCCTCGACCAGTTACCCCTGTTTCGCGGCACTGTAGCGAAAGAAGACCGCAGCCTTATGAATGGCGTATTTGTGATAGATAACCCCGAACTCGAGAAAGAATTTGGCGAACGCTGCAAGCAGGAAGGCCTGTATGGCGTAAAAGGACACCGTAGTGTGGGCGGATTTCGTGTTTCGATGTACAACGCATTGCCCATCGAAAGCGTCATTACACTCACCAATCTCATGAAAGATTTTGCACAGCAAAAAGGATAACCCGTTTTTACAAAAAAGGATAAAAGAGTCAATAACCAACTGATGGCAAACATTAAACCTTTCAGAGCCCTTAGACCCCGGCAAAATGTAGCTGCACAGGTAGCTTCGCGTCCCTATGATGTTCTTAACAGTGAAGAAGCCCGCACCGAAGCTGCCGGTAATCCACTTTCGTTTCTGCATATCACCAAAGCCGAAATCGATCTGCCCGCCGATACCGATATTCACAGCCAGGCCGTATACGATCAGGCCAAAACAAATCTTACTGATTTTCGCAACAATGGCACACTCATACAGGAAGAAGTGCCCTGTTACTATATCTATCGTCTGATCATGAATGGCCGCAGCCAGACCGGCCTTGTATGTGTATCATCTGTAGACGACTACTTCAACGATATAATCAAAAAGCATGAGTTTACCCGGCCCGAAAAAGAAAAAGACCGGATTGACCATATGCAAACCATCCGCGCACAAACAGGTAATGTGTTTCTGGCTTATAACAATGTGAACGAAATGGATGAGCTGGTCAATAACTGGAAAACAACGCATACGCCTCTCTATGATTTCACTGCGGCCGATGGCATACAGCATACGATATGGGCAGTAGCTGATGAAACAGCCGTAAACCGCATTACAACTCTTTTTGCACAGCAGGTGCCGGCCACTTATATCGCCGATGGGCACCATCGTGCTGCTTCTGCTGCCAAAGTAAGCAAGGCCCTGCCAGACAGTGCTGATGCCCGCTATTTCCTGACCACTATTTTCCCGGCCAGCGAGCTGGCTATTATGGACTATAACCGCGTGGTAAAAGATCTTGATGGCAAAGACAGCGATGACTTCATCAGCGCCCTGCAGGATGATTTTATGATCACGCAAAGCCCCGAACCGGTAAAACCCGGCCAACTCCACGAGTTTGGCATGTATCTGGATAAACAGTGGTATATCCTCACCGCCCGCAAAGACACGTATACAGAAGACCCTATCGGTGTACTGGACGTGACCATTCTTTCAAACAATGTGCTGGATAAACTGCTCGACATAAAAGATCAGCGCACCGACAAGCGCATCGATTTTGTAGGCGGTATCCGCGGCCTCGGCGAGCTGGAGAAAAGAGTAAACAGTGGCGAAATGAGAGTGGCCTTCAGTCTTTACCCTGTGACCATCCGGCAATTGTTTGACATTGCGGATAGCGGACAGGTGATGCCGCCCAAAAGCACCTGGTTTGAGCCCAAACTGCGCGATGGGTTGCTGACGCACCTGATCTGATCAGGCAAAGGCTCAAATAAATGTTATAAAAAAACGGCCCGGAAGCCGGGCTGAGTTGATCTCATTAATTTGCGACCATGAAAAAATATGCACTTCTTTTCGTTGCAGGATTTACTGCGCTGGCCAGCCTGGCACAGGGAGATGACCCTAAAACCCTGCACGAAACAGCCAAATCCTTCATGCGGTCAGGCGATTTTGACAATGCCGTAGTTGTACTTAAACGGGCACTGAACCAGGACAAAAACAACCTGGAGATGCAAAAAGACCTCGTGATGAGCTACTATCTTAAACGCGATTATGTACGCGCACTGGAAGGCGTAAAGGTATTGGTAGACCGCGATGATGCAGATGAGGTTACTTTTCAGATCGCCGGCAACGTTTACAAAGCACTCGAAGAAGTAAAGGATTGCGAGAAGATGTATAAGAAAGCACTAAAGAAATTTCCTAAAAGTGGCCCGCTTTACAGCGAGTATGGCGAGCTGCTGTGGGCCGGTAAAAACTTCTCTGCTATCGATCAGTGGGAAAAAGGCATACAGGCAGATCCCGCTTACGGCGGCAACTACTACAATGCTGCTCTTTATTATTTCTACACCAAAGACAAGGTTTGGAGTGTAATCTACGGCGAGATTTATGTAAACATGGAAAGCCTTTCGGAACGCGGTTCAGCTATGAAGGGTTTACTGCTACAGGCCTATAAAGAGAAACTGTTTGCCGAAGCAGATCTGATGAAAGGCGAGGAAAAGAATAAAAGCGAATTTGCCAAAGCCTTCCTCGAAACCATGGGCCGGCAAAGCGGAGTTGCCAACAAAGGCCTTACCGTTGAAACGCTCACCCAGATCCGCACCCGTTTTATCCTTGACTGGGATGCCAAATATGCCGCCAAATACCCTTTCCGGCTGTTTGACTACCAGCGTCAACTGCTGCAGAATGGGATGTTTGAAGCATATAACCAGTGGCTGTTTGGCCCATCCAACGACCTGGCCGCCTACGACAACTGGACAAAAACACATGCGGAACAATTTGAAGCGCTTGATAAATTTCAACGCAACCGGGTCTTCCGGATGCCACCCGGCCAGTACTATAAAGTCAACTGATTTTTCTATACCTGCCAAAGCCCTGCCGACCTACTCAGCAGGGCTTTTTTATATATCCATTTTTGCCTAATTTGTCTGACCATTAGCCGTTATCGATTTCCTGTTTCAGCTGCCTCTTATTTATTAATAACGATTGTATGATGACTGAACCCCGCAGATTATTTGATTGCATCAACTGGCACCTCGAAAGGCAACCCCTCGATGTGATGCTCGCCGGCAAAGAAGGCGGTCAATGGAAAAAATACAGCACAAAACAGGTTGCTGGCATTGTAAACGAACTGAGTGCCGGACTGCTGGCACTGGGCATCGGCCCCCACGATATGACCGTGGAAGGCCGCGATAAAGTAGCCATCCTGTGCAAAAACAGGCCCGAATGGCTCATGGTAGACCTGGCAGTACAGCAGATCGGCGCCATCCTCACGCCTGTATACCCAACGATCAACGTCAACGAACTGGAGTTTATCCTGCACGATGCACAGGTAAAAGTTGTTTTTGTCAACGACGAAGAGCTTTATCACAAAATATTAAGCCTGCGCGATAAAGTACCCAGCCTGCAGCACATCTTCACCTTCGAACATGTGGCCAATGCCCGGCACTGGAAAGAAGTACAGGCCCTCAGCACCCCGGCTCACCTGGCTGAAATAAAAAATCTATCCGATAAAGTACGCTACGAAGATGTAGCTACCATACTGTATACCTCCGGCACTACCGGCACACCCAAAGGAGTAATGCTCACCCATAGCAATATCCTCTCCAACGTAGTGGCCTGCCTGCCCTGTTTTCCTCCGGGCGATAACCAGACCGCATTAAGCTTTCTGCCGCTCAATCATATTTTCGAAAAAATGGTAAGCTACCTCTACCTGTTCAGAGGCACTTCCATTTATTATGCCGAAAGCCTCGACACAATTGGCGACAACCTCAAAGAGGTGCAGCCGGAAATGTTTACCACAGTACCGCGACTGCTCGAAAAAGTATACGATCGCATCATGCAAAAAGGTGCCGAACTTACAGGTATCAAGAAAAAATTGTTTTTCTGGGCGCATGGCCTGGCCGAGCGTTATGAGATTAACCGCAACCAGGGCTTCTGGTACAATCTGCAACTGGGCATTGCCAATAAATTAATTTTTAGCAAATGGCGCGAAGGGCTTGGCAATCGCGTACGCTGCATTGTGACCGGTGGCGCGGCCTGCCAGGTACGCCTGATCCGCATCTTTACTGCTGCCCGTATTGTGATCATGGAAGGATATGGCCTTACCGAAACATCACCCGTTATTGCTGTAAACCGTTTCCAGGAGCCGGACCGGAAGTTTGGCACGGTGGGTCCACTCATTGATGGAGTGGAAGTAAAGATTGCTGAAGACGGAGAGATACTCAGCAAAGGTCCGCATATCATGCTGGGTTATTATAAACGTCCCGACCTCACCAATGAAGCCGTTATCGATGGCTGGTTTCATACCGGCGATATCGGCACCATGGTAGAAGGCCGTTTCCTGAAGATTACCGATCGCAAAAAAGAGCTCTTCAAAACCAGTGGCGGTAAATATGTAGCGCCGTTGCCGGTAGAAAATAAATTAAAAGAATCTCCCTATATCGAGCAGGTAATGATCGTGGGCCCCGAACGCAAATTTGTAGGTGCACTCATTATTCCTTCTTTCCCCAACCTGCGCGACTGGGCACGCCAAAATCAGGTTCCGGATGGCAGCAATGAAGAACTGATCCGCAACCCGCAGGTCATTAGTTTTTATAAAGATCTCGTTGAAAGTTTTAATAAATATTTCAACCACGTAGAGCAGATCAAAAAATTTGAACTGCTGCCCAATGAGTGGAGCATCGATACCGGCGAACTCACACCCAAACTTTCTATGAAACGGAAAGTGATCACAGAAAAATATAAGGATGCGATTGAGCGCATCTACGAGTGAGAGGGAGGTGGAAGGTAAAGGGTCGAAGGCGGAGGGTAAAAAGAGAATACCGAAGGGGCTGCAATTGCAGCCCCTTCGCTTAATTCCGATATTACATCCGAATATCTCTCATTTACGTTCAGGATACCTGATCAGTTTACACATTCATTCACCTTACCTTCTACCCTTCACCTTCTACCGCACTTAAAACACATTACTCACAGATCGGTAATCGGTTTATATTTTGGCACAAGCGATTTCATGATGACCCACGCTACCAGATACAATACCGCACAAAGAACAAACATGATGGTATAAGCCGTTTCGATATGTCCCAGTTCTTTGTAATGGTCAGTCAGCGCTCCACTTAGTTTCGTAATAAGCACACCGCCCAATCCGCCAGCCATGCCACCAATACCTACTACAGAGCCGATTGCTTTTTTAGGAAACATGTCTGATACAGTTGTAAAAATATTGGCACTCCAGGCCTGATGGGCAGAAGCTCCAATGCCAATCAGGATTACCGGTATCCAATAAGCACTATTACCCAAAGACGCTATTGCACCCAGGGGCTGCGCTGCCAGCACAACCAGTGGGAATAAGGCTATAATAAACATGGCGCGCATACGACCGTCATATGCTTTATACCCCTTTTTAATAAAATACATTGGGAACCACCCACCCCCAATGCTACCAATCATAGTCATGCTGTACAGCACAAACAAGGGGAATGCAATGTCTGTTTTTACCATACCATATTGTGCCTCGAGATATTTGGGTAACCAGAAAAGAAAAAACCACCACACACCGTCTGTCAGAAACTTACCAACGGTAAAGGCCCATGTCTGCCGATAACCGAGCAATTTAAACCAGCGCACTTTTTCTTCAGCCCCTTTGTTATCTGCAACTGGTTGTTCAATTGCATTATCGCTGAGAATATGTTGCATTTCTGCAGCCGAAAGGCGTTTCTGTTTTTCAGGACGATCATAATAGATATTCCAGAAAAACAACCAGAGAAAACCAACAGCACCTACCAGGATAAATGCCGTTTGCCATCCCCATTCAGCTGCAATAAACGGAACAGTTACCGGTGCCAGAATAGCCCCTACGTTGGCACCGGAGTTGAAAATACCGGTAGCAAATGAGCGCTCCTTTTTTGGAAAATATTCGGCAGTGGCTTTAATAGCTGCAGGAAAATTACCTGCCTCTCCAAATGCAAGTACAGCCCTTGCAATCATAAAACCAAGAACGGATGCCGGCACGGCCAGCAGTCCCGCCGATGCTAACGCGTTGGAAAAAAAATCTCCCATAGGCACAGCAACTGCATGCAAAATGGCGCCTATGGACCAAATAATAATTGCCCAGGTATAACCGGATTTGGTGCCCAGGCGGTCAATGATTCTTCCGGCAAACAAAAGGGATACTGCATATACAAACTGAAATGCTGCGGTAATATTGGCATAATCTGTATTGGTCCACCCGAATTCTTTAGACAAATCTGTCGAGAGAAGACTAAGTACCTGCCTGTCAAGATAATTGACGGTTGTCGCAAAGAATAACAGAGCGCAAATGGTCCATCTGTAATTTCCGGTTTTTGGCTGCATGATCGTTGGTTTTCGTTGCCACTGGCAACAATGGTGAACTAATTAGAGCTTTATTTTGGGGACTGCCTGATAGTTTGTATCAACTGAACAGCCTCGGCTGTTTTATTACTCACCCCTGCATAATCACCTGCTGCCAGCGCTTCTTTTGTAATCAGCTGGCTTCCCATACCCACCGCTACCACGCCGGCTTTAAACCAGGCGGCCAGGTTTTCTACTGTTGCCTCTACCCCGCCAGTGGGCATAAATTTAATTTGGGGAAACAACTCGCGAATCGCCTGCACAAACCCCGGACCCAGTACTGAACCGGGAAAAAGTTTAACCAATTGTATGCCTGCCTGCGCCGCCACATGAATCTCTGTTGGTGTCATACATCCGGGAACCCACAACACTTTACGCAGGTAGGCCACATCACACACATCGTTGTCAAATACAGGACTGACGAGAAAATCTGCACCTGCATCCAGAAAACGATTAGCCTGATCGGCTGTGGTAATCGTACCGGCTCCGATAATGAGATCGGGTAGCTCCTGCAGCCGCAACTGATGCAACTGCTTCAGGTTTTCGAGCGCCTGTGCACCCCTGTTGGTAAATTCAACAACACGAATACCTGCGCCATACAAGGCCTTTACCACATCTGTACATACCTGCGCATCTGCATGATAAAACAAGGGCAGCAGGCCCTGCTCACCAATCTGCCGGATCAATTGCTGATTACTTTCCATATTCATTTATTGGGCCGAAGCCGTTTGCATTTCTGCTAATCTTTTTTCAACGGAAGCCACTGTCTGGCTGGTAGCATCACCTGCTTCATGCAACTTGCCCACAGCTGCCGCTGCAGCAAAGTTGATCAGGTGCTGCGGCAACAATTGCTGCTGCATACCATAAATAATCCCACCCATAAAACAATCGCCACTGCCCACTTTATCCACTACTTTGCCGATAGGGAAAGTGAGTGACCGCTTAAACCGCCCTTCATCCTGGTAAACCGCCCAGTATGTATCTGCGAGCCGGAAGGTATAAGCCATTTGTTTTACCTGAGGAAACCTCAGTTTCATATCCCGCATACTGTTCATGGCTGCATGTACCAGCTCCTCTTCAGAGAGGCCCGCGCTTTCTTTAATAGGAGAGATCACTCCCAATAAGCTCTCAGCTGCCCAGCAATTACCCATTACAACATCACAATAGCTCACCAGCTCTGGCATTACTGCTGCGGGGCTTACTCCATATTGCCATAATTTAGCGCGGTAATTCAGATCTACAGAAATAGTCAACCCCATGCTTTGAGCAGTCTGTACGGCTTCGAGGCATACTGCTGCCACGTCTGCATTCAACGCAGGGCTGATAGCGCTGAAATGAAACCAGCCGCAATCTTTCAACACTTCTTTCCAGTTGATCATATCCGGCTTTAATCCGGCAAATGCAGAGTAGGCTCTGTCGTAAATAACGCCGGCATGTTTAAGATCCGCGCCCTGCGGTAAATAATAAGCTCCTATACGCTCACCACGCTTTATGATTGCGCTGGTATCTATTTTCTTTTGCTCCACCTCCGCTACAATCTCCTGGCTCAGGTAATTGTCGGGCAATGCGGTGATATATTTAACCGGCAATCCCCAGCCGGCCAGTGCAGTTGCTGCATTAAGCTCAGCCCCTCCGATGTATACGGCCATAGAAGTATCTCTTATCCATTTGCCTTCCAGCGCAGGCGAGTAGCGCAGCAGCACTTCGCCAAAGCAGCAAACCGTACCCTGCCTTACTCCATTATAAATATGTTGTTCTGTACTACTCATTGCTATTATCTATAGAAGCGTGGCCACAGGAGCCGGATCCATATCGGTAAATGTTTTGTTTTCGCCGGCCATGCCCCAGATAAAGCCATAATTGGCTGTACCACATCCAAAGTGTACACTCCAGGGCGGAGAGATTACGGCATCATGATTGGCCATAGTGATATGACGTGTCTGCTGCGGCTCGCCCATAAAATGGAATACACGATGGTCAGGATGTACATCAAAATAAAAATACACCTCCATACGGCGGGTATGTGTATGTGGCGGCACCGAATTCCATACACTGCCGGCCTCGAGAATGGTCAATCCCATCACCAGCTGGCAACTTTGCAGGCCATCGGCATGAATATATTTATAGATAGTCCGTTTGTTGGAAGTAGAAATATCGCCCAGCGACACAGGCGATGCTTCTTCTTTGGTACAACGTTTATTGGGATACTCATGATGGGCCGGCGCCGAGAGCAGATAAAATACAGCAGGAAACGCTGCATCGCTGCTTACAAAGCTCACGGTACGAGTCCCTTTACCAATATACACCGCATCGAGTTTATTTAACTCATAGCTTACCCCATCCGCCACTACAATACCCGCACCGCCAACATTAATCACACCCAGCTCACGCCGTTCCAGAAAATAATCGGCCCGCAACTCGGGGTGATTGGGCAGTTCAATAGCCGTTGTACCCGGTTGCACACCACCAATGATCATCCGGTCATAATGCGAATAGGTTAGCCGTACCTCACCCTGACCAATGAGTCCCTGAATTAAAAAATGTTCCCGCAATTGTTCTGTTGTCATCCCCTTCACTTCAGAAGGGCTGTTGCCAAATCGAATATCCATGAATGTTTAAAAGTTTAAAAAGTATAAAGAGTATAAAGGGTATAAAGGGTTTAAAAGGTTTAAAAGGCTAAATCGCAAAGAGCGCAAAGCGAACAAAGGGCGCAAAGCGAACAAAGGGCGCAAAGATCGCATTAGCACATCAGCACATTAACCCATTAGCACATTATCTCCCCATCCATCCTCCATCTACCGTCACTACCGTTCCCTGTATATAGTTAGCTGCCGGCGAGGCCAGGAATACGGTGGCGCCTTTCAGGTCATCTGCTTCGCCCCAGCGGCCTGCCGGTATGCGATCAAGGATCGATTTGCTTCGAACCGGATCATTCCGCAGTGCCTCTGTATTATCGGTAGCTATATAACCTGGGGCAATGCCGTTTACATTTATCCCTTTACCAGCCCACTCGTTGGCCAGTGCTTTTACCAGGCTGGCAATTGCGCCTTTGCTGGCAGCGTAGCCAGGTACATTTATACCTCCCTGGAAACTGAGCAGTGAGCAGGTGAAAATGATCTTACCACTACCCTGCTCCAGCATTCGTTTACCTATTTCACGGGCCAGTATAAACGGTGTATCCAGGTTGATAGAAAGCACCTGATCCCAGTCTGCATCGGGATGCTCAGCAGCCGGAGCCCGTTTGATAGTGCCGGCATTGTTGACCAGGATATCGATACGGCTATGTGCATTTTTTACTTTTTCAATAAATGCGTAGAGACTATCACGGTTGGAAAAATCTGCCTGGTAGGCGGTAAACTTACGGCCGAGTGCCTGTACTGCTTTTTCTATTTCGCTGCCGCTGCTTTCGAGCGAAGCAGATACGCCGATGATGTCTGCACCGGCTTCTGCCAGGCCAATCGCCATTGCTTTACCTATCCCCCTGTTGCATCCGGTAACGAGTGCCTGTTTCCCTGTGAGATCGAATTGCTGAAGTATTCCCATATTTTTTGAATTAAACGGTAGCCTGATTCAGGTCTGCCGTCTGGCTATTGAGTTGCCAGTTGAAATAATTTTTATTGTTGTTATAGCAAATATCCTGGATCACTTTGCCTACCCATGGCAGGTCGTTGGGTAATTCGCCCTGCTCGATCTCTTCGCCAAACAGGTCACACAAAATCCGTCTGAAATATTCATGGCGGGGAAACGAAAGAAAGCTGCGCGAATCGGTGAGCATGCCCACAAACCGGCTCAGCAGGCCCATATTCGACAGTGTATTGATCTGTTTGATCATACCATCTTTCTGATCAAGAAACCACCAGCCCGAACCCCATTGAATTTTGCCTGCTACAGAGCCGTCATTGAAATTGCCGATCATAGTGGCAAAAAGGGCGTTGTCAGACGGGTTGAGATTATAAATAATGGTGCGGGCGAGTTTGTTGTTGGTATCGAGCTTATCTAGGAAGCGGGCCAGGCTGCGTCCCTGTTTGAAGTCGCCCATTGAGTCCCAGCCGGTATCAGGACCCAGTTCCTGCATCATACGGGAGTTGTTGTTGCGCATAGCACCCAGGTGAAACTGCTGTACCCATCCTTTTTCCCAATCCCATTCAGCAAAATGAATCAGCATGGCTGAACGAAACTTGCGTTGCTCGGCTTCATTGAGTTCTTTGCCACCATGAATCTTATGAAAGATGGCATCTATTTCAGAGCCGGTAAAATCATCGGCATAGATTTCTTCGAGGCCATGATCAGACACCATGCAACCCATAGATGCAAAGAAGTCATGCCGGTTCTGAAGGGCATACAGGAAGTCGTCGAAGGAAGAAATGGCAATATTCGTAGCGCCTTCCAGTTTGCGCACATAATTATTAAATACTGTTGGCTGGCTTACCTGCATAGCCATATCGGGCCTGAACGCCGGCAATACAGGTATTTCAAAACCATCTTGCTGTATTTGTTTATGAAACTCAAGTGTGTCAACAGGATCATCGGTGGTACACACCAGTTTTACATTCATCATGCGCAGCAACTGGCGAACAGAATGCGAGGGCGATTGCAGCATTTCTGTACACTGGTCGTAGATACGGCCTGCGCTTTCGGGGTTGAGTATCTCTGTGATGCCAAAATAACGCTGCAATTCGAGGTGCGTCCAGTGATAAAGCGGATTGCGCAACGTATAAGGAACCGTCTCGGCCCAGCGTTGAAACTTATCACGGTCAGGCTGGTTGCCGGTGCAATAGCTTTCGTCTACACCATTGGTTCGCATCGCTCTCCACTTGTAATGATCACCATACAGCCATGCCTGTGTAAGATTGCCAAACTGTTTGTCTTCGGCAATCTGCTGGGGAGGCAGGTGATTGTGGTAATCGATCACCGGCATCTGTTTGGCATATTCGTGATAAAGCTGCTGGGCAGTTTTGGTTCGCAGCAGGAAATTTTCGTCTAAAAACTTTTTCATAACAACCGTTTAGGTTCTGATAAATGTCAGGATCAAAGTGATACACCGCGTTTCCAGGGAATAAAGTCATCCTGATTCAGCTGAACAGCTTTTGGAATCACCTCACCGCTGGCAGCTTTTATACAGTATTCCAGTATTTCGGCACCCATTTCAGCAATGGTTTTTTCGCCATCGATGATGGGGCCGGTATTGATGTCAATGATATCGGCCATACGGGTTGCCAGTGCCGTATTGGTAGCAACTTTGATGGTGGGACAAACCGGATTGCCTGTAGGCGTTCCAAGGCCGGTAGTAAATAAAATAAGGGTAGCTCCACTCGCCGCTTTGCCGGTAGTAGCTTCTACATCATTGCCGGGTGTGCATACGAGGTTGAGGCCGGCGCGAGTGGCGGGTTCTGTATAGTCCAGCACATCTTCTACCGGCGAAGTGCCTCCTTTTTTGGCAGCTCCTGTACTCTTAATGGCATCGGTAATGAGACCATCGCGGATATTGCCGGGCGAGGGATTCATATGGAAACCGGAGCCGGCCCGATGCGCTGCATCATTATAAGTGGTCATGAGGTGAATAAACTTATGGGCAGCCGCTTCGTTGCGTGTACGGTCGATGAGTTCCTGCTCTGCACCACAGAGTTCAGGAAACTCGGCCAGTAAAATTTTACCTCCCAGTGCCACTACCAGGTCGCTGCAATAACCCACTGCGGGATTGGCAGAGATGCCGCTGAAACCATCACTGCCTCCGCATTTCACTCCAATCACCAGTTTGTCGAGCGTAGCCGGCTTACGTTCAATTTTGTTTATTTCAATGAGCCCGAGAAATGTCTGGCGAATGGCTTCGGTAATGAGTTGCTCTTCGCTTTGCGATTGTTGCTGCTCAAATATGAGCATGGGTTTGTCAAAATTTGGGTTCCGCTCCTTGAGGGCATCCAGCAGTTCGCGTGTCTGCAGGTGCTGGCAGCCAAGGCTCATGATAGTCACGCCAGCCACATTGGGGTGGTCGGCATAGGCAGCCAGCAATTTTCCCAGCACCTCTGCATCCTGGCGGGTGCCGCCACAGCCTCCCTGGTGGTTCAGGAATTTAATACCGTCTACATTCTTAAAAATACGGTTGGCTGGCACTACGGCTTCGCGAATGTCAAGCGTAGCTGCAGCAACGTCTGCACCCTGCTGATATAACCTCAGCAGTTCTTTTGCTTTCTGTTTATACTTATCAGTAACCGCATAGCCCAGCTCATTATGCAGCGCTTCACGGATCACATCAAGATTCCTGTTTTCACAAAAAACAGTAGGAATAAACAGCCAGTAGTTGGCAGTGCCTACACGGCCGTCTGAACGGTGGTAGCCGTTAAACGTACGACCTTTGAATGCTGATACATCCGGCGCCTGCCAGTGATATTGAAAAGGACGGTATACAAAGGGATCGGCTTCATGTTTTGTATTGGCCGTGGTCATCAATCCGCCTTCCGGCACGTCGTTTTGCATCCGTCCCACCGTTACGCCATACATGATCACGCGGTCGCCCTGTTTCATTGACGTAGTAAAAAACTTATGTTTTGCAGGTATATCCTCTTCCAGCGTATACTTACGGCCTTCATATTCCACTACACTTCCTTTTGCCAGCGATTGCAACGCCACCAGCACATTATCAGCCTCATGCACTTTCAACACGATATGTTTCATCTATACAAAAGATTTATTTAGATATTCGATAGTCAGCAATGCGGCAGGATCGCCTTCCTGCAATTGCAGCAGGTCCTCAGCAACCTGTGCTTCAAAGCCCGGTAAGCTTGCCAGATCTGTACCCCACAATTCTTCATTACTCAACACAGCATGCACCAGATCGCGTCCACTTATCAGTGCCCATTTTTCCGCAAAGAAAGCAGCATGCTCATCCTGGATGGTGTAGCTGCGGCCATTCCACTTGCCGGTAAAGCTGCCATCCGGCTGCTCCTGCACACACAGGAGCCGGATATATGCGGCAAAGCCCAGGGCCATGCAAACCGGCACCTTATTGTGCTGCTGATAGTAACGCAGCAACAAAGGTATATTTCTCATGCGCATTTTGGCTGTATAGTTCAGCGCTATACTCAGCCAGCGATGTTCCAGAAAAGGATTACGGAAACGGTCGAGTACCGAATTGGCAAATGCGCAGGCTTCATTATAAGTGGCCAGCGTACTGTCTATTGACTCAGCAATCTCAAGGATCACCAGCCGGCGTACAAATCCGGCCATAGCCTCGTCATGCATGGCTTCTTTTACAGAAGTAAAGCCGTTGAGGTGAGCCAGGGCGCAGGTAAATGTATGGGTACCGTTGAGCAGGCGCAGTTTAAGTTCACGGAACTTTTCAATATCTGGCGCTATTACTACCCTGTCATCAGCTGTTGCAAATGACAATAGCTCCTGTACACGGGCCGATCCCGATTCAATTGCCCAAAGGGCAAATGGCTCGGCCGTGATCATAAGTTCATCTGTATAGCCCAGGCGTTGTTCAAGCTGAGTGTGTTCTGCTGCAGGCAATTTACCCGGCACAATGCGATCTACCAGTGTATTACAAAAATGATTGGCTTCGGTCAGCCATTGTATAAAATCGTTACCCAGCTGATTGAAAACAGCCAGCTCCTGCACGATGCTCCGCAGGCGGCTCCCATTATCTGCCAGCAGCTCTGTAGGCACGATCACCATCCCACTGTCTGCAGAGCCCCCCAGTGCGCGAAAACGCTCATACAGGAATGCCAGGAGTTTACCGGGAAATGATTCAGGCACCCGATCCACTACCTGCTCCTGCACCAGCACAATACCTACTTCTGTCGTATTGGATACAACCACCTGCATATATGGTGAGGCAGCACAGGCCAGCACATCCTGCCATTGCTGACTGGCAGACAACACACGGCTTATAGCAGCATTGACCGCAAAAGTTTCTACCTTATGATCGTTTTCAATACCACGGATGCAGGTAGTAAATAAACCATCCTGAGCTTCAAATGCATCTGCAGCACCCTGGGTGGTTGATTTTACCACCACTATACGTCCATTAAAAATGCCCTGATTATTCGCTTTATTAATAAAATAATCGGGTAGCCCCCGCAGCAATACACCGGTACCGAATTGAAGTACCCGCTCCGGCAGATCAAATACGCCGGCTACCGGCAATTCCAGCGCCGGCTGTGCAGGTATCTGTGCAAGATTTTGTTTGTTTAATCGCATCACTCCTCCTTCAGTTTTCTTCGGGATTCCAGCTTCTGCCGAATACCCATTTTACAGTAATATCAGTAGCCTTAAGGCCCGCTGGCAGATTATCGCGGTACCAGCTAAAATCTTTTCCTCCTTCGCGGTGGCATCCGGAATAATAAACCCGGTGACCCCAGTTGAATGCGGCAGGGTTGCTGACCCTGTATATAGCCGAGTCGCACATGTTGGCGGCAAATACACAACCAACAAGGTAAAACTGCGCATCGCGATGATAGCGGCCCAGCAGGAAGTTGTCATATCCGCTGAACCTGCAGTTTTTCAATACTGTCTTCGCATCTGCTACGGCGGAGCCGTCATGCCAGATAGCAGCTGTGCCACCCACTGCAATGAAATGACAGTTTTCGGCCCAGGCCCATCCACGCGGACAGTAGAGATCCACTCCTCCTTCTATAATGCAGTCTTTAAAATACCATTGTCCGTTCTTTACCTCCCATGGACTCACGGTATCACCACCCCTGGAAATAAAGTGACAGTTGACTGCCTTCAACCGGGTAACATTCAGCGTACGTAAAGCCATTTGATGACCATCGGCACGAATTACCCGTTTTCCTCCTGTTGTGTCCAACGGACAGTTTACGGTCCGGTCATGAGGGTTTTCCATTGCATACGTGTTGCTAACCGTCAGATTTTTCAGCGCTACATCGTTGGAGCCTACATTGATCGTAGCCACTCCCCAGTCATCCAGGTGACTGCAACGCCATTCATCTCTTGCAATGGCTGCCTGCAGTATTGTTTCTTCACGGCTCTCGCCCTCGAGTATTACTTGTGGTTTTTCGATATAAATCTTTTCACGATATATTCCTTTACGGATATAAATGGTTCGTGGCGATGATGCTTCTGCAGGCAGACTGTTGAGCGCTCCCTGCACCGACTTAAAATCGCCCGAGCCATCGGGTGCAACTATTATACGCTGCTGTGCCACCAGGGGCAGCATAGCAATGGTCAGTACTGATATGAGGACCTGCTTTCTCATTTCTTTGCCTGCTTCAGCAGCCAGTAAGCCAGGTCATCTGCTGCGCCCAGGTTGTCAAAACTGGCCGGCAGTCTGCGCCCATCCACATACTCGTTATACAACCAGGGATCACCTACTACCAGCACCTTTCCTTTTCCATAAGTTGCCACCGCCATGACTACTCCATCTTTATCTTCAATCAACGCTTTGGCCGGTGCCTTCACCGACAATGCGCTGATCTCTTTCAAAAACATACGGCGCTGCTTAAATACAGCATTGTTGGGGGGCACTGTTACTTCGCCCATTGAAAACACATCGTCCTTAACCATATTTCGGCTCACATCGGTAAAGCTGATACCGAATTTTCCGGCCAGCTGGTTAAACTGTTTCAACTCGCAGTTGGCACTGTCATTACCCATCAGCAGCAATACGCCACCTGCTTTCACCCAATTGCTGATTACGGTAGCGTACTCCGGTGTCATATAATTGGGCTGTGGATTATCTTTTACATGATCCGGATCTACAATGATGTATACGCTGGCTTTGCGGAGGTTTGCTGCTGTGGGAGCTGCATCGAGGTTAGCCAGCTGCGCACCATATTTGGTGAACCTGTTACCAAAGAAAGCAAAGCCGGGATGCGACCATTCTGTCCAGGTGTAGTGCCAGTAATCATTTTTACCACCAGCATCTTTTCTCTTTTCACTATTGAAATAGCGATCGAGTAATACTGTTTTACCTGCACCTTTTTTTGGTGCTTCAAGCAATTCCATTTCGGTAGCACACAAAATGAATGCCCCCATGCCTTTGGGGTCATTCACAACCACCGGTTCACTCATATAATACGAAAAACTTCCATCGCGGTATGGAGTGCCGCCAAGCCCGGATACACTCACTGTACCTTTCAGATCGAGGCGGTCACCGCTACGCTGAAGAAATTCTTTTTTTATTCCTTCATATCCTTTACGTGCTCTGGCCAGGTACGATGCGGGCAGGTATCCCTTACGTACTCCTTTGGCGATCGTATAAACAAGCATAGCCGAGGCAGATGCCTCATAATAATTGCCCGCTTCCCGCGGCTTATCGGGTATATCATACCAGAGGCCTGAAGCAGGATCCTGTACATTCGTCACCGCTTTTGCAAAACGTTGCAAAATAGCTTTCAGGGTATCGCGGCCCGGATAGGTCTCGGGAAAATAATCAAGCACATCGACCAGTGCCATACCATACCAGCCCAGTGCACGCCCCCAGATATTGGGAGAGCGGCCTGTTTGTTTATCAGCCCACTGTTGCGTCCGGCTTTCATCCCAGCCGTGATACAGCAATCCTGTTTTGGGATCGCGTGCATTACGCTCCATCAATGAAAACTGGCGTGTGATATCTGCAAAAGCCGTATCGTCATGAAAAATGCTGGCATACTCTGCGTAAAACGGTTGTCCCATATAAAGCCCGTCGAGCCACATCTGCGAAGGATAAATCTTTTTATGCCAGAAACCACCAGCCGATGTGCGCGGGTGAGTTCGCAACTGGTCGCGCAGTAAGGTAGCCGCCTTGCGGTATTTATCCTTACCTGTGACCTGAAACAGTAACAGCAGCAGTTTACCATTGTTGACATGGTCAATATTGTACTCTTCGCCTTTATATCCTTTAATGCTGCCATCGTTCTGCACATAAAAATCCATGCTCCGCTGAATGTAGTCAAACCATTTTCCTTCGCCTGTTTGTTTCCACACAGCCTCCACTCCTTTCAATATCACTCCCTGATCGTAGCGCCATTTGGCCACTTTATCATTTTGTAATAAAAAAGAATCGGGCCAGAGCTGCATGGCTGTGCGGGTCATCTGCTGGGAGAGTGGCTCAGGCGGTGTTTGCCGTGCCGTGCCCGTAAGTACCATCATTGAACATCCTATCCAAAACAAATACTTCATATCCGGTCAGTTTTTCTGATCATTGGCCGCCACTGCTCCCAGTTCGTAACTGATAAGTTTCTGTGCAGCTTTTGTGTCAATATTTTTCCAGCTCACCGCACCACTCCGTTCGCCGCTCACCCGAAAAAGCAACGGAGTACCGGGCATATATTTTAATCCATCAAAATGAATCCGGTCGCTTTGCAGCATATCAACCAGCGGCTCCGCTGCGGGCGAATCGATGCGCACATTGCGGAAAGTGATATTGCTTGCTTCCTGTATATCGATACCCTTTCGCGCACTGATCACCATATTCTCCATTACAATACCACTGATGTGCATTTCAGGCAGGCCCCTTATGAAAACGCCTTTTTCAGCTCCATTACAATACACATCGCTGATATGAATATTGCGGAATACAGGAGTGGTTTCATCTACCGGCTTGAACTCTGCTTTTGGCAATTCCCTTTTTTCACCTGGCAGCGCTATCGGATCCTTTGCTGCATAATACATATCAAACAGGATCGCCTCACCCGGTATATCCTTCATATAAATATTACGGATAAAAATATTTTCCACTATACCGCCACGTCCGCGTGTGGTTTTAAAACGAAGGCCAATATCTGAACCTATAAATGTGCAGTTGCTTACAAATACATTGCGTACGCCCCCACTCATTTCGCTGCCCACCACAAAGCCACCGTGCGAAGCATATACAATACAATCACGAATGATCACCGACTCAGTAGGTTTACCGCGTTTGCGTCCTTCGGCATCACGACCACTTTTCATACAAAGGGCATCGTCGCCTACATCAAATACACTTTTTTCGATCAGTACATTTTTGCAACTTTCTACATCAATGCCATCACCGTTTTGCGCGTACCAGGGATTTTTAACGGTAATGCCCCGCACGGTCAGGTCTTCACACATGAGTGGGTGTATACACCAGGCGGGAGAATTCTGAAAAGTAACTCCTTCGAGTATAATATTTTTGCATTCCGACAGCAGCACCATGTTGGGCCGCAGAAAATCCTTGACACTATTGAAGAAGGTCGCATCTTTCTCCGGAGCAAGTACACCCGGATTGGTGAGTTTTGAACCGGCAAGCGATTTCTGCGAGGGATACCATGTCTTGCCATCTTCACTCAGCACACCTCCGCGTTCCTGTAGTTTCTTCCACTGGCTGCCGGTAAGTTTATCTTTTTTAACCATGCGCCAGGCATCGCCATTGCCATCTATTATACCCTTTCCGGTGATGCCGATATTGGTAGCACCAGTTGCTGAAATGGGCGACTGATTGCGCATTTGCTGTAATCCTTCCCAGTTTGTTTCGATTAAGGGATATTGATCAAAATCGGCTGTAAAAAGAAGAGTAGCCCCCTGTGCGAGATGAAGATTGATGTTGCTTTTTAAAACAATAGGCCCGGTAAGCCATAAGCCGGAAGGCACGAGCACTACGCCACCTCCCTTGCGATGCTGTGCATCGATAGCCTGTTGAATGGCTTTTGTGCTGAGCGTATTACCATCACCCACCGCTCCGCTGCGCACAATATTGCTGGTATCTTTCTTAAAAACCGGCTGCTTGATCACCGGTTGCCGCACCCCGACCTGCCCATGTACGAGCAGTCCGGCAGCCAGCGCCAGCGCCACAGAAAAAATATTCTTTTTCATTGCAGGAAATCGTTTTTTTCACCGGTTTGTGCTTACAAGTTTACCCCCAAACACGGTCATAATCAATCATTTCTATCTGTTTATTTACGCAATCGTTACCGGGAACGGTAGCGTTGCAAAAGCTTATCAGGCTTTCACTGCCTGACGCGCGAGCAACTTCCAGCCAGCTTTCGTTTTCTGCCATACCAATAATATCCGCAATTGTACCTGACCGGGGTTACCTCCGTCGTTGGTAGTCGCTTTTAACAGATGACGCACAATCGCTGTCTTACCCACTACTGCAATCGTTTGATCAAGCAGATCAATGGTTACAAAATCTGATTTGCCGCTAACAAGCGTTTGAATAAATGTGGCTTTGTCTTCGAGTTTACCGCCACTGTGCCCATAACTCAGTTCTGCCATTACGAGCTTACTGAGTTTCGCTTCTGTAGGATCGATCATAGCCTGGCGCAATTGCTCCACTGCATTGGCCACTGCTGTTTCCTGTTTTGATTGTGCCTGGCTGGCCGAAAAAAATAATGCACTCATGATCACTAAAAAAAATTGCTTCATGGTATGTTGTTTAGCTTTCATCATAGACCGGGTAATGAAGGATCAGGTTGCCAGCTACCCAGTATCTTTTCTATGGTAAAATTTTTAAGATCCGTTTCGGTTAATTGCTTTACCCAGCTTACCCGCCCTGCAGACTGCCCACCCGGGCCAGTACTTTTATACTCTGCATAACGAGCCGTAGCCTCATTGGCAGCATTGCGCCAGTTGTCCCAACCAGCTGCCGTAATATGACGGCCCATCCAGCAGCGTATATACGTGACACTGGCGGTGGGTGACCAGGGTCTGCCCAGCGATACTTTATTGATATTGCTGTCTGCTGTAAGCTTACAGTCTATAAATACAAATCCATAAGGAATGATGCTATTGGTGGATGCTGCCGTAACATGCGAATTTTTCCTGCTGTGAATATGACAATTACGAAAAACCGCCGTTGCGGCTCCAAAAATGAAATCGGTCGTGCCTTCTATATAGCAGTCACGGAAATAATGTTTTACTCCGCTACCGCTCAGAAATAAAACATCCTGAAAGCCCGTCATTCGGCAATTAATAAAAGAAGCCCTGTTGCCTTCTATGCGAAGTGCTACAGCCTGGCCCGCAGTGAAACCCGCATCGTTGGCAAAACTGATATTTTCTGCACTGAAATCGCTGGCGTATACAAAAAAGCTGGCGCAGGTCCAGGTATTGAGTGTATCACCATTGGGCAAACGCGTGCCGGCATGATTATTAAAAATGAGAACAGTTGAATCTTTTTGCTCACCGATCAGTTTCACAGGAGGTTTACGTGCATCCACAATCACTACTTCCCGATACACCCCTTTTTTTACAAATATCTCAACCGGCTGTGTAGTGCCGGGGCTTATTGCATCGAGTGCAGCCTGCACCGAGCTGAATGCTGCCGACCCGTCTGCCGCCACCACCAGTCTCTGCTGAGCCAGCACAGTGGTACCGGTCAGCATCATTAACAGGATATATGCAGGGATGAGCCGTTTCATCGTCACTCCGTTTTTATGATATGATCAGCCAGTTCCGGTAATGCTTTACGTATATCTGCCAGCACCAGTTGGGCTATCAGCCGCGCGCCCAATTCGTTGAAATGTGTGTTGTCTTCTTTTCCCTGGGGGTAATTGGGATGCTCGCCGGGTTTGAGTTGTAAAAACAGGAGGCGCGATCCCGCATCACCCAACTCCTGGTACAAAGCCCTGCTGCGCCCATCGAGATCAATCAAAGGCACTTTCATGCCGGCTGCTACAGCCTTTACGAGTGGAGTGTATACACTGTGCGTTTCCAGGGCCTGACCAGAATTATCAAACTTACGTCGCGATACGGGGGTAAATAAAACGGGTACGGCCTTGCGAGCCCGCACTTCTGTTACAAAACGACGCAGGTTAAGCTGAAAAGAATCCGGTGGGGTATAGCGCTCTTTCTTTTCTACAGACTCATCATTGTGACCAAACTGAATGAATACGTAATCACCCGGTACCAGCGCTTCGGCGATGGATTGCCAGCGGCCTTCCAGTATAAATGTTTTGGTACTTCTGCCATTCATAGCCCGGTTATCTA
The DNA here is from genome assembly GCA_017998385.1 of Chitinophagaceae bacterium. Lineage (GTDB taxonomy): Bacteria > Bacteroidota > Bacteroidia > Chitinophagales > Chitinophagaceae > CAYMZZ01. The sequence continues at coordinate 7,116 of JAGODE010000014.1, read as the reverse complement.
CTACTACTGCCGAATCCCAGAAAGTGGAAAAAGGCATTCCCCATCCGGTTTCGGGCCAGGCTTTTTTCTGCTTAACCGACATGGTAGAATCACCAGCCAGGTAGATATGTATACGTGATGTTGCAGGCATTTGAAATGAACACAAGATCACCAAATAAACAATACAGAGCAGTGATTTTTTCATACTCCGGTTATTTTTCTGAAGTCTTATCAGACACCAGGCTGTTAATGAAAACTTCTATATTGGTATATAATTTATCCAGCGTATATGCGCCGGCATCTGCCGCATTGTTTGGGTCAAGCCCTTTGCTGCGCTCCCATTCATCGGGCATGCCATCGCCATCGGTATCAGCAGGTGCCGTTGCTGTAGCCAGCACCGGCCAGGCCGCCTGACTCACCTCATAGGGCGTGCCATGTGCATAACCTCCCTGTACATCTATAATTCGGCCGGTGCGGTTTTTAACTTCTTCCACAATACGCGTATCTACGGCATCACGCCGTGGCAGACTGGCTCCGGCACATTGCAGTACACAGGTATAGGCATCTGTTGCTGTTTGCCATTTCGCTGACAGCGCAGCCGCTGGTTTGGCCAGTGTGGCAGCGCGCTTATCTGCATCGGTCGCTTTCTTGTCAGGATGTATACCCAGGTAATTGTTGCGGGAAACATCTTTTGCACCATCTACATAATTTCCGTCGACATAAAATTGCCCGTAATAAATAGCGGGCTGATCCTGCCGCGTGGGGTTTACAATCCGGTACCGTACAGAAGAAGAGGTAGATGGCCCGTATTTGTAATAATTGTTGATCATCGTATACCTGCCTCCTTCGCCGCCATACACGCTGTTGTGCCCCCAGTTGTAGATTACATTATTGGCAAACTCAACGAGTTCTTCCGGACTGCTGCGTATACCGGCAAAACGCGGATTACGGCTTATGCAATGAGCAAAGAGGTTGTGGTGAGCCGTCAGGTGACGACCGCCCCATATACCTCCATAGCCATGATTTTCGTAATCGGTATCGCCTTTTTCGAAATGATAGGAGTAATTCAATGGTTCAGAAATAATATTCCACTGCAGGGTGGTACTGTCGCCATCGTATACCGTAAAAGCTTCATCGGTGCTCCAGCTCATGCTGCAATGGTCGATAATGATATTCTTTTTGCGGTTGCCGCCAAAAGCATCATCGTGGCCACTACCATGTACTTTGCCTTTGTTCTGAAAACGATCGCCTAATCGGAAACGGAGATAACGCACAATGATATTGTCGCCCCCAAGCGATACCGGATAGTCTGCCAGGCAAATACCATCACCAGGCGCGGTTTGTCCGGCAATAGTCACATCGCCCCTGATCACTACTGCCGAGTTTAAGTGAATGGTTCCCGACACACTGAATACTATTATGCGCGGGTGACGGGCTGTGGCCGCGGCACGAAAACTGCCCGGGCCATCATCGTTCAGATTGGATACCAGCATCACTTTCCCTCCCCGCCCTCCGGTCGTATATTTTCCATAACCTTCTGCACCGGGAAAAGCAATGACCTGTGCCTGACTATACTGGCCCAACAGGCATATAAAAAAAGCCAAAAGGCCGCTGCGCGCGGCTTTATGACTATGGTGTGTAAACAGGTAAGTACAGTTCATGGGGTAATGCCTCATTGATCAGGTGCAGCACGGCGCCACACCTGATCCTGGGTTAATAAATTTTATAATGCCCAGCGTGGATCGCCTATGGCTCCTCCGCTGCTGCTGGCTGTCCGCAAATCAGATCCGGCCGGCAATGTGAATGTATTCTGACTCTCTGTCCATCCCAGGTTAACTGTTGTATTGTTTTGCTGGGTAACAAGTGCCGGAAAGCTGAGGCTGGTGGGTGTAGCCGCACCATCTGTCAGATTAAAGTAATTGCAATTGCGCATAGTAGCCGTCGTAGCAGAGCCCCGTATGAGGCTGGTACCGGTAGTCTGACCACTCATGGGCGTATTGGCAATAATAGAATTTTCGATAGTGAGTGTAAGCTGGTTGGCATTTGCGTCAACAAAAAAGTTGTTACGTCCATCGCGGCCAAAGCTGTTGATCGTACACTGATCAATTACAATACGGGGCACTAGCGGCACGGTAATATTGGTACTGTATCCTATGATAGCGCGTCCCAGCCTGTTGAAAGTAGAGTTGATCATTTCCAGGCTCTTGAACTCCAGCTTTTCCATGGTAAAGAAAGTATAGGCGCTGAGATAGCGGCTGTCAGTTATAATGCTGTTGGCAATCCGGATTGTATCGATTTTATGGGCATTATTTGCCGCACGGTTACCTCGGAAAAAGCAGTTGCCCATATTGCTTACCACGCAATTATCTACAATCACATTTTTAAACGTGGCGGCTTCTGCATCACTGGCAAGACCTACCAGGTTGATAAAATAAGCGGAGGCTGTACCGGCAGCCAGCCCATCAAAGCCGATACCCCGCAGGCGTACGCCAGCACCCGTGCCCTTCAGCGTCACCTCCCGGTAATTGACTTTTGTATCGGCGGGATTATCAGATACAGAGGCAATTCCCACCGTCTTACCTTCTATCACCAGGTTGGCATATGCGCCCGTACCATCTACACAATTATACGTACCGGGCTGCAGACCTATCAGGTCTCCGTCAGCAGCGGCAGCTACTGCGGCCAGCAGATCATCGGCCGGTGTAAGTACAATTGAGTAAATGCTGGGCTCTTTTGTAGTAAAGCTGATCACTCCTTTGCGTACATTATTCTGATATATCGTAGCCACATAAGCCGTCTGCGCTGTGAGGCCTTCGATGAGCTTCATCGCATCGGTCACATCGTCGGCACTAAGCGGTATCTCGCGGCTTGTGCCGCCGGCAGCAGGCGTAAGCATGATGCGTGTAAGACCGGCATAAGGACGCCAGCGCAGAATGACCGATTTATCTTTCAGCTCCGCATCCAGTACAGCCGAAAATATCTGCTCACCGGTAATACGGAATCCATTGCTGTGCACCCAGTAAGATTCGGCAGTATTACCTACGGCATTGGCTTTTACACGTGCATAATATTTCGTTTCGATCTCGAGCTCGGTTTCTGTGAGGATAAGTGATGGCGTCTCTGTCTGTTTTGAAATTGGCGCCGGTGCTTGAAACATAGTATCGGTCGATACTTCGACGGTATAGGTCATACCTGCACTGGCAAACTGCGAAGCCCCCCAGTCCAGTTTGGCCTGCGTTTCACCTGCAGTAACCTTGATAGTCCCCGGCATAAACTGGCGGGGCAGGTTAAGGGTTTCGTCTTTTGTTTTTTTGCAACCTGCCAGCAACAGCAGCACCACAATGGGAGTGAGCAGGCGGAGCAAATTGTTATATGTTGTTGATTTCATCTGTCAATATTTTTTAGGAGTCATATCAATAACCATAATCCTGTTTAAGGTTGGGGTTGGCATCAATACTTGCCTGCGGCAAAGGCAGCAATTCACTCTTATTGGCAGTGAAATTGGATGCTATGATATTGATGAGCGTAGTGGTAACGCCACTTCCCACCCACGCTACCTCTACATAGCCGGTAGGCGCTGTGGCCGGTGCCGGCTCATAAAATGAATTACTCCACACCAGCGTGGGTGAATTGGCCAGGTAATACATTTTGGCAGGCAAATTTTGATAAGGGGCTTCTTTATTAACCATAGCCTGCATGGCTGCTTTCGCTTCGGCAAGACGCTGACCCAGCATATTCCAGCGAATAAGATCATACTTACGGATACCTTCACCACCCAGTTCGAGCATACGCTCATTACGCACGGCAGCAAAAAATCCGGCATAGTCTGTGGGCGTTGTGCCGATCAGTGAAGCATTTCCGCCAAAAGCACGTACCCGCACTTTTTCATAAGCCGCAATGGCCGCTGCGCTTGGACCGTTGTTGAGTTCATTATCAGCCTCTGCAAACATGAGCAACACATCTGAAAAGCGGATCATGGGCCAGTTGGTGCCAAAATACTGCGCCTGCGAAGTGAGCTGCGAAGTCCAGTCGCGGCGAAACTTGCCATCTACCATGGTCTGCAGGGTACGGCCTGTAAGGTTTAGACTCTGCGTAATATCATAAGGAGCGCAGGTCACATCACGACGGGTATCCTGCGGGTCGAACGAATAGAAATAAGTAGGTAAAATAGTAAGGGCAGAGTTGCCTGTATTGTTGTAGCGCGGGCCGTTGTAATAACCCAGCTTACTGTCACCAAAACCACTGCCACCACCGGTCATGCCCACCTCCCAGAGAATTTCTCCATTGGGTTCCTGGCGGTGCGCACAGATGGCGTCTTTGAATACCGCTTTGAAGCTGGGATTAAGATTATGATCCTGCGGACGAGCCATAATGGCTTCACACTCCTGCCGGGCTATCTGGTAAAAATCTTTATAATTGGCTGCACGTTCCATTTGTTTGCTCCTGCGCAGCGAGTATCCGCCGCGATAGAGTGCAATGCGTGCACGCAGTCCGCGTACAGCACCCTGTGTGATGCGTTCATTGGTAACCGTGCTTTCCGTACGCCAGGGTACCAGCGTAGTAGCTTCGGCCAGGTCGGCCAGCAGCCGGTCATAAATTGTATCGCGATCTGTTTTTGATTTGAAAAGATCCGTTTCGAGGCTGGATGGTAAAAACTGGGCTGGCACATCGCCCCAGTTGCGGATCAGCTCCATATAAAACTGTGCACGCAGTGTAAGCGCTTCACCATACAGATGACGCAACTTTTTCTTTTCAGATTCCGATCCATTGTTGTACATGCTCATGCGGGGAATATTGTAAATACAGATATTGGCCCGTTCGATGCCGGCATACAACTGATTGAAGGGGTTGGCCAACTGCGTATTACTGGGTTTCGCATTGTAGCGGGCAATATCACGGCGTTCGTTGTCGCCGGCTGCACCGCTTTGTCCCATCATTTCATCGTTATCATACGGATAATACATGCTGATGCGGATACCATACCCCTGGTCGCCGCCCAGGGCCGAATAGGCTCCCATCACGGCCAGGTCGGCATTGGTAGTATTACTGAAAATATAATCTGTGCCGAAAGAAGATACCGGCTCTACGTTCAGGTATTTTTTACAGGACCCCAACAGCAAGGATGCGCCTGCAGTCATGAGTACTGTAACGGCCCATTTTGAAAATGCATTTGCTTTCATTTTATTCTTTGTTGAAGGGTTTAGAAGGTAAGATTAAGTCCACAGATAAAGGCGCGGCTGCGCGGATACGCAGAGTAATCCACACCTGGAGTGAGTGGGGTGCTGCGACGCGTATTCACCTCCGGATCATACCCTGTGTAACGGGTCCAGACAGCCAGATTGTTGACAGTAGCATACACTCTGAAGTTTTCAATCTTTGCCCGCTTCAGCAATTTGGAAGGCAGGGAATAACCGAGCGTAATATTATTGACCCGAAGAAAAGAACCATCTTCGATAGCCCACGAGTGCACATAAAAAGAACTGGCACTGCGAAGGGGCGCCCACAGTTTCGCATTTTCATTCAGCTTGGCCAGGGCAGCCGGATCGGTGACCACCACACCATTTTCATCAACCGTGCGCCAGCGGTCATTCATGCTGCTCAGCAGATTTGAATTGACCGTGTAGCCACTGGTAAACTCCAGCTTGTTGGCATTATACACATCATTGCCCACCTGGAAGTTTAAGAAAATACTGAGATCAAAGTTGCTGTAAGAAAACTGCTGATTCAGACCACCAAAGAATTTAGGCTGTGTATTACCGATGATTCCACGATCCTTATCATCGATCACATTGTCACCATTGGTATCCTTAAATTTCAGCATCCCTGGCTGAGGTGCGGTAGCTGTGATACCGGAGTTGTTGGCCACATTTGCTTTCAGTGTATACACGCCATTATTATAATCAAAATCGTTCACTGTATAATAACCATCTGTAAACAGTCCCCAGATAGTACCCACTGGCTGGCCGGGTTTTACAAGGTAGTCAGCCGGCTGGTTGGCACCACCCCATCCTGACGAAAACAGGAAGAAGTCCTGGTATTTACCCAGTGTTTCAATATTGTTTTTATTAAAGGAAATATTGAAGTTGGCACGCCAGGTAAAGTTGCGGTTGGCAACAGGCGTACCATTGATCTGCAGCTCAATTCCTTTATTGGAAGTAGCTCCCACGTTCTGGATCTGCTGCGTGTATCCCGAACTGGTGGGTACGGGTACATTTACCAGCAGGTCGCTCGTTGTATTCTTATATGCATCAGCTGAGATTTGCAAACGATCATTGAATAAACCGATATCCAGACCCAGGTTGCGAGAAACCGTTGTCTCCCACACCAGGTTGGCATTGGCCAGTTCGGAAGGGCGGAAAGCCGTAATCAGCTGGTCGTTGATGCTGTAATAGGTGTTGGCTACAAACTGTGTGAGATAAAGAAAATCGTTGATGCGGTTATTACCTGCACGGCCATAGCTCATACGCAGCTTCAGATCACTGATCGTTGGCTTCAGGTTCTCCATAAAGCGCTCTTCTGAAATACGCCAGGCGAGGGTGCCGGAAGGGAAATATCCCCAGCGGTTACCTTCGGCAAACTTGCTGGACCCATCTGCACGCAGGGTGAAACTTGCCAGGTATTTTTTATCAAACGCATAATTGACGCGGCCGAAGAAAGAGAAAACACGGCTGGTAGCTTCGGTCGAGGTGGGCGGAGGTTGTGTGGCACCGGCAGGAGCACTGCCCAGGCCCATATTACCCAACGCCGCTTTGGGCGTAATACCTATGGGAAAATAACGGGTTTCGATACCATAGGTCTTATATACTGTTTCAAACAACTCCTGACCAAGTACTACATCCAGATCGTTGCCGTCACTGAAAGCAGTGCCCGACTTGTTCATAGTAAAGCTGAGTACATTGGAATTATTCAGTGTATTGCGGGTTTGCGTGTTGATAGAAGCCGTTGGCATGTTGGAGTTTTGCCGGGCTATAGAAGTAATAGTGTCATTAAATGCATTCTGGCGCACATTGCTGATATCGTAACCCAGTGTAGAGCGGAATGACAGGAAACGATTGATTTCATAATTGAAATAACCGCTGAAGTTGGCCGTGCTGTTGTAATTACGGCGATACTCTGCCTGGTTGAGCAATATAGGAT